>JANXWH010000240.1 GCA_025351245.1 Chloroflexota bacterium | reverse complement strand
GTTCCGGCCCGGGCCAGCTCCGCGGCGGTTGGCACCGGGACCGGCAAGTCCTTCGTCCAGTCCATCCGGTCGGAGCGCGGGCTGCCCCACGGGTTGCCCGCCTGCTCCATGTTGCGGAAGGCGCCGTTGAGCTCCGGCGGGAAGCGCGTCTCCTCGAGGACCAGGTTCCGGCGCAACCCCACGATCTTGTCCACGTGCTCGATGAGCACCGGGCACGCCTCGACGCACGCCCCGCAGGTCACGCAGTCCCAGACCGCGTCGTACGGGATCGCGGCGTCCACGATCGGGGTCGCGAGGGCCGCCGGCGTTAGGCGATCGTCCAGGCCGTACGTCTCGCGAACCAGCGGGCTGTTCGGGATCAGGTTCAGCCCGCGCTCTGCGTCCACGGCCAGATGGCGGATGCCCATGATCAAGGCACGCGGGTCCAGCGACTTGCCGGTCGCGTTCGCGGGACAGGCTTCCGTGCAGCGTCCGCATTCGGTGCACGTGAAGCCGTCCAGCAGGTCCTTCCAGCCCAGATCGGCAATCGTCCGCACCCCGAACGTCTTGCTCTCCGCCTCCAGGTCCATGGCCGGGAGCTGGCCGCGCGGGGCGAGCTTGCGGAAGTAGATGTTGAAGAAGCTCGTTGCGATATGGAGGTGCTTGCTGCCCGGCAGGTAGCAGATGAAGGCCGCCACCAGGACGATGTGCGTCCACCAGCAGGCCACGAACCCGACCTGGAGCAGTCCCGGGTCCAGCCCACGCAGCGGCACCGCCAGGGCATTCGAGACGATCGCGCCGGGTCGGTCGCCCGATCGGGCCGCCCCGAGCGCCATCGCCAGCAGCTCCGTGCCCACGACGCCGCCGATCAGGCCCAGGATGATGAGCGCGCCGCGCGTGAAGGCCAGGCGGCGCGGTCGCGAGACCAGGCGACGCCAGCAGGCGTAGCCGATCGCGAGGAGCACCCCCACGGCGGCGACGTTCTGGAGCGCCGTCGCCGCGGTCCACAGCGCGCCGTCCAGGGGCCAGCCGACGACCGCCTGCACGAGGCCGCCGGTGATGATGTCGACCGTCCCGATCGTGAGGGCGACGAACCCCCAGAAGATCGCGAGGTGCATCAGCCCGGCGCGGGCATCCCTGAACATCCTCGTCTGCGCCAGCGCGTACACCACGAGTCCCCAGGCTCGGCTCGGGACCGACGCGAAGGGGTTCGACGGCCCGGCGGCCGCGAAGACTCGCAGGTGGCGCGCCATCGCGAGCGCGAAGTACGCCATCGCCCCGAAGACCACGGGGAAGACGAGCGGGTAGCCGGGCACGTCGGCGTAGGCGGCGAACATCGGCGGCCTCCCGAAGCGTGACGGGTCAGCGGGTCTGCGGGTTGAACCCCCGGAGGATACGCGACCCATGCGCCCCATCCAACCCTCCCGCCGGTTCCTGACCTGCGTGGCGCAACCGCGCGGCGCCATCGGCACCTGCGGTAGAGTCAGCCCGCGATGCAGGATCTCTCCGACCGGCTGGGCACCTTCCTTTTCGTCACGGCGGGCAACGCGCTCGTTGTCGTGATCGTCGTCGCGGTCGCCTGGCTCGCCTACCGCGTGCTGGCCCGCGTGGTCCGGGCCTTCGTCGCCAGGGCTGCCGCTGACCCGTCGCCCGGGGAAGGCGAGCTCGGCGCCGCGCAACAGGCGAGCCGGCGCGCGGAGCGGGGCCGGCGCCTGGAGACCGTGGCCGCAGCCGGCCTCCGGCTCGTCCGCTGGTTCACCATCGCGGTCATCGCGGCCATTGTCATCTCGGTCTTCCTGCCGTCGGTCGGGTCCGCCATCGGCGGCCTGGGGCTGGGCTTTGGCGTCGCCATCGGCAGCGCGATCGGGTTCGGCGCCCAGCAGCTCGTGCGCGACTACCTGAACGGCGTGCTGGTGCTGGGCGAGAACCCGTACGGCATCGGCGACATCATCGCGATCGCCGGCGTCCGCGGCACGGTGGAGGAGGTGGGCCTCCGGCGCACCGTGATCCGCGACATGGACGGGACGGTCCACTCGGTGCCCAACGGCGAGATCCTGGTTGCCTCCAACTTCACCCGCGGGTTCGCCAAGGTCAACGAGCGGTTCACAGTCGCCTACGGCACGGACATCGCCCGGGCCACGGCTGTCATCAACGCGGTCGGAGAGGCATTCGCGGCCGATTCGGCCTGGGCACCGCGGCTGATCGAGACGCCCGTCGTCCTCCGGGTGGACCCGGTGCTCGATCCGGGGATCCCGATCCTCGTCTCGTTCGCGGTCAGTCCGGGAGCGCAGTGGGCGGTCGCGGGGGAGTTCCGGCGCCGAGTCCTGGAGGCGTTCGTCCGCAACGGCATCCGCCTCGCTACCTCGCAACGGCTGCAACTGGATACGCCGCTCCCGATCCCGGCCGCGGATTCGGATGGGGCGGAGTCCGGCGCGGAGTTCACGTGAGGGACGCGTATCATCCGGTCACGACCGACGTCGCCGTTCGACGCAGTCCCCGAGGTGCCACAGCGTGAGCTCCGATCCCACCCGCGTCCCAGAGATCGAGGCACTCCTGCTGGAGCGGCGGACCTTCCCCCCCGACCCCGGCTTCGCCGCACGGGCGAATGCGACCGCCGCCCTGTACGAGGAGGCGGATGCCGATTTCGAGGGGTTCTGGGCTCGCCAGGCGCGTGAGCGGCTCAACTGGTTCACTCCGTTCGGGGCGACGCTGGAGTGGAACCTGCCGGACGCGAAATGGTTCGTGGGCGGCGAGCTCAACGTCGCCTACAACTGCGTGGACCGGCACGTGGAGCGCGGCCTCGGCGACAAGGTGGCCTACCACTGGATCGGCGAGCCGGGCGACACCCGGACCTTGACGTACCGCGACCTCCAGCGCGAGGTCAACCGGGCCGCGAACGCGCTCCGGGAGCTGGGCGTGCGCCGCGGCGACCGCGTGGCGATCTATCTCCCGATGGTCCCGGAGCTCCCGATCTCCATGCTCGCCTGTGCCAAGCTGGGCGCGGCACACACCGTCATCTTCGGCGGGTTCAGCGCGGAGGCGCTCTCCGACCGGATCAACGACGCGCAGGCGAAGGTGCTCGTCACCGCCGATGGCGGCTGGCGGCGCGGCCGTCGGGTCGGCCTCAAGCACCACGCCGACGAAGCCGTCGCCTCGACGCCGTCGATCCGCCACGTGATCGTGGTCAATCGTTTCGGCGAGGGTACCCACATGGTCGAGGGCCGCGACCACTGGTGGGGCGAGCTGATGGGCCGCCAGTCGGACCACTGCGACCCGGTCCCGGTCGAGTCGGAGCAGATGCTCTTCCTGCTCTACACGTCCGGGACGACAGCGAAGCCGAAGGGGATCATCCATACCTCGGCGGGCTACCTGCTGGGCTGCAGCTTCACCCACGCGGCCGTCTTTGACATCAAGCCGGACGACGTCTACTGGTGTGCCGCCGACATCGGCTGGGTCACCGGCCACAGCTACATCGTCTACGGCCCGCTCGCCAACGCCACCACCAGCATCCTCTACGAGGGCGCGCCGGACACGCCGGACTGGGATCGCTGGTGGCAGATCGTCGAGGAATACAAGGTCACCATCCTGTACACGGCGCCGACCGCGATCCGGACCTTCATGAAGCAGGGCGAGGCGTTCCCCCGGAAGCACGACCTGGGCTCGCTCCGGCTCCTTGGGTCGGTCGGCGAGCCGATCAACCCGGAGGCCTGGCTCTGGTACCGCGAGCACATCGGCGGGGGTCGGGCTCCGATCGTGGACACCTGGTGGCAGACGGAGACCGGGAGCATCCTGATCAGCCCGCTGCCCGGCGTCACGACCACGAAACCCGGTTCGGCCACGTTCGCGATGCCCGGGATCGGGGCGGAGATCGTCGACGGCGCGGGCAACCCGGTCGCGAGTGGCGGTGGCGGCTACCTGGTCCTGACGCGGCCGTGGCCGTCCATGCTGCGCGGCATCTACGGGGACCCGGAGCGCTACCGCGAGACGTACTGGAGCCGCTTCCCGGGGATGTATTTCACGGGCGACGGGGCGAAGCGCGACGAGGACGGCTACCTGTGGCTCCTTGGCAGGGTCGACGACGTCATGAACGTGGCCGGCCACCGGCTCTCCACGATCGAGGTCGAGTCCGCGCTCGTGGACCACCCCTCCGTCGCCGAGGCGGCCGTGGTCGGCAAGACGGACGAGGTTTCCGGCCAGGCGATCTTCGCCTTCGTCACCCTCAAGGCCGGCCAGGCGCCGTCGGACGCACTCGCCGTCCAGCTTCGCGAGCACGTGGCCTACGTGATCGGACCGATCGCGCGCCCGAAGTTCCTCCTGTTCACGCCGGACCTGCCCAAGACGCGCTCCGGGAAGATCATGCGCCGGCTCCTTCGGGACATCGCCGAGGGCCGGACGCTGGGGGATACCAGCACCCTGGCGGACGCGGCCGTGGTCGATACGATCCGCGAGCATTCCGGCCGGGCGGAGGACTGAGCGGATGCCGTTCGGGTTCCATCGCCGCGACAGTGCAGCGAACACGAAGGCCACGCCGGGCGGGGCGGCAGCCGTGCCCGCCCGATCGGCCGGTGCGGGCGGGGCCGCCCGCACGCGGACGGGCGTGCCTTTCGACGGGTTGACGGAGGATTGGCGGCTCGTCGGGTTCATGGAGCTCGAAGGGCGGCTGCTGGACATCCTGAACCGGCGCGAGGCCATCCCGATCGGGGACGTGGCGTGGTCGACCCTGGACGCCGTGGCCGACCTTCAGCCGGCGCCCGGCCTCCAGAAGGTGGACCCGTACGATCTGATCGTGGTCCTCGCCGGTGACCGGACCTTGCCGCCCCTGAACGACGCCGAGAGGGCGGCGCTCAGGGTGCACAAGGTTGCCTACGACGTGACCCTGGAGGTGCCGCCGTACCGGGTGATCGGCACGGTGTTCCTCCACCCGGGATCCGAGCCCGAGCGGCTGATGGACCGTGGCTCTGACCTCTTCTTTCCGGTGACAAACGCGGTCGCGCTGGTCGGCGAGATCCCGTTCGGCGATCCGGAGACCGACGTGGTGCTGGTCAACCGCTCGTACCTGCGCGGCGTGGAGCAGGTCGATCGATTCGTGGTCGCGGCCGCGCGCGAGCGACGCGCGGTCCGGCCAGCCGGCTGACAGCGGACGGGCTTCAGCCCGCCCGCACGGGTTCCTTCCGCCCGAAGAGGCCGCGTATCGACGCACGGCTCGTCTCCTTGGCACGGGGCATCCCGACGACGCGCTCGGCCAGGGCCCGGAAGTCCCCGGAGACTTTCTCGGCCGGGAAGAGGTCGATCACCGTGCGGCCCTCATTGGCGGCCTTGACAAGCTGGAGCCCGGCCGAGCGGATCATGGCAAACGACGACATCCCGACCGTGCGTTCCATGTCGGCCACGCTCACGCCGCTGTTGGCGCGGTTGATGACGAGCGCGAGCTTGTCGCGGAAGCCGAGCTCGTCGGCCACGTCGCAGAGCTGGACGGCGGCGCGGATCGCGGGCACGTCCGGCGTGACGGGGACGAGGATCCGGTCCGTGCGGCCGAAGATCGCGCGGTTCAGCACATCGTAGTCGGGGTGGAGATCGACGACGATGACGTCGAAGGAGCGGCGCGCGCGGTCGATCGCGTCGGCGACCGCCGCCGGGTCGAGGTGGCCGGTCTTCAGCGGGCTGGACGAGAGGACGAGCACCTTCAGGCCGGACGAATGCGCGGCGACCAGCTCCTCCAGCGTCTCGGGGACGGCGCCCGGCCCGCCCTCGTGGGTTTCGTCGAGCGAATCGACGAGGGTTCGGACGTTCTCCAGGCCCAGCGAGCTCGCGATGTGGCCGGTCACGGTGTCAGCGTCCACGAGCAGGACTTTCCGGCCCATCGCGACGAGCGAGGCCGCCAGGTTGACGGCGATCGTCGTCTTGCCCACCCCGCCCTTCGGGTTGAAGACGCTCAGGAACGCGCCCCGTCGCGACCAGTCATCGGCCGAGAGGGGGCCCGACTGGATCACCGCGCCGCTGCCATCGTCGACGGTCATCTGGCGGATCAGCATCGCCTCGACGCGCCAGCGAAGCGCCTCCGGCGAGTAGGGTCGGGTGAAGTACTCGTCGTGCGCGCCGGCGCGTCCGGCCGCACCGGCCAGCCGGTCGAGCGTACGCGGTGAGACGATCATGAGGGCCGGGATGTCCCGCCCCGGCTCGTGCAGGAGCTCGTAGTACTCGAGCGATTCGTCGAAGTCGCTCTCGCCGTCGAGGATCGCGACGGCGACGTCGTGGCGGCTCGCGAGGAGCGCCGCGAGGTCGACCGGGCACCGGACCACGACCGGCTCGAAGTCGGCTTCCCTGAGCACGTCGACCACGTGCGGCTGTTCGTCGCCGGGCAGTGCGATTGCGATCGCGGGGCGGGCCATCCCTCCGGGTCCTTTCGTCTCGCGGACTGGTGTGCTCAGTCCTCGGGGTCGTGGGCGCTCGCGGTCACGACCCCGTCACCGCCGCCGGTGACCCGGGCCTGGAAGCCGGGGAGCGTCGGGATCAGGTCGCGGAGGGAGACCTCCACCTGGTGCTGGACGGTGAACAGGAACTCGCCGTCCGGCCCGGACGAGACGCCCACGTGGCGCACCCCGGCCTGGCGGCTGAGATGGCGCTTGAAGCTCGCGATGCTCGCCACGCTGACGAGGCCCGTCACGATGACCTGGGTCGAGGCTACGGGCGCGGCTGGGGGGGCGTCGGCTGGGGCGCCAGGCGTCGACGACGCGACGAGGCCGGCGAGGCGGGCGGCGAGGTTCGCCTCGTCGAGCTCCGGGATCTCCGAGCTCTCGGCCGCGGCGGCTTCCGCGGCGGCGGCCTCGGCCGCGGCAAAGTCGGGAGTCAGCCCGAGCATCGCGAGGCGCGGATCACGGGCCGGAGTGTCGTCCTGCACTGCCGATGGCGGCGCGACAGCGCGCTCGGCCACGGACGCGTCGGCGGCCGCCTCGAGACCGGGCTCGGCAGTCGCAGCCTCGACCGACGCTGCGGCCTCGGCGGCCGCCTGGATCGCCGCCATCGCGGCGTCGCGGTCGAACGAGAAGTCGCCGGTCGGGGACAGCGTTGCGGCCGGCGCGGTGTCGGCGACCGGCTCTGGCTCGGCGATCGGGATCCCGACCGCAGGCTCGGTCATGAGCGCGGTGAAGGCGGTGTCGTCCAGCTCGTCGAAGGCCGGCGCCTCGGGCATCTGCTGGGCGCGTGCAGCCAGGATCGTCAGGTCAGTCTCGGTGAGCAGCTCGTCGAAAAAGGCCGCCATCTCCGCTTCGAACGAGGCGATCTGTCCCTGGATCCGGGTGACGTCGCGTTCCACGAACGCGGCGTGACGGCCCAGCTGTCCGTCGAGCTGGCCGCGGCGGCCCGCCATCCGGTTCTCGGACTCTTCCCGGATTCGAGCGATCTCCGCCTTCGACCACTCCTTGATGCTGGCGACGTCCTCGTCCGCGCGTCGGCGGAGTGCGTCGGCATCGGCGATCGAACGTCCCTGGATCTGCTCGACGTACGTGGATCCCTCGACCCGGAACTGCTCCAGGGTCGCTGCGCGGGCCTGCTCGGCCGCGGCCTGCATCGCATGGGTCAGGTCGATGAGGAACTTCGTGGGCCGCCTGGCAGGTGCCGGATCTGCGATCCTCGGCGCAATCGGCGCGATGGACGCAACCGCCGCGATCGGCGCACCTGGCGCCACGGGCGCGGGCGGCGCAACCGGCCCGTCGCCTGGGCCGGGGGCTACGGCCTCCGCGACACTGACACCGGCATCGGCCCCGGTCGCCGCGTCGGCGTCGGACGTGGGTTCCGGGGCCTCGGTGGGCTCCACCTCGGGTGCGGAGAGCTCGGAATCGCCGGTGTGCGGCTCGCCCTCGGAGTCCTCCTCGGAGGCATCGCGGGACGGTGCCCGATCCGGGCTCCACGGGAGCCGGAAGCCGGATCGCGATTCGGTCGTCGCCATGCTGCGCGGTCCCCTCTACGGTCGTTTGATCGGCACGGGTTCTCTCACCCGATGCGGATGCTAGGGGCCGGGAGCGGTGCGGTGGAGTTGACTAGTGGTACCAGCTGTCACCGGCGGTGGTACCCCCGGGGTCCCCCATCGGTGCAGCACGGCACCGGGCCGGTGCGTGGGCGCGCCGGCTACGGCCTCCACGCGGGGAGACCGCTACGATGTCCGGACCATGAGCGACACGACGCCGGATCCGCGCCCCCAACCGTCCGAGGCGCCGCCCCGCGACCGGTTGGGCCGCCAGCCGCGCGACCTCCGGATCTCGGTGACGGACCGCTGCAACTTCCGGTGCACTTATTGCATGCCCGCGGAGATCTTCGGCCGCGACTATGCGTTCCTGCCGCGGTCGCAGATCCTGACCTACGAGGAGATCGTCCGGTTGGCGGCCATCTTCGTCCGGCTCGGCGTCGAGAAGCTGCGGATCACCGGCGGCGAGCCCACTGTCCGCCGGGACCTGCCGGACCTCGTCCGCCCGCTCGCCGCGATCGAGGGCGTGCGCGACCTCACGCTCACGACGAACGGGTCCGCGTTGCGAACGCTCGCGGCGCCGCTTGCGGGAGCCGGGCTGCGCCGGATCACCGTCAGCCTGGATTCCCTCGACGATGCGGTCTTCCGGGCCATGAGCGGCGCCGACATGCCGCTCGCCCGGGTGCTCGACGGAATCGTGGCCGCTCGGGAGGCGGGCCTGGCACCGGTCAAGATCAACATGGTCGTCAAGCGCGGCAGCAACGAGGCGTCGATCGTCCCGATGGCGCGCTGGGCGCGCGACGCGGGCCTCATCCTCCGGTACATCGAGTACATGGACGTGGGGACCACGAACGGCTGGCGAATGGACGATGTCGTCCCCTGGGCGGAGATCGTCGCGCTCGTCGACGCGGCGTTCCCGCTCGAGGCGCTGCCGCCCAACTACCCCGGCGAGGTCGCCACCCGCTTCCGCTACCGGGACGGGGCCGGCGAGATCGGCGTGATCGCGTCGGTTACGGCGCCGTTCTGTGGAGCCTGCACCCGCGCGCGGCTCTCGGCCGAGGGCGAGCTGTTCACCTGCCTCTTCGCGGCGCGCGGGACGGACCTGCGGGCCCCGCTCCGAGCGGGCGCCGACGATGCCGAGCTGGAGGCGCGGATCCGGGCCGTGTGGGGCGCGCGCGACGACCGGTACTCGGATGTCCGCAGCGCCGGGACCGCGAACCTGCCCCGCGTCGAGATGTTTGCGATCGGCGGCTGAGGACCGCCCGATGGGTCTGCACGCGGCGGCGCCGGTCGCGTCTCTCTGGCGCCGGAGCGCGGCGTACATCGTCGATTCGCTCATCATCGGCATCGCCTACATCTCGCTGGCAGTCTTCCTCGACGCGGTCTTCGGGCGGCTTGTCGAGGCCACGCCGGACGGGATGGCGCTCGTGGTGGTCGCAGTCAACCCCGTTCGGGTGGTCCTGGAGCTGACCGCGACGCTCGTCATCGACGCGCTCTACTACGCCGGGTGCTGGAGCCGCTGGGGCGCGACGCTCGCTCAGCGCGCGCTTCGGCTCCGGGTCCGGATGGCAGACGGCACGCCGCCGAAGCCGGACGCGCCCGACAGGCTGCCCATCGAGGCAGCCTGTCGCCGCTGGGCGGTCCTCGCGACCCTTCCGATCGCCGTGGGCGCGCTCGCGACGAGCGGCGCACTCGACAGCAGCGTGCTGCTCGTCGTGAACGGGACCTGGTTCCTGGTGCTGTTCATCTCGACAGCCGCCGATCCTCTCCGCCGGGGGTTCCACGACCGGGTTGCGGGGACCGTGGTCGTTTCCGCGCCGGGCGGGCTGGCCTGACGGCCGTCGGCGGTCGTCCACACGGCGTCCACAGCGTCGCCCAAACGGTGGACGGGCTCACCCTGCCGCCACGAATCTCGTGGATAACCCGATTGCCACGTCGGCGCGGCGGCGCCATGATGTCTCTGCCTGGAGGGGCCGCGACAGCCGATGACCCGGCGATCACATCAACGGGTCCCGGCGAGGTGATCGGGAGCAATCCCGGTTGCTCTCCCTCTGAGGTTGCGCCGCGATTGCATCAAGGCTGCTTCCTCGGACGTGGTTCCTCCGGGCGCTTCTGCGTCTCCGTCCGACCGTGCTCGTGGCGAGCCCCTGCTCGCGGTATGCCCGTGCCGGGCCGGCCAACCCACCGTCAGGTCGGAGGATCCAGGTTCTCGCGATCGGTGAGCGGGTCTGCCGCCGGCGTGGCGCACAGGAAGTAGCGGAGCCTGGTCCGCCCCGTGTTCGCGATCGCGTGCGGGAGGCCCATCTCCACCCGCACTCCCTTCAGCGGTTCCAGCGTCTCCTCCAGCGACCCGATCCGGACGGTCCCGCGCCCTTCCAGGACGACGACCACGTGCTCGGATGCGAGATGGCGGTGCCAGCCGGTCGTGGCGCCTGGGTCCAGCTCGACCTCCGCGACGCTGAAGCTCTGGGTCCCGAAGTCACCGGGCTCCATGAGCACGCGATGCCGGAGGCCGGGCGCCTCGATCACCCGGGCCCCCTCGCGACGCCGGACTGGCTCGCCCATCCTCGTCCGCCAGGAAGGCTGGTCGTCGATCGGGCGGTTCGGGTCCACGTCGACGGCGGCGAGCAGCGCGAGCGCATCGATCGCCCCGTCGTTGCGGACCAGGTGCTCATCGGACGGCGCCTCGTACAGGACGTCACCGGCGCGGACGATGACGCGCCGGCTCAGGCCCAGGCCGTGCTCGAACGCGATCTCGCCCGCAGCCACGTAGACGACCATCTCCGTCCCGTGCCGGTGCGGGCCGACCTGCGCGCCCGGCGGGATCCGGTCGAACTGGAGGTGGATCGCCATGCCGGGTCGGACGTCCATTCGATCCGGGTCAGCCGTCGACCACGGTCAGGTCGCGGCCGCCGGCCCGGGCCGCCTTCGCCTTCTCCGCCCAGGCGCCCAGGACGGAGTCCCGGTGCGGCCGGATCGGGCAATGCTCGTCCCGGTTGCCCATCTCGTCGCAGTACCCGAGGGGGACGCACTTGGGGGCCAGGAAGCTGCCCAGGAACGGGCTGACCGCGAAGACTTCGTGGCGGATCAGCTGGAAGAGGCGCCGGATCTCCCACTGCGCCATCGTGCAGAGCCGAAGGCCCGACATGTGGATGAGCGCCCGCAGGTTGGCGGTCATCACGAGATTCGTGCGGGTCGCGTTGGGGAAGACGAAGCGGGCGTCCTCGCCCGGGATCCCGGCTGCCAGGAGCTCGCCGTACAGGTCCAGCGCACCGTCGACCTGCGCCTCGTACCGCGCCCGCAGCTCCGGATCCGCCTCCGCGAGCGTCGCGGGCAGCATGGTGGCCGCCCCCGTGAACTTCACGTAGCGCTGGCTCTGCTGGTCAAACGCGACCCCGGCCCGGTGCCGGACCAGCTGGTGCGAGAGTGTTCGGCTCACGCCGCTGATCCCGAACGTGAAGACCACGTGCTCGATCGTGCTGCCGTGCCCGGATTCGATCACGCCGCTGATCAGCTTCTGCATCTTCGCCCGGTCGATCTGACCGGCCTCCGCCCGCCGGAAGATCTCGGCCGGCTCCAGCTCGGAATAGCAGGTCCGGCAGGCCGTGTAGATGAGCGGCACGTAGAAGCGCTCGACGATCTCCCGCGAAGGAAAGAGGAGGGTCGCCTTCATGCCCAGGTCGTGACGCCCGGGATTGCGCGGGATGCCGGACTTCTCGTGCATGGGCTGGGACGCGGCCATGCGCGGAGGATAGCGGGTCGGCATCGGGTCGGGCGGGCCGTGGACGCGGCCGGGCGAACGCGCAGGCGGCCGGCGCGGCCGCCCGCGGAGCCGCCCGCGGAGCCGCTCCTCCAGGCTCAGGCCCGGCCAGCGGCGCTCGTCCCGACCGGGCCGGATTCGGCGGCGTGGAACCACCACCAGATCAGGCCCGTGCCGAGCGTGTACAGGATGATGATGGTGACGAAGTTGATGGCGTACCCGGTCGTGAAGCCCAGCGTCGCCTGGAGGAGGCTGTACCACGGGCCCGCGATCACCCAGCCAAGCGACCAGGCGAGGCTCGCCGCGGCCGCGTACGTGGCGCGCTCGCGCGGCTGGAGCCGCTCCATGGCGAACGCGTTGAAGAGCGGGTTGCCGGCGTTCATCAGCGAGTTGCGGATCGCCATCGAGCCGATCACGGTCCACAGGATCGGGCTGAATCCCAGCACGGCGAGGAACGGGATGCTGGCGCCCTGGACGAGCACGACCGAACCGATCTTTCCCACCCGCCGGGCCAGCGCGGGCTGGAAGAGGATCGCCAGCGTGGTCCCCAGGCTGGCCAGCGCGAAGATCGCGTTGAGCGAGAGGAGGTCGAGCCCGAACTTGCCCTGGACGAACACGTTGAGGAACGGGATCACCTGGCCGGCTCCCAGCGAGATCAGGAACCCCGGCAGGATCAGCCGCACGAAGGTGCCGGGGTCGGAGATCCTCGGCAGCCCGATCCGGACCGCCCCGCGGCGGCTGGCCAGGTCGGGGCGCGCGGACAGCGGCTCGCCGCTCCAGGGGATCCCGGGCCGTCCCTCCAGCGTCTGCCAGTCGCGCCGCCGCGCCCGCGGCCGGTCGTCGTGAACGGCCAGCAGGATGGCCGTGGCGACTACGGCGGCCGCGAGCATCAGCACGAGCAGGACCCGGTAGGCCGCCGGATCGCCGGTGGAGAAGCCGCCCAGGCGGGCAGCCAGCGCGGCGATCGCGCCCCCGACCAGTGCCGCCACGACGTTGACACCGGTCGAGATCGCGCCCTGCAGCGAGAACAGCTCGCTCCGGTGGTGAGCGTGGCTGTGCTCGGCCATGAATGGCGACTGGACCACGAAGAACGCCTGGGTCGCGGCACCGATGAGCGCGGCGCAGACGACGATCGCCAGCGAGGAGCCCACGAGGAGCAGGCCCAGGACCCCGACTGCGGACGTGCCGGTCGCGAGGACGAGCACGAGCCGTCGTCCGATCCGGTCGGAGAGCAGGCTCGCGGGGAAGGCGGCGACTGCCCCGGCCGCCGACCCGGCGGTGACGACGAGGCCGATGTACGCGGTGTCGAAGTGGAGCGACGCCAGGTACAGGTTGAAGTCGACCCACCAGAGGCTGAGGGTGACGCCGTAGACCAGCGTGGCGAGGAGGAAGATCCGGGCGTCGCGCTCGAAGCCCGTGAAGCTCCGCGCGTAGCGCCGCAGCGCCCCGGTCACGCCTCCTCGACGGGGAGCAGCGCCAGGTCGGCGGCGGTCGGCATGCGAAGGACGATGGGCGCGATCGGCTCGGCGATGGGGGATCCCTCGAGGGCGATGGAGCGGGCTGCGGCGTCCATCGTACCGGGTGGCGGGCCGGCCCGGCCGACCACGACGGGTGGGTCAGCGATCGTCGGGTCGTGCTCCGGGCCCGAAGGGATCCGCCTCGCCCAGCGCGTAGGCGACCGCGGTGTCGAGCGCGAGGCCGCCGCCCTCGACCCCCAGGCGCTCCAGCTCGCCGGCGTCCATGGCCACGCGGGCGTTGGGCCGGGTCGCCTGCTCGAACATCTCATCGACCAGGCGCGCCAGCTCCGTGCCGGTGGACTGCGTCAGCTGCCGGGCTGCGCCGCGCAGCCGCGCGGCACGCTCCAGGTCGCCGTCGGTGACGGCAACTGCGGACAGGTCGTCCAGGACCAGGGTGATCCCAGACAGGTCGCCCGCCTCGTGGAAGTGGCGGAGGGCGTGCCGCATCATGTCGCCGGCGCTCTCCGTGCGACCCAGCTTGAGGACCGTGGAGCCCAGCATGTGGAGCGCCCAGGCCTCCATGGTTCGATTCCGCGCCGCGCGGAAGTGCTCGAGGGAGCGGACGTACCAGCGCTCTGCCTCCGCGACGTCCGAGGTGAAGTAGTAGAGGCCACCGATCCCCCAGAGGACGTTGCCCTGCCCAAGGCGGTCGCCGATCGCCTCGTAGTTCTGGAGCGCCTCGTCGAGGTGCGCCCTGGCGCGCTGCCACGACTCGGCCTCGCGCGATTCGCCCGCCAGCAGCCCCGGGACGTCGGAGGAGCCGAGGTTGTAGAGCGCATTGGCGATCTCCCGCCGGTCGCCCAGCGTGCGCCAGATCTCGAGGGCGGCCTGGTACCACGGGCCCGAGGCCACGCTGTCGGCCTGCCAATACGCGACGCCCCCCAGCGCCTCCAGCAGGCGGGCCCGCGTTCGCGGGGCCAGGTCCCAGCCGTGCCTTTCGAGGGCGGTGAGCCGCTGGCGCGCCTCGCGGAGGTAGCCGCGCTGCTGCCAGAACCGCCAGAGCGCGAACCCGAGCCGGACGGCGGCCTCCGGATCGGGGATTGCCTCGGCGCGATCGAGGGCGGCCCGGAAGTTATCGGCGTCCGCCTCCAGCCGATCCAGCCACGCGCGTTGCGCGGGTCCGGAGAGCTCGGCAGCGGCACGCTCCGCCAGCTCCAGGTACGCGGCGAGGTGGCGTTCCCGGATGGCTGGCCCGTCGCCGGAGGCGTCGAGGCGCTCGGCACCGTAGGTCCGGATCGTGTCGAGCAGCGAGAAGCGCGCCGTGCCAGCGACATCGTCGCTCCGGACGAGGGATTGGTCGACGAGCGCGGCGAGCACGTCGAGAAGGTCGACGCCGAGCTCGTCGTCCGGATCGCAGACCTGCTCGATCATCGGGAGATCGCAGCCGCCGACAAAGACCGAGAGCCGGGCAAGGAGGCGCCGGCCGGCGTCGTCGAGGAGGTCGTAGCTCCAGGCGATCGCGCCGCGCAACGTTCGCTGTCGCTCGGGAAGGTCGCGCGACGCGGAGGCGAGCAGCTCCAGGCGGTGCTCCAGCCGCTCGAGGATGGCGTCGGGGGCCAGGACCTTGACGCGCGCCGCGGCCAGCTCGATCGCGAGTGGCAGGCCCTGCAGCGTGGCGCAGATCCCGGCGACGGCCGGCGCATTCTCATTCGTGACGCGGAAATCGGCGCGGACGGCGAGGGCCCGTGCAACGAAGAGCCGGACCGCTTCGTACTGGCCGAGCGTGGCCGGGTCGGCGGCGCGGATCTCGGCGGGCAGTCGGGCCACCTCGAACGTCGAGAGATGGCGCGGATCGGGGGGCGCCGCGAGACCCGGCACCGCGTATTCCTGCTCCCCGGAGACGTGGAGGGCACCTCGACTGGTGGTCGTGATGGTGAGGCTTGGGCAGGCGCGCAGGAGCCGTGCGACGAGAGGAGCGGCGGCGATCACCTGCTCGAAGTTGTCGAGGAGCAGCAGGCAGGTCCGAGGAGCGAGGTGCTCCTCGAGCAGTTCCATGGTCGGGCGGACGCCGCTGTCCGCC
>JANXWH010000239.1 GCA_025351245.1 Chloroflexota bacterium | reverse complement strand
TCATGGCGGCATGGCCTCGATGCGGTGGGGGTGGTCAGGGACGCACCACCACTGTCGGGGCTGTCGGCGCCGATGCAAGGCGTGGAATCACGCCAGGCGGGAAGCGTGGAATCACGTCAAGTCAGTGGTTGGGTCGCACCGCAACCAGCGGTTCCGCAGTCGCCTGGCTGCCCAACAACCGGGGGATCAGCGGTCTGTCGGCCTGGAGAACACGTGTCCGCGGAGGGAGCGCCACGCGCGGCCCGTCGACGCGTCGCAGAACGGGCTCGCGGGCGCTTCCCATTAGCCCACCATTAGCCCCGATCCACCGAAACGGACCACGTGACCGCCTGACGAGGTTCGGCGGAGGCCCGCGTGACCCGTCCGACGGCCGTGAAGGGCGCCCGGATGGGTAGAACGAGGTCGAAGGATTGCCGAAGGGTGGCGCTCGAGGGGTCACCGACCCGCCGCGGCCGGTTCCTGCCCGCGCTGACGCCGGCCCCCGGCGCGGCCACGGGACGGCGGGTCGGTCAGGCGAGCAGCGGAAGCGCCCGAAGTCTCGCGAGGGCGGCCGCGAACTCGGCGGCCCAGGGCCAGTCGAGCGGAAGGTGGAGCGTGAGCCTGCGAGCCGAGCGGGTGAGCCGGCCGGGCAGGCCGAACAGCCGCCGGCGCAGGGTCTTGGCGGTCACGATCCCGGCCCCGAGGCCGAGTCTTGCCGTCCAGCGGGCGAGCCCATCATCACAGTGGGCGATCACCTGGACCGCGAGCCAGGCGGCGTTGGCGGCGAACCTGCCCGACGGCAGGTGGTTCAACCCCATCCCGTACTAGGGCGGTCGGCGAACGGGGTGTAGCTGATCTCGGCCACGTCCGCGCCACCCTCGATCCAGTACGGGATCGGGGTCCAGGCCTCTTCGGGGATCGCCTCGATGAGGCGGCGCACGCCCCGGTGCATGCCGAGCGTGATGGAATAGCGGACGTCCATCTTCCGGCAGACCGCCACGACCTTGGCGGTGTAGATGGTGGCGCTTGAAACCCCGCTGGTGCGGGGCGAGGCGAGCTTCGGCGTGAAGTCGGGGCCCGTCGCCGTCCAGATGCGGTGTCCTGTGCCGCGCCTATGACCTATGCAGGGGAGCCAGACAAGCCGACTCCCCTGCATATGACTGGACGCTAACGCCGATCGATTGGTCATCCCGTGGCGGGGGGACGACGTCAGCCGTCTCCGATGATGCGGCGTGCTGTCTCGAACTCGTCCGCCGTGATAGCCCCGCGATCTCGACGAGCTTTGAGAAGCTCCATGGCGAGGTCTCGCTCAAGCCGGCGGCGATGACCGAAGACTTGTCGGGCGACGCGCACGAAGACGAGATAGAGGACGGCCATCGCAACCGCGAGGGCGGCGACGGTAATAACGACCGTTGGCCAGTTCTCCATCTGCTACTCCGCAATCGTTCGGGGCGCAGAGGTGGCTCGGTTGGCCTGAAGGACTATGCGCCCGAGCATGACCAGCTGCCAGTACCTCGAACGTCGGCCTGGACCCAGCCAGAATTCGATTCATGCAGGTCACCGACATCGTGGCGGAAATAGTAGGAGCCCAGCGCATATCCGGACCTGGGGTTACTGATCCAATAGAACGCTGGGTTGCCACTCCCTGCGTCGTACCAACCCCAGTAAGCGTTGGAGGTCTTCGTGGGCGTGTAGACGTACGTAATGTTGGTTCCGTTGTAGAGGAATCGCTGGTAGATGGTGTACTCCCAGATGTGCCAGCCGAGGGGGTTTACCGCATACATGATGCAGCTTGCCGTCGTGTCGCCCGACGTTAGGGCGCTGACCTGTCCCGTACCAGCCACCGCCTCGAGGATGACCCGGCTGACTCCGTCGCCGCTTGCCGAGGGGTTCGTCCAGACGACGACGGGGTGGCCCGGGATAGCGGTCTTCGGGGACGCTGCCGCGGCTGTGCCTGCTGCCGGCGCGAGGGCAGCGCCAGCGACCGCTGCGACCAACGCGAGTCGGATGATCGATTTCAATGTGTCTCCTTGAGTGTGAGATTCTGCCGATGTCCAGCTTGTATGGCCCTACGTACAGGGCCCACGCGTTTGCTTTTCGGTTCGGGGGAACGCACCTCCTTCTCCTGAGGGCGGCCGGGTCCGGGATCCACAGGTCTGCCAGAACGCGCCGCGAGCTACTCAGGCCAATGCCCTACGATCTGCGACCGCCCGATCGTCTGACGGCCGCACGGACGTGGTCAGTTACCCCTTGTCCGTGCTCGAGAACTGGTCGTTGGCAGCGCCGAGGGTCGCCGCCGAAGCGGTGCCCCAGTCCCACCTGTTGCCGGTCCGGTTCGGACCGATCCACCAGAGGGGATGGCCGCCGTTGAGGGGCATGAAGGAGCTGATC
>JANXWH010000115.1 GCA_025351245.1 Chloroflexota bacterium | reverse complement strand
GGCGCCCGCCGCGCCCTGTTCGGTCACCCGCTCGCATCCGAGGCGGAGATCAGCGAGCGTCTTCCGAAATGGAAGGCACTCCCCGTCTTCTCCTCGGACGCGATGTCATCGGTGGCTTACGGCCCGGAAGCCGCGATGTATACGCTCCTGGCCGCCGGGACGGTCGCGTTCGCCTGGCTCATGCCGATCATGGGCGTGCTCCTGGTCCTGCTCCTGCTGATCACGCTCTCCTACCGACAGACGATTCGTGCCTACCCCAACGGCGGCGGAAGCTACATCGTCGCCCATGCCAACCTGGGCCAGTTGCCGGGGTTGGTCGCCGCGGCCGCCCTTCTCACCGACTACGTGCTGACCGTATCGGTCAGCGTCTCGGCGGGCGTGTTCAACCTCGCCTCGGCGTTCCCGGCGCTCCAGCCGATCTACGTAGAGCTCATCGTTGCATCGATCTTCGGCGTCATGCTCGTGAACCTGCGGGGCATCCGCGAGAGCGGCTCGATCCTCGCCTGGCCGACGTACATCTTCCTGGGCTGCACGTTTCTGACCATCGCCGTCGGCCTCGCCCGCGTCATGCTTGGCGACGTGCCGCACGTCACCGGCGTCACCGCCTACCCGGTGCCGCTCGAAAGCCTGGGCATCCTCCTGGTCATGCGCGCCTTCGCGAACGGCTGCTCGGCGCTGACAGGGACCGAGGCGGTCGCCAATGGCGTGCCCGCGTTCAAGCCGCCCGAATCGCGGAACGCCGGCACGACGATGGGAATGATGTCGATCCTGCTGGGGGCGATGCTCGTGGGCATCGCCTACCTGGCAATCGTCAGTGGTGCCGTGCCGAGCGCCCAGCTGGAGTCCGTCCTCTCACAGGTCGGCCGCGCCACCGTCGGCCTTTCGCCCCTCTACTACCTCCTGCAGATCTCCACGATGGGCATCCTCGTCATCGCCGCGCAGACGAGCTTCGCCGACTTTCCACGGGTCGCCGCGATCCTGGCCAAGGACGGCTACTTCCCTCGGTCCCTGGCCTTCCGTGGCGAGCGACTGGCGTTCAATTCCGGGATCGTCATGCTCGCGGTCATCTCGGCGGCGCTCGTCGTCGTCTTCGGGGGCCACGTTGAGGCGCTGATCCCGCTCTATGCCCTCGGCGTGTACACCGCCTTCACCCTCTCGCAGACCGGCATGGTCCACCACTGGTACGTCGAGCGGGGCGCCGGGTGGCGGCGCAGCGCGGTCCTCAACGGGCTCGGCGCCGTGGCGACCGGGATTGTCGTGATCGTCTTCGCGATCGTCAAGTTCACGGAAGGAGCGTGGATCATCATCGTGGTGGTCCCGATCCTGGTCCTGATCATGCTGTTCGTGCACCGCCAGTACGCCCGTGGCACGTTGGAGCTGACCGTCAACCCGGACGTCGTGTGGGGGCCGCCGGTCCACCCCCGACGCGTCGTCATCCCGGTCTTCGACGTCCAGTGGGACGTCATCCAGGCCGTTCGCTTCGGGCGGTCGATGACGCACGACATCACCGCGGTCCACGTGACCGACGACGTCGCCGCCGGCGAGCGCCTTCGGGAACGATTCGAGCGCCAGCTGCCCGGCATCCGGTTCGTCATCGTGGAGTCGCCGTACCGGAACCTCGTCGACCCGCTCATCCGGTACCTGGAGGTCACCGCCGAGCACGAGGCCGGCAGCGTCACCGTGGTCCTCCTGCCGGAGCGCGTGTCGCGCCACTGGTGGGAGCGGATCCTGTTCAACCAGAACGCCCATCGGATCCGCGAAGCCCTCACCGGCCGTTCGGACATCCTCGTCGCCGACGTCCCGTTCCGCTCGCGCGAGCCCCGGCGCGACCCACGCCCGGATGCGTGAGATCAGCTAGATCGGGAGGTCGCCCTCGTCGGGACCCGTGAACGGATCCAGCGTTTCGGTGAAATAGCGGCCGTAGAAGTTCGTGAAGTGCGCGCCGTGGCCTCGAAGGATCGCCCGGATCGTCCTGCGGCGCAGCGGGTCGGTTTCCCGGACGGCGATCACCGGGTGGCCGCGTCGCGCCTCCAGCTCGTAGCGTCGGAAGTCCGGGGCCTGGTCCATCTGGGTGAACTGGATCAGCCGGTAGATGCGCGCGACCAGCCCGTGGTGCTTCCCGCGGCCGTCGATCCGGAGCGCGGCATCCTCGCCGACGAGGACGCGGATCGCATCGCGCGTCACGCCGCGGCCGATCAGCTCTGCCACGGCTGCGTCTCCGGCAGCGGGGGAGGGGAGGATCCCCATCAGGTGATCGGTCGGGTACCCCAGCAGCCAGCCCGCTGGCCGCGTCGGGCGGCCGCGCGGGGGCGCGGCAGTGCGCGCGATCGGGGCGGGCGCGTCTGGTCGGTCGGTCACCGCGAAAGGATAGCCAGCGGGCCTCGGGGACGTCCCGCCGTACAATCCCACTCTGATGGCGATCTACCTGGACCACGCGGCGACCACGCAGCTCCGCCCCGAGGCGCTGGAGGCGATGCTTCCGTACCTCGGCGGCGCGTTCGGGAACCCCTCGTCCGCGCACTCGTTTGGCCGGGCAGCCCGCAATGCGCTCGACGAGGCGCATGAACGGCTGGCGACCGCGCTCGGCGGGACGGCCCGCGAGATCGTCGTCACCTCCGGGGGCACGGAGGCGAACAACCTGGCGATCAAGGGAGCGGCCTGGGCCGGCAAGGCGCGCGGCCATCGCCTCGTCGCGAGCGCCGTCGAGCATCACGCCGTCGGCCACACGATGCGCCACCTCGAGAAGTTCGGCTTCGAGGTGGTGGAGGTCCCGGTGGACCGCAACGGCCGGGTGGATCCCGACGAGCTCGACGCTGCCCTCGACGACCGGACCACCCTCGTCTCGGTGATGCTTGCCAACAACGAGGTCGGCACGGTCCAGCCGATCCGCGAGATTGCCGACCGGCTTCGCGCCCGGCGGGGCATCCTCTTCCACGTCGACGCGGTCCAGGCCGCGCCAACGCTGGATCTCGACGTGGGAGAGCTCGGCGCGGACCTGGTCACGATCTCGGCCCACAAGTTTGAGGGTCCCAAGGGCGTCGGGGCGCTCTGGGTGCGTCGGGGAACGCAGCTTCTCGCCCAGGTCCACGGCGGGAGCCAGGAACGACACCGGCGGGCAGGCACGGAGAACGTGGCCGGCGCGGTTGGGATGGCGGTGGCCTACGAATGCGCCTGCGCGGACCGGCCCACGACCGCGATCCGCCTGCGCGCGCTCCGCTCGCGGCTCGCAGCCGCCTGCCTGGCGGTCGAGGGCGTTGAGCTGACCGGCCACCCGACCCTGCGCCTGCCCGGCCTGCTCTCGCTCCTGGTCCGCAGCGCCGACGGGGTCGCGATCAGCGTGGCGCTCGACCTCGACGGGATCGCCGCATCCACCGGGTCCGCATGCTCCACCGGCTCACCAGAGCCGTCCCACGTCCTGACCGCGATGGGCTACACGGACGCGGAGGCGCTCGGCGCGCTCCGCCTGTCGCTGGGCCGCGCGACCACGGACGCGGAGGTGAGCGAGGCGTGCCTCGTCGTGCCGCGCGTGATCGCGGCGATCCGCGACGGCTCGGTGGCCCAGGCCGCGGACCCGCTGGGCGTGCGGCTGGGAGCCTGAGGGCCGATGGCGCGCGTCCTCGTCGCGATGTCGGGCGGAGTCGACAGCTCGGTCGCCGCCGCCCTCATGGCGGAGGCCGGCCACGAGGTGGTCGGCGTGTGGATGCGGGTCCACGAGGGCGCGGACGCGTACTCGGAGCTGAAGAAGAGCTGCTGCTCCGCGGACGCTGCCGAGGACGCCCGACGCGTGGCGGCCCAGCTGGACGTCCCGTTCTACGTCCTCAACCTGGAGCGCGAGTTCGAGGCGGGCGTCATTCGGCCGTTTCTCGCCGCGTACCTCGGCGGCGAGACGCCCAGCCCGTGCGTGGACTGCAACAGCTACGTGAAGTTCGGGGCGCTGCTGGGTCGCGCGCGGCGGCTGTACGGGTGCGACGCGGTGGCAACCGGCCACTACGCCCGCCGGGAGACGGTGGCCGGCCCCGACGGACGCCCGGTCCATCGGCTTCGGCGCGGCGTCGACCGGACGAAAGACCAGGCCTACTTCCTCTACGGCCTCCGCCAGGATCAGCTCGCGCACGCCTGGTTCCCGCTGGGTGCGCTGACGAAGCTGGAAGTCCGGGGTCTTGCCCGTGAGCGCGGCCTTGCGACCGCGGACAAGCCCGAGAGCATGGAGATCTGCTTCGTTCCGACCGGCGATCCCCGCGACGCGCTGAAGGAGCGGGCCGGCTGGTCGCCGGTCCCGGGGCCGGCACTCGACGCCCGGGACGGCCGCGTGGTCGGGTCGCACGCGGGCGCGGCGGGCTACACCGTTGGGCAGCGCCGGGGCCTGGGACTTGCCCTGGGCGAGCCGCGCTACGTGAGCCGCGTCGACACGAGGGCGAACACCATCGTGCTGGCTCGTCGCGCCGACCTCGAGACGCGCCGCTTCAGGATCGTCGACGTGACGTTCGTCGCGGGTCGGCCGCCCGCCGCCGATGGTCGCGCGTTCGCGGCCCGGGCGCAGGTCCGGCATCGCGCCGAGGCGGTGCCGGCGGAGGTCCGGCCGGCGACGGCTTTCCCCGCACCACCGTCGTCCGGGGGCGGCGCCCCCTGGGTCGTGGAGACCGAGGTTCCCGTGTGGGCCGCGGCGCCCGGCCAGGCCTGCGTCCTGTACGACGCGGATGATCCGGACGTGGTGCTGGGCGGCGGCCGCATCGTTCGGGACGACGGGTAGGGGAGCGGACGTGCCGGAGATCGGGCCGTCGCTCGTCCTCGCGATCCTGCTGGGGATCTTCTGGACGGCCGCCGCGGTGCTCGTACGCGGCGTGGCCGGTGCTCGCCTCCCGTTTCTCCTGCTCCTCGCCATCACGGGAGCCTGGGCCGGTGACGCGATCGGCGGGCGCCTGGGCGGGCCGTTCGACCTCCTGCGAATCGGGGACTTCCGGCTGCTGCCCGCCTCGCTCGGCGCGCTCGGCGGCATCGTGCTCGTGGTCGTCGTCTCCGTCCTCGGGCCGGTCCGCGCGGACCCCGGCCCGGGACCGGACCGATGAACCGCCGCTTGCCGGTCTCCCTTGGGACGCGGGATGACGACCCGCTGGCGGTCTTCGTGCGCGGGGCGACCGTCGGCGCCTTCGTCGGTGCGGTGATCGCCGGTTCGACGATCTGGCGCCGCGCCTGGCGGCGTGCCCCGAGCGCCCCCGCCGCGGGCCCGCCGCGATCCCGACGCGCTGTGCCGCCGGCGGCGGACGCGGATCCGCACGGGTCGTAGCGACAACCGGCCGGCGGGCCGCCGGATCGGGCCGGCGGTGGCTGCTTCGTCGGTGCCGTTCGTGCCCTCGGCCGCTGCGCCCGCATCGTCGCGGCGCGGACCGAGGATGCGGGGCGGCGTTCGCTACCATTACCGGGATGCCGAAGCTGCCCGCCGCGCCCGACCCCGATGCCCGGATCACGCCGCTCCCCGCCGCTGAGATCCGCCGGCGCTTCCTCCACTTCTTCGCCGCGCGAGGCCACACGGTGGTTCCCAGCGCGAGCCTCGTGCCGGCCGGCGACCAGACGCTCCTCTTCACGAACTCCGGGATGGTCCAGTTCAAGGAGGTCTTCACCGGCGCCGAGAAGCGCAGCTACACGCGCGCCGTGGACGTGCAGCGCTGCCTGCGGGTGGCCGGGAAGCACAACGACTTCGAGGAGGTGGGACGGTCGCCGCGCCATCACACGCTCTTCGAGATGATGGGAAACTGGAGCTTCGGCGACTATTTCAAGCGCGAGGCGATCCACTGGGCGTGGGAGTTCCTCACCGGCGAGATGGGAATCCCGGGCGAGCGCCTGGCGGCGACGACCTACTCGGACGACGAGGTCGCCTGGGCAATCTGGCGCGACGAGATCGGCCTCCCGCCGGAGCGAATGGCCCGCTGGGGGAACGTCGACGCCGGCGACGACAAGAATTTCTGGCGCATGGCCGAGACTGGGCCCTGCGGCCCCTGCAGCGAGCTCCACTACGACCGGGGCGCCCATCTCTCCGAGGGACCGGAGTGCGTGCCGGACCACTCCGAGACGTGCCCGCGATGGATGGAGATCTGGAATCTCGTCTTCATGGAGTTCAACCAGCTGCCCGACGGCCCACGGGTGCCGCTCCCGTTCCCGAGCGTCGACACCGGCCTCGGGCTGGAGCGCCTCGCCACCGTCCTCCAGGGCGTCCTCTCCAATTACGACACGGACCTCTTCACGCCGATCCACGAGACACTCCGCCGGCTGCTGGGTCACGATCCAGACGACTTCGAGGCGAGTCGCTTCAGCTACCAGGTGATCGCCGACCACAGCCGGGCGATGACCTTTCTGACCGCGGATGGGATCCTCCCCTCGAACGAGGGCCGCGGCTACGTCCTGCGCCGGATCATCCGTCGGGCGGCCCGGCACGGTCGGCTGCTCGGGCGGCGGGATCCGTTCCTCGTCGAGACGGCCGCCACGGTGATCGACGTGATGGGCGAGGCGTACCCCCTGCTGAGCGACGAGCGCGAGCGGATCCTTGCCGCGATCGCGCGCGAGGAGGTCCAGTTCGCCCGGACGCTCGACGCGGGGACGGCCCAGCTGGAGGAGGCGCTCATCCCGTTGACCGACGCGGAACGGGTGGTCGGGCGGCGCCCGGAGAACGTCCCGCCGGACGCGCCGGTGCTCGCCGGCGACTTCGCCTTCCGGCTCCACGATACGTACGGATTCCCGATCGACCTGACGATCGAGCTGGCCGCCGAGTACGGCGTCCAGGTGGACCGCGCCGGTTTCGACGTGGCGCTCGCGGAGCAGCGCGATCGGAGCCGCGGCGGCCGGAAGGCGGAGCTGGCACGCCATGCGCAGCTGACCACGCTGTACGAGGGGATCCTGCGCCGCGCCGGCGAGACCACGTTCGTGGGGTACGAGACGACCTCGGCCGAGAGCCGGGTCCTCGCCATCCTCCGCGACGGGACCGCCTACGACGAGCTGACCGGCGCCGGCGAGGCGGAGGTGATCCTGGATCGCACGCCGTTCTACGCCGAGGGCGGCGGGCAGGTCGGCGATCGCGGCGAGCTGCGCGAGGCGGGCGGTGGCTCGCCGCTCTTCAGCGTCGAGGAGACCCAGCGGCCGGCCGGCGCCCTCGTCGTCCATCGCGGGAAGCTTCACGGGCGCCTCCGAGTCGGCGAGACCGTAAGCGCCGTCGTCGACGCGGAACGCCGTGCCCGGACGATGCGCAACCACACCGGCACGCAC
Organism: Chloroflexota bacterium; assembly: GCA_025351245.1. GTDB lineage: Bacteria > Chloroflexota > Limnocylindria > Limnocylindrales > CSP1-4 > CTSoil-043. The sequence continues at coordinate 659 of JANXWH010000115.1, read as the reverse complement.
CTGCTCCACCGGGCCCTGCGGAACGTCGCCGGGCCCTCTGCGCGACAGGCGGGCTCGCTCGTCGCGCCCGACTATCTCCGCTTCGACTACCCCTTCGATCGTGCCCTCAGCGGCGACGAGCGGCGCGGGATCGAGGACGAGGTCCGCCGCATCGTCCGCGAAGACCGCCCGGTGACGGTTGCGCACCTCGCGATGGCCGAGGCGATCGACGCCGGCGCGGACGCGTTCTTCGACGAGAAGTACGGCGAGACGGTCCGGACCGTGCGCGTCGCGGACTACAGCTTCGAGCTGTGCGGCGGGACCCATTGCCGCGCCTCCGGCCAGGTGGGCAGCTTCGTGATCACCGCGGATCGGAGCATCGGCTCGGCGATGCGCCGGATCGAGGCGCTCACGGGCGACGCGGCGGACGAGTACCTGCGCCTGCGCGCGGACCTGCTGGCGAGCGTCGCGGATCGCCTCGGCGCGCAGACCGTGGACGCCGTGCCGGAACGGATCGCCGCGCTGGAGACGGAGCTCCGCGAGGCGAAGCGGCGGTTGCGCGCGGGCGCGGGCGCCGCCCTGCCGAAGCCGGCAGAGCTCGCGGCGGCGGCGCGGGAGGTCGCGCCCGGCGTGCGGCTGGTCCTGCATGCGGCCCCATGGGCCTCGATCGAGGAGCTCAA
>JANXWH010000213.1 GCA_025351245.1 Chloroflexota bacterium | reverse complement strand
ATTTCATCGGCCGGCATGGCGTCGACTTCGGGCTCCTGGCGACCGGCGGCGTGATCGCGGCCCTTCCACCGGTCCTCATCGCCTTCGTGTTCCAGCGCTATATCGTGGCCGGCCTCACGAGCGGGAGCGTCAAGGGATGAGTTCGAACATCGCCGGCCTTGACCCGGGCGGCCCGGACGAGATGGGGCGCGAGCTGGCCGAGGGACCGCGGGCCGTCGCGGAGACCCTGGCCGGCCTGGCGACGGGCGGGGCTGACCTCGCCGCGCTCGTTGCCGGCGCCGCGCGCGTGCAGCTCGTGGGGACCGGCGCCTCGCTCGCGATGGCCCAGACGGCCGAGGCGTGGCTCCGACACGCCCGCGCGGGTCGGCCGGTGCTGGTCCGGGAGTCGTCCGTCGCCCTCATGGGCCCCGCCGATGCGGAGGCGTTCCTGCCCGGCGACCTGGCAATCGTCCTCTCCCAGTCCGGGACGAGCCCCGAGACCCGGGCGGCCGCGCGGGTTGCCCGGGCAGCAGGCGCGATCACCCTCGCGATCACGGCCGCCGACGACGGCCCGCTCGCGCGGGAAGCGGACATCGTCGTCCACACGCCCAGCGGGCCGGAGGGCGGGGCCGCCACGAAGTCCGAGCTTGCGGCCCTTGCGGCCCTCGCCGCGCTGGCGCGGGCACTCCCCGTCGACGCGGCCGCGATCGCCCGGCTGCGTGATGCGCTGGAGGCCGCCGTCACCGACACGGCCCCCGCGGCCGCGGCCGGCGCGTTCCTGGCCCGCGCCAGGGTCGCGTGGCTGGTGGGGTTCGGGGCGTCCCACGGCGCCGCGCTGGCCGGCGCGATGCTGTTCCACGAGAAGGCGCTCCTGCCCTGCGCGGCGCTTACGCCCAGCGGTTTCCGGCACGGCCCCATCGAAGCGGCCACGCCCGGCGACGTGGTGGTGGCGCTCGACCTCGACTCGCCCGAAGAGCGGCGGGCCACGTATCTCGCGCGGCTTTCCCGAGAGCTTGCGGAGATCGGCGTGCCTCTCGTCGTCATCGGAGCCGCACCGAAGGTCGTCGGGCCCGGGGTCGCGATCCCCGTCGCGGCCGCGCCGGGCCCGGGGGCAGCCCTCGAGGGGATCCTCCGCCTCCAGCAGGTCGCTCGCGCAGGCGCACATGCCCGCGGAACCTACATGGATGGGTTCCGGATCCTGCGTCGGGTGGTGGCCGCCGCCGACGACCTGGCCATCAGCCGCTGAAGGCGCCCGCGCCGGACGAGCGGAACGGTGAGCGGGCCACGCGCGAGCGCGCCCGGCTGCTCGCGAGCGCGCCCCGGCTACACTGCACCGATCAGGAGGCAGCCGATGGCAGACACGCTCCCCACGTTCGCCCTGGACGCGCTCGATGCGCGGATCCACGACCCCGCGCTCGCCCGGGCGGTCGAGGCCGCGCTGCGTCGCGCGGACGACGAGCACTGGGTCGAGCGCCTGCACGACCGCGACGGCACGCTCTGGTCAGCGGACCCGGCAGTCCGGACGACGATCGCGAACCGCCTCGGCTGGCTCGACGCCCCGCGCGATTTCGGGGAGCAGGTCCCGGCCCTGGAGGCGTTCGGGGAGGGCATCCGCGCGGGCGGCTTCAAGGCCGCGCTCGTCGCCGGGATGGGCGGCAGTAGCCTGGCTCCGGACGTGCTGGCCGACGCCTTCCGCGACATCGCGGACTGGCTGGTCGTCCGCGTCCTGGACTCGACCGATCCCGCGGCCGTCAAGGCGGCCTGGGACGGCCTGGACCCGCTTGCGACGCTCGTGATCGTGGCCACGAAGTCCGGCACGACCACGGAGAGCCTCGCCTTCCAGGCGGATGCCTGGGCCCGGATCCACGCCGCGCTGCGCGCCGCCGGGGAGCGCCACGAGTCCCCCGCCGACCTGATGGTCGCCATCACCGACCCTGGCCGAAGCCTGGAGGCGATCCCCCATCACGACAGCCTCCGCGAGGTCTTCCTGAACCCGGAGGACGTCGGGGGGCGGTACTCCGCCCTCACGTACGTCGGACTCGTGCCTGCCTCGCTGCTTGGAATCGACCTCGACTCGTTCCTTGCGTCGGCTCTCGCCATGCTGGCCCGCACCCACGCGACGCAGACCTCCGCGAACCCGGGCGCGGCGCTCGGCGTCACGCTTGGCGTCCTCGCCCGCGCGGGTCGCGACAAGCTGACGCTCGTCGCTGACCCCGCCGTGGCCCGTTTCGGCGCCTGGCTGGAACAGCTCATCGCCGAGAGCACCGGCAAGCTCGGCGTCGGGATCGTCCCGATCGCCGGCGAGCCGCTGGGAAACGCGGCCTCGTACGGACCGGACCGGGTGTTCGTCCGGCTGGCGCTCGAGGGTGCGACGCCCCCGGCCCCGACGCCCGACGGCGCCTCGGCCGACGATCTGCTCGACGCCCTCGCCGTGGCCGGCCACCCCGTCCTGCGCATCCGCCTCACGGACCCAATCGACCTCGCCGCCGAGTTCATCCGCTGGGAGGTCGCGACCGCCATCGCCGGCGTCGTCCTGGAGATCAACCCGTTCGACGAGCCGAACGTCACCGAGTCGAAGGAGAACACGAAGCGCGTCCTCGCGGACCTCGAGCGAACCGGCGCTTTCCCGGCCCCGGCGGTCCTCGCGCAGGGCGACGGCCTCATCCTGATCGGCGATGCGAACCTCCGCCGGAGCGCGGGCGACGGCACGCTCGCCGGCGAGCTGCGGCGTCACCTTGCCCGGGCGCGCCCGAACGCGTACCTCGCGCTGCAGGCGTTCGTCGCACCGAGCCCCGCGCGGGCCGATGCGCTTGACCGTATGCGCGGGCTGCTCCGGGACGCAACCGGCCGGGCGACCACGAGCGGCTTCGGCCCGCGGTTCCTCCACTCCACGGGCCAGCTCCACAAGGGCGGCGCGCCGATCGGCTGGTTTCTCCAGCTCACCGCGGACCACCCTGCCGACGTCCAGATCCCGGGCCGCCCGTTCAGCTTTGGGCAACTCGTGGACGCCCAGGCCCTCGGCGACTTCGAAGCGCTGGAGGCGCACGACCTGCCGGTCCTCCGGGTCCACCTGGGCGCGGATGTCGACGCGGGCCTCGCGGCGCTGGAACGCACGCTCCGCGAGGCGCTCGCGTAAGCACGCCGCGACCGTCAGCCATCACGCACACTCAGCCTGAACAGAACGCAGGAGGAGGACTCCGATGCGCATCGGCTTCATCGGCCTCGGCCGGATGGGCGCAAACATGGTCCGGAGGCTGGTCCGCGACGGTCACGACGTCGTGGCGTTCAACCGGACCCCGGAGAAGACCCGCGAGATCATGACCGAGGGCGCCGAGGGCGCCTTCAGCGTCGCCGAGCTGGTCGCCGGACTGCCGGCACCCCGCGCGGTCTGGATCATGGTCCCCGCCGGCGACGCCACCGAGGCGATGATCAACGAGCTGATGGAGCTCCTCCAGCCGGGCGACACGATCATCGACGGCGGCAACACCAACTTCCACGACGACGTCCGACGCCACGCGAAGGTCGGCGAGAAGGGCCTCAAGTACGTCGACGCGGGCACGTCCGGCGGCGTCTGGGGGCTCCAGAACGGCTACTGCCTGATGGTCGGCGGCGACCGCGACGCGGTCGAGCCCCTGGAGCCCGTCTTCCACACCCTCGCGCCGCCCGACGGCTACGCCCACGTGGGCGGACCGGGTGCCGGGCACTACGTGAAGATGATCCACAACGGCATCGAGTACGGCCTCATGCAGGCGTACGCCGAGGGCTTCGAGATCCTGCACGCCAGCGACTATGGGCTGGACCTGGCGCAGATCGCGGGGATCTGGCGCTACGGCTCGGTGGTCCGGTCGTGGCTCCTCGAGCTCCTCGTCGACACGCTCGGGAAGGACCAGGAGTTCGCGGGCATCAAGGGCTGGGTCGCCGACTCCGGCGAGGGTCGCTGGACCGTCCAGGAGGCGATGGACCGCGACGTCCCCGCGCCGGTCATCACGCTCAGCCTCCAGGCCCGCTTCCGTTCGCGCCAGGACGAGAGCTACGGCGCGAAGATGCTCGCCGCGCTCCGCAACGAGTTCGGCGGCCACGCCGTCAAGACGGAATAGGCACTCGACATGACGGACGACGCGCCGGCCCCCCCGGCGGCCGACCCCGACGCCCCGACGACGACCGGCGTCCGCGAGGTCGCCGGGACCGCGACGTCACCCGCGCGCCCTGGCAGGGCGGCCGATGACGTCCCCCGGACCGCGCGCGAGCTGCGCCTGGCCCGGTCCGGGAAGCGGCGCCCCGCCCCGAAGGCCGCTGACAACCCGCTCCGCGAGGGTCTGCGGCTGGAGCGAGTCCCCGATCCGGCCACCTTCGTCCTGTTCGGCGCCACCGGCGATCTTGCCCACCGAAAGGTGGTCCCGGCGCTCTTCCAGCTCTGGCGAACCAACCTGCTGCCGCACGAGTTCGCGATCGTGGGGATCGGGCGGCGGCCGTACACGGACGAAGCCTTTCGTGCCGAACTCCGGGCCTCGCTCGACACGTTCAGCCGCGTCCTGCCCATCGAGACGGCCGTGTGGGAGGAGTTCGCCGGGCGGATCCGCTACCAGCGCGGCAACTTCAACGAGCCGAGCCTGTACGACCAGCTGGTCGTCC
>JANXWH010000112.1 GCA_025351245.1 Chloroflexota bacterium | reverse complement strand
TCCAGGCCGACGGCGGCACCCACGTCGCGAACACCCGGGAGGTGGGCACGATCCGCGTGACCGGCTACGAGTCCAAGGGGCGGATCAACAAGCGGATCCGGATCGAGCTCGACGACCCGGAGCCTGCCGAGGTCTGAACGCCGCCTCGCGGACCGAACGGCCGGAGGCTGGCCACGATCGACTGGCTGGCCGGGCGCGACGGATCCGAAGGCGGACGGCCGCCGGGCTCAGGCCAGCTGCCGTCCCGCGGCCAGGACCTCGTCCACCAGCGCGTCCGCGTCCTTCAGGGACGTTCGCGGGTTGATGAAGCAGGGCCGGATCGCGAAGCGCCCCGCCACCCGCGTGGCGGACGGGATGCAGCGGCCGCGGGCCCGGACCGCACGGAGGATCTCGGCGTTCAGGGCGTCCAGGTGCGCCTCGTCCGCCTCTCCGGCCGGCCGGTAGCGGAAGCAGCAGATCGAGAGGACGGGCTCGCGGAGCAGCTCCAGCTCGTCGCTTGCCCGTGCGCGATCGGCGACCCGGCGCGCGCAGTCGAGGTGTCGCGCCACGCGGGCGCGCATGCCGTCGGCGCCGATCTCGGCGAGGATCGCCCAGACCGCGAGGCCGCGGGCAGGCGTCGAGAAGTCCAGCCCCAGTCGGGCGTGCCGTGGCCCAGCTCGTCGAACGGGGAGGTCGTGTCGCCCGTTCCGGGAGTCACGATTCGCTCCCGGTCGTAGTCGCCGGTCTCGATCGTGAAGGCGCGGCCCAGGACGCCCTCGTCGCGGACGATCACGGCCCCGGTCCCGACGGGCGCAGCCAGCCATTTGTGGGGGTCGACGGCGAACGAGTCGTACGTGGCGACGTCCCCGTAGAGGTCGCGGATGCGCGGGTCCAGAACGCCGAAGCCGCCGTACGCTCCATCCACGTGGAGCCACGTGCCGCGCTCCCGCGCGATCCGCGAAAGTTCGGGCAGCGGGTCCACGACGCCCGTGTTCACGTCGCCGGCGCAACCGACGATCGCGATCGGCGTGCACCCGGCCGCGGCGTCCTCGTCGAGCGCGCGCTGGAGCAGGTCCAGGTCGATCCGGCCGTCTGCCTCGGTCGCGATCGAACGGAGGTTCCGCCGCCCCATACCCAGCACGCCGAGCGCCCGCCCGACCACGTGGTGGGTCTCCGTGCTGGCGTAGACGCGCGGCGCTGGCAGGCCCGCGAGCCCGTCGAGCGACGGCCGAAGGCCCAGCCGTTCGCCGGCGGCCTGGCGCGCCGCCCCGATGCCGATCAGGTTCGCCGTCGATCCCCCGGAGGTGAAGGTCCCCACGAAGCTCGGCGGGAAGCCCAGCAGCTCGATGAGCCAGCGCATCGCGACGGCGTCCACCAGGTTGGCCGGCGTGGCCCACCACTTCTGCGGCGAGGCGATCGCCTGGACCAGGTCAGCGACGGCGCCGATCGTCGTGGGCGCCGTGGTGACCCAGCCGCTGAAGCCGGGGTGCCCGACGCGCAGCCCGTTCGAGACGACCTGGTCGCGGAGGAGCTCCAGCGTCTGCTCCCGGCCCAGGCCGGCCCGTGGGAGCGGCTGGTCCAGGACCGCGGACCAGGCCGACCGGCGGGTGGCCGGATCGGGGCCTTCGAAACGCAGGAAGTCTTCGAGCGCGGGCAGGACTGCCGACAGCGATTCGGTGAGGCCGTCCACCGTCGCGAAATCCGGCCCGTGCGGCCCGTGCGGCTCGTGCGGCCCGTGCGGCCCGTGCGGCTCGCCCGCCGCCGTCGAACGTTGCGTCGTCATCGTCGCCCCCCTTAGCTGGCCTCCCCGGGAGCGGACATCATGCCGGACGCGGGCCTTTCGCGCGGCCACGCGGCTTGCCCCGGAATCGCTCGACCCCGGCGTTGCCGCCGGGGCCGGGCAGAGGGTCGCGAACGCGGGAGCGGCTCAGAGTGCCTTGACGGCCGCCACCAGCTGGCCCAGGCCGTCCTTCGCATCGGCGAAGAGCATGCCCGTCTTGGGGTTGCCGTAGAGCTCGTTGTCGATGCCGGCGTAGCCGCGGCCCATGGATCGCTTGATGACGACGATCGACTTCGCGTGGTCCACGTTGAGGATCGGCATCCCGGAGACCGGGTTGCCGGGCCGGCGCGCGGCCGGGTTCGTGACGTCGTTTGCGCCCACCACGAGCGCGACGTCGCAGCGGTCGAACTCCGGGTTGATGTCGTCCATCTCCTTGAGGGACGGGTACGGCACGTTCGCCTCCGCGAGGAGGACGTTCATGTGCCCCGGCATCCGGCCCGCGACCGGGTGGATCGCGTACTTCACGTCCACGCCCTTCGACTCAAGCAGCTCCGCGAGCTCCCGGCAGGCGTACTGCGCCTGGGCCACCGCGAGGCCGTAGCCCGGCACGATGATGACGTTCGATGCGTAGACCAGCTGGATCGCCACGTCGTCCGCGGAGACGCCGCGGGCCTGGGTGGTGCCGCCGCCGGCGGACCCGACCGTCCCCTCGCCGCCACCGAAGCCGCCGACAATGATGTTGATGATCGAGCGGTTCATCGCGTCGGCCATGAGCTTGGTCAGGATGCCGCCCGACGCCCCCACGAGCGCGCCGGAGATGATCAGGACGGGGTTGTTCAGGACGAAGCCGGCCATCGCCGCTGCCGTCCCGGTGAACGAGTTCAGGAGCGAGATCACGACCGGCATGTCGGCCCCGCCGATCGGCAGGACCATCGTGATCCCGAAGACCAGGGCCGAGGCGATGATCACGCCCAGCACGAGCGCGGCCGCGCCGCTGCCGAGTGCCAGCGTTCCCGCCGCGTCGAGGATCAGCACCGCCGTGCCCACGACTGCGACGACCGCGAGCACCACGGTGAGCGGCCGCGATCCGGGGAAGATGATCGGCTTGCCGCTGACCACGCCCTGCAGCTTGCCGGACGCGATGAGGGAGCCGGAGAACGTCACGCAGCCGATGGCTGCCCCGAGGACCACGAAAACCGAGGTGGAGACGCTGGCGCCGCCGTCGGTGCCGATGCGCAGGTAGTCCTGGATCGCGACGAGGGCCGCCGCGCCGCCCCCGACCGCGTTGAACAGCGAGACCAGCTGCGGCATCGCGGTCATCTTCACGTTCCTGGCCATCCAGAGGCCGGCACCGGCACCGATGGCGAAGCCCGCGATGATGATCGCCCACGATGCGGTGGAGAGACCGCCCGGGCGCGTCACGAGCCCGACCAGGGTGGCGGCGACGGCCAGGATCATGCCGCCGGCGGAGAGCAGGTTGCCGTTGCGCGCCGTGGCCGGCGAGTTCATGTAGTGGAGGCCAAGGACGAAGGCCGCGGCGCCGGCGAGCTGGGCCAGGTAGACGAGGTCGCTGATGGTCATCTCTGAACGTCCCGTCAGGCCTTCGCCTCGGCCTTCGGGGCCGTCGGCTTCTTCTTGAACATCAGGAGCATCCGGTCCGTCACGACGTAGCCGCCGACGACGTTCGTGGCCCCGAAGACCATCGCGACGAAGGCGAGCGTATAGCCGACGATCTCCGTCGCGTCGGCAGCGATGAGCATGCCGCCGACCAGCACGATCCCGTGGATCGAGTTCGCGCCCGACATCAGGGGCGTGTGGAGCGTGGCGGGAACCTTGGAGATCACCTCGAACCCGACGAGGATCGCTAGGACGAAGATGGTGATCGGGACGAGCAGCTCGGTCATGCGGTGGGCCCTCCCGCGGCCGATGCGGGCGCGAGGAGCTTCGCGGTCGCCGGCTGGACGACCTTCCCGGCATGGGTGATCAGGACTCCTGCCGTGATCTCCTCGGCCGGGTCCAGCGCCAGCTGCCCGTCCTTCACGAGGTGGAGCAGGAGCGACTGGAGGTTGCGAGCGTAGAACTGGCTTGCGCTGACCGGGACGGTCGCCGGGAGGTTGTCCGGGGAGATGATCGTCACCCCGTTCTCCGTCGCGATCGTCTCGCCCGCCTTCGAGAGCTCGCAGTTGCCGCCGAGCGTGCTGGCGGCCATGTCCACGATCAGCGAGCCGGGCTTCATCGCCCGGACGGCGTCCGCGGTCACCAGGACGGGCGGCTTGCGGCCGGGGATCTGGGCCGTGGTGATCACGACGTCCATCCCGCCGATCACCGCGTTGAGCTCCGCCTGCTGGGCGGCGCGCTCGTCCGCGGTCAGCTCGCGGGCGTACCCGCCCGCGCCGGTTGCGTCGATCGCGGTCTTGAGGGTGACGAACTGGGCGCCGAGCGACTCGGCCTGCTCCTTCGTCTCGGGGCGCACGTCGTATGCCTTGACGACGGCGCCGAGTCGTCGCGCGGTGCCGATGGCCTGGAGCCCGGCCACGCCGATCCCCAGGATCAGCACGTTGGCGGGCTTGGCGGTCCCGGCGGCCGTGGTCAGGAGCGGGAAGTAGCGCCCGAACGCGTCGGCCGCCACGAGCACGGCCTTGTAGCCGGCGATGTTGGCCTGCGACGAGAGGACGTCCATCGTCTGGGCCCGGGAGAGTGTCCGCGGGATCGCGTCCAGGCTGATCGCGGTCACGCCCCTGTCGGCCAGCTGCTGCATGAGACCGGGATCGATGAGCGGGCTGAGCAGCCCGACCAGCGCCTGCCCCGAACGCAGCCGGGCGGCCTCCGCCTCGGTCGGCTTCTGGATCTTCGCGACGCAATCGGCCTGGGCGTACAGCTCGTCCGCGGAGACGATTGTCGCGCCGGCCTCTTCGTACGCCGCATCCGGGAACGCGGCGGCGGTCCCGGCGCCACGCTCGACGAGGATGTCGATCCCTGCGGCCTTGAGCTTGCCGAGGGCCTCCGGCACCAGCGCCACGCGGCGCTCGCCGGGCAGGGTTTCTCTCGGAACGCCTACCTTCATGTGGGCTCCTGAGGTAAGGGGGAATGGCCTACAGGATACCGTGCGTCTGCACGGACCGCGAGGGCGGCGACGCGACCGCGAGGGCGGCTCGGCTGACCGCGAGTGCGTCTGCGCGGACCGTGAGTGCGTCCGAGCGGACCGCGAGTCTGGCGTCTCGGCTCACCGCGAGTCCGGCGTCCCGCGAATCTGGCGCCCCGCGACCGGGAGGGAGGGCCCGCAGGGCCCGGGTTATCGGCTGGGCCGATCACCCGGGGGCGTGGCGTGCTCAGAAACGCGGCCAACCTAGGGTTTCGCCGCGTTTCCACGCTCAGCGACAAGGATTCTGATCGTGTCATCCGATCACGGCGTCGCCGGTCCGGGTTCCCCAGCTCTCCCGTGCGCCCAAGAGGCCCGGCATGGAGAAGCGGCGGCTTCCCGATGCCGGCGCCGGTGCTGGTGCCGGCGCCGGTGCTGGTGCCGGCCACGTCGCCAGTGACGTGGGTCTCAGGCCGTCACGATCGCGACCCCGTCGCCCTCGAACGAGGCGATCGCGCGCCGGTAGTCGTCGGGGACCGGAACTGGCCGGCGCGTGGCGACATCGATGAGCACGAGCGTCATCCGCGCGGTGCACATCAGGCGATCGTCGTCGACCAGGTACGCGGCGCCCTCGACCGTGACACTGCTGCGGCCGATTCGGGTTGTCCGCACGTGGACATCGAGCAGTTCGTCGAAACGCGCCGGCGCCTCGTACGTGACCTCGAGCGACCGCATGACGAACTCGTGCTCGCTCTGCCAGTAGACCTGGAGCCCCAGGTGGCGGTGGTACTCCAGCCGGGCATTGTCGAAGTAGGGGAGGTAGCGCCCGTAGTACACGACCCCCTGGGCGTCCGTATCGGAGAACGAGACGCGCGACAGCGCCGAGTACCGGAATGGCGAATGCCGGTCGGACAGGCGCCCGGCG
>JANXWH010000202.1 GCA_025351245.1 Chloroflexota bacterium | reverse complement strand
CTCGTAGCCGGTCATGCGGATCGTGCCCACCTCCCGGGTGTTCGCGACGTGGGTGCCGCCGTCGGCCTGGAGGTCGAGCCCGACGATCTCGATCGTCCGGATCTGCTCGATGCCGTCCGGCAGGAGGTTCACCTTCGTCCGGATCAGGTCCGGGATCGCGACGGCCTCCTCGCGCGGGAGCACGTTGACGCGGACGTCGCGGCTGCGGAGGAGCTCCTCGTTCACCGCGGACTCGATCGCGCCGACGAGCTCACCGGACATCCGCGCGAACTCGAAGTCCATCCGGCCGCCGCCGGGCTCCATGTTCCCGCCCGTCACCAGCGCGTTGTAGTCGCGCCACACCACTCCGCAGAGCGCATGGAGCGCGGTGTGGGTCCGCATCAGGCGGAACCTGCGCTCCCAGTCCAGGTCGGCGGTGAAGATGACCGACGGGCCCGACCCGCCGAGTTCGCCCTGCACCGGGGGCTCTGTGCTGGGCTCCAGCTCGTGCCAGATCTCCTCACCCTGCCTGCGCGCGGCGACCACCTGCCAGGCCCTGCCGTCCGCTGTCCGCAGCACGCCGCGATCCGCCGGCTGCCCCCCGCCGCCAGGGTAGAAGACAGTCCGGTCCAGGAGCACCATGGCTCCTCTGCCCTCGGCGGCGGGCGGCTCCACGGCACGGAGTCGCGCCTCGATGCTCCGGGCGTACGCGTCGACGTAGCAGACGTTCTCGCTCATCGGCGAACAGTACCGCGACCGCGACCACGCCCCCGCCCGCCGGCCGCGCCGCCCCTGCTACTTGACCGTGAGCGTCCCCGTCATGTTCGGGTGGACCGTGCAGCTGAAGCCGTACGTGCCGGCGGGGAGCGCCGGGACGTCGTACGTCCGGGTGTCGGTCCCGTTGAAGATCTCGCCCTGCCAGACCACCTCGCCGCTCGGCGAGTCCTTGTGGATCGCGACGTTATGCGGGATCCCCGCATCGTTGTTCGTGAACTTGATCTGGAACGGGACGCCGGCCGGGGCGGTCAGGTCGGCCTTGTCGAATGCGATGCCGGAGGCCGTGAGCTCGAGGACCGTGCCGGCGGCGCCGCCACGCGGCGGGCGAGGCGGCCGGGCTGCCCGAGGGCGCCGCGCTCGGCACGCCGCTCGCCGCCGCGCCCGGGGCGCCGCTCGCCCCTGCGCTCGGGGCGGCCGACGGAGACGCGAAGGCGTCCTTCCAACAGTTCGGAACGGGCTTCGAGCTCGGGGCCGGCGCGAACGTCGGGTCGCGCCAGCCTTTCAGCGTCGTCGTGAGGCCGGTCGCGGGGTCGATGCCGTCGTACGCCAGCGTCGAGGGCGCCCGGATGAATGCGACGAGCTCCTCCAGCTCGCGGTAGTTGAGCGGACCGTTTGGCTCCAGCCAGGCGGGCATCAGGGAGGCGGCGTCACCGCAGACGTAGCGGCCGCCAACCGTGAGGACCGTGGTCAGGTACTTGGGCGTCAGGTGGGTGAGGAGCTTCGCCTGGTCGTTCAGGACCGGCCCGATCCCGCCCTGCCCCTGGGCACCGTGGCAGCGCGCGCAGTTCGCCTCGAAGAGCTTGTAGCCGCGAGCCACGTCGGTGACCTGCTGGACCGCGACCTCCTTCTGGAGGCGGCTGGAATTAGCCACACCCGGCACGCCCAGGTCGTAGAAGTAGTAGACGATCACGAACAGCGCCACGATCGAGACGGCGAGGAAGGCGACCCAGCGGGCGCTGGCGCTCTGGGTGACGATCTTCGCGGCGCGTTCCGGCGACAGCCCGGACTTGTGCGCGCTCGGGTGCGCGGTGAACCGCTCGGTCGACGGGGCGACCCCGGTAGACGGGACGACTTCGGACGGCGCGCGTGGGACGGGCAGGCGCTCTTCCGGGCGCTGGCCGGGCTGGTTGGTCATCGGGGTCCTCGGGTCGTGGTCATCCGTGGCTCAGATGCAGCCGGTCGGGCTCTTTGACGGGATGAGGCCGGGCTGGCCGAGTGCCACGGGCAGGGGCCCAAGCGTGATCTTGCTGGTGTCGAGGAACAGCTTCCCGTCGGCCTGGACGATCACGCCGAACCGGTCCATGGAGCGCGGCGCGGGCCCAAGCTCCTTGACCTTCGTCCCCAGGCGATCGTAGCGCGAGCCGTGGCACGGGCATTCGAGCCAGAAGCTCTTCTGGCACGGGTTCGGCTTGCAGCCCAGGTGGGGGCAGCGCTGGTAGAGCGCGCGGACGTTGAGCGCCGTGCCGTCGCCGGAACGGTCTTCGCCGGGGATGAACGCCTGGCGGGCGGGATCGATGAGCATGATGAAGGCGCGAGCCTCCTGGTAGTAGGCCGGGAAGCCGTCCCCGATCGGCAGCGCGGAGTTCGTGTTCTTGATGTCCTGGAGCTTGCCGATCTCCACCTTGCCGCCGAAGCCGCCGGAGAGGTTTGGCCAGAGGAACCCCAGGGTGCCCGCGGACACCTCCAGGAGCCAGAGGCCCACGCCGGCGCCGAGCGACGTTCGGAGGAGCTGCCGTCGCGAGAGGCCCTTCGGGGCCTCCGTGCGCATCGACTTGAGCGCCTCGCTCGTGAGGGCCTGGGGCGTGCTGGCGGGCTCCACGTGGTAGTTGCTCATGGGACGCTCACAGGCTGAAGTGGAAGCCGTTGATCCAGGGCAGCGTGAACGCATACCCGGGACCACGGAAGAAGATGCCCAGGAACGTCAGCACCAGCCCGAGCGAGCAGAAGAGCGTGAAGAGCACGACCGCGGTCTTGCGATCCGACGGGCGATTGGCCCGGATGTTCTCGCGATCGACGAACGGGATGAGCGCCGCGCCGATCAGCACGAAGAGGGGCACGAGCGCGCCTGCGACGGTCGGGTGGAAGTAGGCCAGCAGCTCCTGGAGCCCCAGGAAGTACCACGGGGCCTTCGCGACCTCCGGCGTGACGTTCGGGTTGGCCAGCTCCTCAAGCGGGGCGTTCACGAAGAGGCCCATGAACAGGATGAAGATGCTCATGAAGACGGCAGCCAGGAACTCGATCGAGAGCAGGTGCGGCCAGGTCATGACCGTGTCGTCGGGTTCCTTCTGGACCCGGACCACGGCGTCCTGCTTGACGAGCGCGAGCAGGCGGTACGGGCGCGCCGACATCGGCACCCGCTGCTTGTCGATCTCCGTCCGGCGGGTAGGATCCACCGGCAGGACGACGCGGCGCTCGGGCGGCGCCTTCTGGTCCGTCATAGCGGCCCGCTGATCCCGCCATCTTTGCGGATGCGCCAGAAGTGCACCGCCAGGAAGACCGCAGCGACCAGCGGGAAAACCATGATGTGGAGGACGTAGAAGCGCAGGAGCGTGTTGCCGCTGACCTCCAGCCCGGCCAGGAGCAGGATCTTGGACGGCGTGTTGAAGAGCGGCGCGTAGCCGGCCATGTTGGAGCCGATCGTGATGGCCCAGTAGGCGATCTGGTCCCACGGCAGCAGGTAGCCGGTGAAGCTGAGGAACAGGGTCAGGAAGAGCAGGACCACGCCGACCACCCAGTTGAACTCGCGGGGTGGTTTGTACGCGCCGTGATAGAAGACCCGCATCATGTGGAGGAAGACGAAGAAGACCATGAGGTGGGCCGCCCACCGGTGGATGTTCCGGGTCAGGAGCCCGAACGGCACTTCGGCCTGGATCCGCAGGATGTCCGAGTACGCCTGGGTCGCCGACGGGGCGTAGAAGAACATCAGGTAGACGCCGGTCACGGTCAGCACGAGGAAGAGGAAGAAGCTCAGCCCGCCCAGGCAGAACGTGTAGGCGAACTTGACAGCGTGCTGGCGCACGCGGACCGGGTGCAGGTGCAGGAAGACGTTGTTCATGACCGCGTACGCCCGCGACCGCTCGTCGTTGGGGTACGGGTTGCGGAAGATGGACCGGAAGACGGGGCTCCGCCGGATCGTCTGATCCACCCGCTCCAGGAAACTCACCTGGCTCCTCCTGCGACGCCGGGCGTGCCGGCAAGCTGCGCGTCCCGGTACGACTCCTTGTAGAGGCGACCGTCGGTCGAGATCTCCTGGAGCTCGAACCGCTCCATCGTAATGGCGTCAAACGGGCACCGCTTGACGCAGAGGGCGCAGCGGATGCAGCGCTCCTCGTCAAGGATCATGGCGGCACCCTGTTCCCAGCCGTACGCCTCTTCGAGCTCCGGCAGGAACCCCTCGGACTTCATCTGGTTGACATCGATCATATGGATGACGCCCTCCGGGCAGACGTCGGCGCAGGCGCCGCACAGGACGCACCGGAATGGATCGAACCAGATGTTGTAGTTGCACATCAGGCAGCGCGTGGATTCGGCGACGGCCTGGGTCGCGCTGTAGCCCAGCTCCACGCCGGTCGTGAAGTTGACCTCCGGCTCGCGGGACGCCATCCGCGCCTCGACCGGCAGCATCGGGATGTGCTGGCGCGGCAGCACGTCGTAGTACTCCGGCATGTCGTGGCGCCACGACGAGGTGATCTTCACGTTGGCGGCCACGGTCACGTCGGCTCGCCCGCCCAGGTACCGGTCGATCGCGTAGGCGCACTTCTTGCCGTGGCCGGCGGCCTCGATGAGCGTCGCCGGGCCGGTCACGAAGTCGCCGGCGGCGAAGACGCCGCGCACGTTCGTGGCGTACGTCGCGGGGTCCACCTTGAGGCGGCCGCGGGCGACCTCGAAGGTCGCCTCCACGGGCAGGAAGCTGAGGTCCGCGGCCTGCGACACGGCCGGGATGACGGAATCGGCGGGGACCACGAACTCGGAGCCGGGGATCGGGACCGGCGAACGGCGGCCGGAAGCGTCGGGCTCGCCAAGCTTGTTGCGGATGAAGCGGACGCCGGTCAGCTTCCCGTCCTCGCCCAGCAGCTCGATCGGGCTGACGAGGAACTCCATCTGGACGCCCTCGCGCTCCGTCTCGCCCAGCTCCTCCTCGTCGACGACGAGCTCCGAGCGGGTGCGGCGGTAGGCGATGGTGACGTTCTCGGCACCATGCCGGAGGCTGGTCCGCGAGCAGTCCATCGCGGTGTAGCCACCGCCGACCACGACGACGTTGCGGCCGACCTCGAGCGGCTCGCCCAGGTTGGCCTTCTTCATGAAGTCGACGCCGTACTGCACGCCGGCCAGCTCGGCGCCGGGGATGTCCAGCCCGACGGCGTCCATCGCTCCGGCGCAGATCGCGATCCCGTCGAAGTCGCGCAGGAGCGTCTCGAAGCTGATGTCCGGCCCGATCTTCGTGTTGTACCTGAACGTGACCCCCAGCCGCTCCACGAGCCGGACGTCCATCTCGATCGCCTCGCGCGGCAGTCGGAAGGCCGGGACGCCGATCAGCATCGTGCCCCCCGCGAACGGGAGACTGTCGAAGACGGTCACGCGGTACCCCTTGACCGCGAGCTCATGGGCGACCGCGATGCCGGCCGGCCCGGCTCCGACGACGGCGACGCGCTCGTCGCGCAACGTGATCTGCGGGATGACGTCCGGGATCCCCGAGGCCTCGTGCCATTCGACGAGGAACCGCTTCATCGCCCGGATCGCGAGTGGCCGGTCGATGTCACCGCGCCGGCAGGCGCGCTCGCAGGGCGCCGAGCAGACGTACGCGCACATGGCGGCAACCGGGTTGGGCTCACGCGAGAGGAGGTAGCCCTCCTCGAACCGGCCCTCGGCGGCCAGGTTGAGGTAGCCGCGGCAGTTCGTGCCAACCGGGCAGGCTTCCTGGCACTCGATGTTGCACTGCAACCACGACGCGTCGACCGGCTGGACGAGGAATTCCTGGTTGGGGTCGATGGCCACGATGCGGTCGCCTCGTTCGTACCTGCGGCTTCGGAGCTCGGGGGCGCGGGAGCGGTGGGCGAACGCGCCGGCCGACGCCCGGGGATCGACGCGCCAAAATCTACACGACGATGCGCATAAGTGCACGCACGGGACCGCGGGGCGGGGCGGCCGGACGCGCGCGGACACCTGGCCGCTGGGCGGCGCCGGAGCGACGGCCCCGAGCGGCGGCCCCGTGATCGGATGGCACGATCGGGATCGCTCTCGCGGAGCGTGGAAACGCGGCCAATCGCGAGGTTGGCCGCGTTTCCGAGCACGCCACGCCTCCGGACGATCGGCTCAGCCGATAACCCAGACGCTGCAGGCCCTCGCGTCAAGGGCGCGAGGCGGGCGGGCCGGGTTCCCGGGTGCGAAGCGGGCGGGCCGGCCCAGACGGTGGGCCGCATGGCGCGCCGCGAGGCCGCATGGCGCGCCGCGAGGCTGATTGACGCGCCGCGACGGCGCAGCTACGCTCGTCCGGCGGCCGCGTCCTTCGTCGATCGTCACGCCGACCAATTGGATCCGTCCGAGGAAGGTCCAGTGAGTCCCAGCGAGTTCGTCTTCCTGGCATGTGGCCTGACGCTCGGCCTGTTCGCCGGCGGTGCGCTCATCGAAGTCTTCCGGGCACGTCCGGCCGCACAACGCGAGGTCCGCGTCACGGTCTCCGCCGGTCCTGTCGGGGGTCGCGCCGCGACCCTTGCCACGCCGCTCCTTGTATCGGAGCTCGTGCATGGGCGCGACGACGTCTTCGCGCCGGAGGCGGGGGCGACCGAACGGCCGTTCGGTCGCGCTGCGCGGGAGCCGGCGCGGGAGCCGGCGCGGCGGCTCGGCCCAACGCTCGCCCCCGCCCTCGCCCCCGCTTTCGCCCCCGCCTTCGGGAGCGGGCCTGGCACAGCCCACGCCGAGCCGGTCGACCCGTGCGCAGCAGAACGCGCGGGCACGGACGAAGCATGCGCCCACGCGGATCGAATGGCCGCGGTGGCGGGCGCGGCCCAGGAACGGGCGCGCGATGCACGGCGTGCCTACGACGAGCACGCGGGGCGCCGCGACCGGGCGGCCGCGGCGGTCGATCCACGCGCCATCCGCGCAGCGAAGGACGAGGCCCAGGCGCAGTTCCGCCGCGGCCGGCTCGCCGGGCAGGACCGGGCGGCCGTCGAGGCTGCTGCCGCCGCCTGGCTGCGGGAGATCAACCGGATCAACGCCCGCAGCCGCGAGGCAGCGCTCGTGATGTCGCGCGAAGCCCGCGTCGAGGTCGAGCTCCTCCGGGCAGTCGAGAAGGCGGGCCTGGACGTCGATGTCGCGCGGATCCACAGCGAGCACGCGGCCGAAGCGTGCCGGGACGCGCGGATCGCGCTGGCCGGCTGCGAGGAGGCCGAGCGCCTTGGGTCGGCCGCTCGCGAGCTCGTCACCCCGGGGACGCCGCCACAGTTGGCGCCGGGGGACGAGGCGGCCCCGAAGCCGCCGGCAGCCGCCGGCGAGGACGTCGCGATCCTGCGCCTCCTCCGGGGCGACCGGGCGACCATGCGCTCGATCGTGGAGCGGCTCGCGGGCAGCGATTCCGATGGGCAGCGCCGCTGGCAGCTCCTCGTCTCGGACCTCGTCGACGCCATCGTGGCCCGGGCGATCGACGCGTCGGCGCTCTCGTTCCCGGAGGACCACGTGTTCTGGGGACCGTACACACAGTCCGAGTGCCGCGAGATCGCCTCGGCGATGGCCGCCCTCGGATACCGCTTCGACGGCCTGGGTGGCTTCGCCGATGGACGCGTGCCCAGCCAGCGCGATCTGTCGCTGGCGCTCGGGTACGCGGGCGAGGACCCGATGCGGATCCGGCGGTGGCCGACCGAGGCCGACATGCCGGCACTCTTCCGCGACGTGCGGGTTGACGCCGGACGCTATCTCGCCGATACCGCCGGCGGCCTGACCATGGGCGAGATGGTGGACCTGCTGGGGCGCCGCGCGGAGCCGCTCGCCGAACTCTGGAACGCGTGGGGCCGCGTGCGACCGCTGCTCGTCGACGCTCCCTGAGGACCTATTCGGGGAGCTGCCCCTGGTCGTCCTCGTCGTCGATGACGATCAGGCGGAAGGCCTCCGCCGCCGGGGCGTCGATCGCCACGCCCTCTTCGGCAGCCCAGTCGCGCATCCGCTGTTCGAAGGCCGCGTCGACCGTGAACTGGCTCGGGTGACAGCGCAGCGCCTCGATCTTCCGGTCCACCGTGGCACCGACCTCGACCCACGCGGTGGGCTGGCCGGGCCAGAACAGGTAGAGCCGGCGGACCCGATGCGGGGCGAACCCTGCCCGCGCGAGGTTCGGGAATGCCATCGCGTTGCGGGCCGCCGGGTAGACGGCGTCGACGGCGGCGATCCCGGCCGCCCGGTGGTCCGCGTGGTTGATGCCGCCGCCGCGGTAGAAGAGGACCTCGGGATCGTGGGTCAGGACCGCGTCCGGCCGGAACTCGCGGATCTCGCGGACGAGGAGCTCACGGAGCGGCAGCTCGTTGGCGAGCGCCCCATCCGGCTGGTGGAGGAACCGGACATCGTCGTAGCCGACGACGGCCGCCGCCCGGCGCTGCTCGGCCTCGCGCGTGGCCGCGAGCTCCAGCGGGTCGAGCGCGGCATCCTCGCCGCCCTGGTCGCCGCTCGTGCAGCAGACGAGCCGACCCACGGAACCACTGTCGATCCATCTCGAGGCCGTGGCGGCAGGGCCGAAGTCGGCATCGTCCGGGTGCGCCACGATGACCATGAACCGCTCAGCACGCCAGGCGTGCGGCGCGACGACCGCCCCATCGGCAGGCGGATCCGGCGTCATCGAACGGCGCAGGCGACCGCGCACGCGGCCACGCACGAGATCCCGCACGCGATCGGGGGGCGCGACGCCACGCTCATCGTTGCCCGCGGGCGAAGCCGTGTCTCGTCCACGCGAGGTCAGCTCGCGGCCTGCGCTTTCGCCGCCACCAGGACCGAGCGAACCTCGGCGGCGTGGCCTTCCGGCTTCACTGCGGGCCAGGCATGCGCGATGCGGCCGTCCGGGCCCACGAGAAACGTGGAGCGCTGCGTGCGCATGTCCGTCCGTCCCGCCTTCGTCCGTTCGACCCAGGCGCCGTACGCGATGGCCACCGCCGCGCCGGCGTCGGACAGGAGCGTGAAGGGCAGCTCGAGCTTCGCTCGGAATGCGGCGTGGCTGCGGGGGTCATCCGGGCTGATCCCCCAGACCTCGGCGCCTGCGGCGCGGATGCTCGCGAAGCTGTCGCGGAACTCGCAGGCCTCGGTCGTGCAGCCCGGGGTGTCGTCCTCGGGATAGAAGTAGACGACCGTCCACTCGCCGCCCCGGTCGGCGAGGCGGTGGAGCATGCCCGATTCGTCGGGAAGTGCGATCGCGGGGGCCGGATCGCCGGCGGCAGGCATCTGGGGCATGGCCGGAGGATAGCCCGGACGCCGCCACAGTGCCCGCGGGAGGGCCGCGGGAATCGTCCGCGGGGGCCCCTGTCACCTGCCGAAGACCATGGCGGCCACGAGGACCACGGAACCCGCGCCCAGCAGCGCCGCATCCGGCAGCGACCAGCGCTCAACCCGGTAGCGCGTCCGGGGACCGGACCCGAAGCCGCGGGCATCCATCGCCACAGCGAGCCGATCGGCGCGACGGATGGCGAGGACCAGGAGCCCGACAAGGATCCGGGGATGCCAGCTGGCCCGGAGCCCACGGATCCGGCGGGCTTCGCGCAGCGCGACGAGATCCTCGGCCAGCCGGGGGACTGCCTGGAACGCCGCCAGCGCGCCGTAGGCGAACCGCTCGGGAACCCTGGCCTGCTGCACGAGCGCATCGACCAATCGCGTCGTGTCAGTCGTCAGGGCAAACGCGATCCCCAGCGCCGCAACGGCGCCCACGCGGCAGGCGAGGGCCACGCCGGCCACCACGGCGGGCGCGGTGAGCCGGATGGGTCCGAGGCTGGCGACGACCGCCAGGGCAGGGTTGCCGTTGGCAGGGTTGAGCACCGCATTGAAGAACCCAACTGTCAGTGTGGCGAACGCGAGCGGCGCGAGAGCAACGGCGAGGCTGGCCGGGCGGACTCGACCGAGCACGACCGCGGCGGCCAGGCCAATGGAGCCGAGCACGAGCGGCGGGCGCGCGTCCGTGGTCAGTGCGAGCCCGGCCACCCAGGCCGCGACCAGCACGAGCTTCGCGACCGGGCTGATCCGTCCCAGCGGGCTCGCCAGCGAGCGATCTTCGGGCGCTCGGACCGCGATCACGCGGCGACCGCGCCGGTCGAGGTCGCGCCGAGCACGAACGGTCGTGCGCCGAGATCGGCCACGAGGCGCAGGTCGTGGGTCGCGACGAGGATGGCCGTCCCATTTCCGAGGCGCGCCCGGAAGAAGTCGATGAGCCGATCGTACCCGTGGCGGTCCTGCCCATACGTCGGCTCGTCGAGCACGAGGAGGCGTGGCCGCCGAGCGAGGGCCGGGGCGAGGGACAGGCGTCGCTGCTCGCCCCCGGAGAGGGTGTACGGGCTGCGGTCCCCGAACACCTCGAGCGGGAGACCGAGCGTGGCGGCGACCTCGGCGACGCCGGCCCGGTCGGAAACATCGAGGCCGGCTTCCATTTCTGCCCGGACGGTCGCGGCGACGAACTGCCGCTCCGGGTCCTGGAAAACGTAGCCGACGAGGCGGGCCAGCTCCCGGGCCGGAAGCCGGGCAGGGTCGCTGCCGGCAAGCCGCACGCTCCCCGTCGTCGGGCGCAGGAGCCCGCTCACGATCCGCCCCAGCGTGGACTTGCCAATGCCGTTCGGGCCGAGCATGGCCACTCGGTCGCCGGCGGAGAGATGGAGGTCCATCGTGCGGAGAATCGGCCGCGCCTGGTCCCAGGCAAAGCCGACCCCGCGGACCTCGACGAGCAGCCGGCCGGCGGCCGGCTCGGGGCGTGGCGCATCACGCGGCGCAGCGGCCGCGGTCCCCGGCCCGAATGGATCCGGAAGCCAGATGCCGGCGGCCGCCAGCCCGGCCGCATGGCGCTCGAGCAGGGCCCCGGGAGGGCCAAGGGCGATCGGCCGGCCGTCTGGGCCAAGGGCGAGAACAAGGTCGGCGAGCGGCCACACGAGGTCGGCATGGTGCTCGACGAGGACGATCGTCGTCGAGCGGGCCGCGCGCATTGCCGCGAGTCGGGCCGCCAGCTCGCGGGTCCCGTCGGGGTCCAGGTTTGCGGTCGGCTCGTCGAGGACCAGGATCCCCGGGACCGGCGCGAGGGCCCCGGCGATGGCGAGGCGCTGCTGCTCGCCGCCCGAGAGTCGTGCAGTGCGTCGTCGCCCGAAGCCGGCGAGGCCGAGCTCGGCGAGCGCCTCCGGGACACGCGCCCGCATCTCCCCGGCCGGCCACCCGAGGCTCTCGAGGCCGAACGCGACCTCGTCATCCACGCGCTCCATGACCAGCTGGCTCTCCGGGTCCTGGAAGACGATCCCGACCTGCCGTGCGACCAGCGCCTGTGGGTCGCGTCCAGCAATGCGCCCACCCACCACAAGCTCGCCATCGAGGCGCCCCGGGATCGCACCCGGCACCAGCCCTGCGATCGCCCGCGCCAGCGTGCTCTTCCCCGAGCCGGACGGCCCGACGATCAGGAGACAGCTGCCCGCGGGAAGGTCGAACGTGACGTCGGCGACCGCCGCGGCCGCGGCGCCCTCGTAGGTGACCCCGACGTCGCGGGCGCGGATCGCGCCTGGGCCGCTTGTGCCGGTTGTTGCGCCGGGTCCTCTCCTCAGCGTGGGAAGCCCTCCAGGACCCCGGCCCGGCGGAGCGCTCGGGCAAGCATGAGCGAGCCGAACCCGACGATGACCACGGCGGAAACGCCCATCGCGGCACCCACCAGCAGCTGGGTCTCGACCGCCACCGTCGGGTAGTAGATGACCCAGTCGTGGATCCATGCGGCCGCCGCCGAGGCCAGCGCGGCGATCGCGAGGACGGGCAACCCCCACACCCGGTAGAGGGTGAATGCGAAGACCAGCTCGGCCGCCGCGCCCTGTACGAAGCCAGAGAGCAGCACATCGAGGCTCCACGGGGAGCCGGCGATCACCGACACGCCGGCGGCGAGCAGCTCGGCGAAGAGCGCGGCGCCCGGCTTCCGCACGATCAGCGGGGCGAGGACCGCCGGGATGAGCCAAACGGCATAGAAGAGATTCTGGAACGGACCGAGCGGCGCCAGGAAGCTCCAGGCGAGGTTGTTCCAGAACCAGAAGACGACGCCGAAGGCCACGCCGAGGACGGCGGTGACGAGGATGTCGCGCGTGCGCCAGCGAGGATCCGGCAGCGCGACGGCGGGAGCGTGCGCGGTGATGGCCATTACGTGTTCCCTTCCGTGTCGCGCGTCTCGACGATGAGCAGGCAGCCGGACCGGAGGGAGACGCGCGCCTCCGTGCCCGTGCGGACGTTGGAGAGCCCTCGGGCCGGCCCTGCGCGCAGCGGCTCGTCCCGGAGCGGATAGGCGAGCCCGTCGGTCGTGACGCCCACGGCGTCCGCCCCGAACGGGAAGAGCGAGACGAGGTCGCCGGGGGCGCCGGCGAGGATGGCCTCCGCCCGCCCCGCGGTCGCGGCGCCACCTGCGGCCCGCGAGGAGAGCAGCCGGACCCGCGTCCGCGCGTCGAGGAGCACCGCCGTTCGCCCGTCCAGCGCGGGATGCGCCAGCAGCCACGCATTCGCGAGGGCGTGGTCGAAACGGGGGCCTCCCATGGCGCCCAGGATCGTCAGGTGCCCGGCGCCGCGCGCCACGGCCGCGAGGACCGCCAGCTCCAGGTCCGATTCGTCCTTGGCCGCGGCGGCACGCTCCAGCGGGATCCCTGCCGCGTGGATCTCGGCCAGTCCGGACTCGCCGAGCGAATCGCCGTCGCCAACCACGAGCTGGGGCACGAGGCCCGCCCGGTCAGCCTTCCGCGCGCCACCGTCCGCCGCGATGACGAGGTCCACGTCCGCAGCCCAACCGGGCCAGGCGGCATCGAGCATCGCGCGCGTGGGCACGTCGCCGTCGCCGACGAGGATCGCGTGCCGCACGCGGCCGGGACCGGGATCAGGAATCGGAACGCCTCCGTCGGGTGGGGGGACGGAGGCGCTCCACTGGACTCCCTTCGCCGGCATGACCCGGATCAGGTCCCGAGGGTCTGCGGTTGACCGCACTCTCAGCGCCGCGAGGCGCTCCCCTGTCCCAATCTTCGATTGCGCCGGGCTCCTGCCGGCGCGGCGAATCTACACCCGAGCGCCTCGTTGCGCTCAGCCCAGCCCGATCCGCTCAGCCCAGGACGCCCGCGACCCAGTCGGCCACGGAACCTACGACCTCGCTCGCGCCGGCGTCGCGTAGCTCGACCTCCGTCGCGAGGTCGCTCCGAATCCCGATGCCGCGCGCGCCGGCGGCCACCGCCATCCGCATGTCGTCGAGCGCATCGCCGACGTACGCGGTCTCCGAGGCTCGGTCGGCAAGGCCCAGCACGTCCAGCGCGTGGCGGAGGCCGCCGGGACCTGGCTTCTGCTCGAATGGGTCGTCGCCGTAGACGCGAGCCGGGAGGAGCCCGGCAAGTCCGTGCCGCTCGAGCTGGGGTTCCACGCTCTCGCGACGGCCGGCGGTGACGATCCCCAGCGCAAGGCCTGCGCCGGCGAGACGTCGGAGCGCATCCGCGGCGCCCGGCAGGAGGGCGGCCTCGTCGCGACCCCGGTAGAGCGACCACCAGCGGTCGCCGACCGCCTCGATGGCCTCCTCCGGCATGTGGAACCGGCGGTAGAGCAGGCGCCAGTCGGGCGTGAAGTGGCGCCGATACTCGTCCCAGGTGATCGCCATGCCGGACTCCGCCATGACGAGCTCCGTCGCGGCGTACATGAACGGGAGCGTGTCGACGAGGGTTCCATCCCAGTCGAAGAGGACTGCGCGCACAGCCACGAATCGTAGCGGGTCGGGGCCCGCGCGCCCGATCGAAGCACGTGCGCCCGATGGAGGCCGGCTCGCCCGATCGAGGCCGGCTCGCCCGATGGAGGCCGGCTCGCCCGATGCTAGACTCGCGAGCGTGCCCGACCCCGTCGATCCGCGAGCGCCTGCAGACCCGATCGATCTCGATCCGGCTGTTCGTCGCGTCCTGGACGCGGCCGCCCGGAGGGGCGTGCACCTCGAGATTCACCAGCTGGCCGACACGACGCACACGGCAGCGGACGCCGCGCGCGCGCTGGGCGTGGAGCAGGCGCAGATCGTGAAGTCGCTCGTGTTCGTGGCGCCCCGCGGCGACGGTGGGCTCGAACCCATCCTCTGCCTGGCGGCCGGGACGAACCGCGTGAACGTCGCGCTCCTGGCTGCCGTGACCGGTGAGGCGCGCATTCGGCGCGCCACGGCGCGCGAGGCCCGTGACCTGACCGGATTCTCGATCGGTGGAATCCCGCCCCTCGGCCATCCGCGGCCGGTGCGGGTGGTGATGGATCCGGACCTCGGCCGCTACCCGGAGATCTGGGCGGCGGCGGGCCACGATCGCTCGGTCTTTCCCGTCTCGCCGGCGGCGCTGCGGGCGCTTACG
Organism: Chloroflexota bacterium; assembly: GCA_025351245.1. Taxonomy (GTDB): domain Bacteria; phylum Chloroflexota; class Limnocylindria; order Limnocylindrales; family CSP1-4; genus CTSoil-043. Next base: position 19,287 of record JANXWH010000202.1, on the reverse strand, counting down.
AACGCGACCGTCGCGGAGATCGCCGAGATCCCGCCAGCGGATGCACGGGCGGGCGCGCCGGCCATGCATGCCGACGCACCGGGCCCGCCACTCGGCAGGCTCGCGACACCCGGTACGTGACCGCGGAGCCACGGCAGGCCGTCGTCGGGTACCCGGGCGGCATCCGGGTCCGCTACCGCTGGGCCGGGACCGGGGGCGGCGATGCCGTCTTCGCCCTCTCCGAGGCCGGCGGCGAGCTCTTCGAGTACGGGGACCGCGCCGGTTCCGCGTTCGAGCGGCTCTGCCGCGCCGAGCTCCGCGCCGAGGGCCCGGCCGGGGCATGGGCTGCGCGTCTCGCCTCGCCGATCTTCGACGTGCCCGCCGGCGTGGCCTGGGATACCGCCGGCCTGCTGGTCGTGAAGTACGGCTTCGTGACGTACGGGCTGGCCGCCCGGACCGGCGAGCTGCGCTGGTCGCATCGGTCCGGGTCGCCGGTCCTGGCCGTCCTGGGCTCGTCGCGGCTGCCGCACGTCCTGGTCCAGGCCGAGATCGAGACGTTCGCGCTCGAGGCGGATGGCGAGGTCCGCTGGCGCGTCGGCCACTCCGACGTCGTCGCCGAGGCCGAGCTGATCGGCGGACGCCTGATCCTGACGAGCTACGCGGGCCTGATCTCGGCGCTCGATCCGGCCACGGGACGCTCGCCGGCCTGATGCGAAAGCTCCCGGCGGTGGACACCGTGTGGACAACCGGCACCGGGGCCGGCACTTTGGTGGACGGCGGACGTTGACCGTTCCGGTTGCGACGCGTAGCGTTGACGTTGACTCGGAGGGGTCATGAGCTCGCTAACGGCGGAGGCTTCACGGCCGAGGTCCACGCGATGCGGAGGTTCCTCCGGGTCGTTTCGTGCCCGCCGCTCCCAGCGCCTGGGCCGGCCCGGCGGCGGCGGCGCCCTGCGACGGCGGCTCCCTGCGGCGGCGGCTTCGCCCGGGCGCTGCTACCATCCCCGCCCGTGACCCCACTGTTCGTGACTGCCGCCGGGATCGTCGCGATCGCGATTGGTACGCTTCTCCTCCGCTCGTACGGGCCGCGCGTCCGGGTGGGACGTCTCCTCGCCGTCACGCCGGTCGTGACCCTCGCCGCCGCCCGAGACCTGGCATCGACCGGGACCCGACGCTACGTGCGGATCGACGGGCGCCTGGATGCGGACGACGAGTTCCCGGACGAGCACGACCGCCCCCTGGTCTTCCGGCGCCGGCGCGTCGAGGTCCGACTTCGAGGCGGGTGGCGCGTCATCGACGAGCAGCGCCAGCTGGTCCCGTTTCGCCTCCGCGAAGGCCTCGACGAGGCAGGCGTGGATGCCGAGGCGCTCGACGAGGGCCTCGTGACGCTGGTCCGGGAATCTCTCGGGACCGCGGCCGAGGTCGCTGACCAGCTGGCGATGAGGCTGCCGCCGGAGACGCCCGTCCGGCTGCGGATCGAGCAACTCTCCTCCGTGGAGCATGCGTCGGTCCTTGGCGTGCCGGTCATCAGCGCCGATGGCGCGGTCCAGATGACGGCCGGAACCGGCCGGCCGCTCGTCATCTGCACGCTTGAGCGCGAGGAGGCGATGCGGGTCCTCGCAGACGGGGAGCGGGCGCGTCCGGTCGCGGCCGCCGTCGCCCTCGCCAGTGGCCTGGCCCTGCTGGTCGCCGGGATCGGGTGGGCCCTCGTGGCGGGAGCGGCCGCGTGAGGTGGCCCGGCTGCGGGCTTCGTCGCTGCCTCGGGGCGTGCGCGTATCTCCTGGCGTCGCTTGTCCTGGCCGCCGCGCCCGCGTTCGCGGCCGACCCGACGGCAAGCCCCGCGGGCGGCGACGTGCGGACCAGCTCGACGGCGCCCGGCCTCGTCGGCGATCCCCTCTTCGCGGTGATCGGGGTCGTCGTGATCGGACTCGTGGCCCTGGGAGCGACGCTGCTCTACGTCAGGCTGACCGCCCGACCCTGAGCACCCGATCCCGGGTGCCGCCGCCGGGTCGTACGAAGATCCACCCGGGAGCCCATGACGTATCTCCTATTGGCAAGATATGTCAGGTCGCTGAGACTCCGCCCAACCTCACGAATCCTCCATCGGAGCAGGCTCGGACTTACCATGACGCTCGCCCGTCGGCCCACGGATGCCACGCTCTCGGTCACGAAGGCGGCGCGCCTTCTTGGCGTGCACGCCAACACGATCCGGGCCTGGAGCGACCAGGGACGTCTCCGTTTCTACCGCATCAACCAGCGCGGCGATCGCCGCTACCGACTGGGCGACCTCCAGCAATTCCTCGCCGAGGCCGAGAGCAGGCCGGAACCGGCCCGCGGGCGGCGCAATCTCGGTGGCGTCCCCGCCCGTCCAGTGGCCCCGTCCATCGGCGCCGACGTGGTGGAGCTTCGGACGCGGCCCTCGGAGCGCGTGCCGGCCGGTCTGACGACGGTCGTGCGGCCTATCGCCGCCTCGCGAGCCGTCCACGAGGCGCCGGCGCGGACCCGCCTCGACGTGGTCATCCTCGCGCAACTGGCGGAGCTGGTCGCGGGGGACGCCGCCCCGGACGCGGTGATGAGGGCCGCGATCGAGCTCTTGCACGACCGCGCCGGTCATGACCTGGTCGCGATCCTCGAGCGTCGCGACGGGCGGCTCCTCACACGAGCGGCCCGTGGCGTCGGGGCGGACCGGCTGGGATCCCTCGCGGAATCGCAGGGCCTCCCTGGCCGAGCCCTCCGCGCCGAAGGCCCGGTCGCCGAGACGGCGCCCGCCGGCGCAGACTGGCTCGGGGGCTCCGGGAGTCTTCTCGGTGGTCGCGTGGCGGCAGCGATCCACGGCGGCGCCGGCGGCGCCTGGGGGATCCTGCTGGTAGCGGACGAGGGCGGCCCGGCACCCCGGGAGCGGGCCGTGTTCGTCGCCGCGGTGGCCCGCGCACTCGGCGTTGCGGTGCATGCCGACCGGCTCCGCGGCGAGTCGGCGATCCAGCTGCACCGCGCCGAAGCACTGCGCCGGATCGCGACCGACATCGGCGACAAGCTGGACATCGACCAGATCCTTGGCGGCGTCCTGGAGCACGCGCGCGCCCTCTTCGGCGCGGAGCGCGCGGCGGTCTCGCTTCGCGGGCCCGACGGCCGGATCGCCGCAGAGGGGAGCCGCGGGCTCTCGGCTGGCTATCTCGCCGCGGTGCGGGACCTTCCAATGCCATCGCTGCCCGCCGAGGCGGCGACGGAGCTGCGTCCGCTCTTCTCGGTGCGCTATCGCGACGACCCGCGGGCGCAGGCCGTTCGGGCCGCGGTGGTCCAGGAGGGCTTCGACACCCTCTGCGCCGCGCCGCTCCTCGACGGCGACAGCCCGCTCGGCCTCCTGACCATCTATCACGACCGACCCCATCCCTGGGACCCGGAGGAGCTCCAGACCCTGGCGGCGTTCGCGGCGTACGCGGCAACGGCCATCAAGAACGCCCAGACCTTCACCCGGATGGCCACCTGGGCGGCGCAGCTGCAGTCGATCCAGCAGCTCGGCGCGCAGCTCTCCCGTCTCACCACGGAGCAGGAGATCGGGGACGCGATCTCGCACGAGCTCGAGACGCTGATCGCGTTCCACAACGTCCGCGTCTACCGGCTGCGCGAGGGCGGCTGGCTCGTCCCGGTGGCCATGCGCGGCCTCGTCGGCGAGTTCAAGGATGAGACGCCGGACCGGCTCCGCCTTCGAATCGGCGAAGGAATCACTGGCTGGGTCGCCCGGCACAAGCTGCCCCAGAACCTGGGGGACGCAGCGCATGACCCGCGGTCCGTGACGATCGCCGGCACGGACGACGACCTGGATGAATCGATGCTGCTCGCACCCCTGGTGTACGAGGACGAGGTCCTCGGCGTGATCGTGCTCTCGAAGCTGGGCCTGCAGCAATTCTCGGACGACGACCTGCGCCTCCTCGTGATCTACGCCAGCCTGGCCGCCCAGGCGATTGCGAACGCTGAGACCACCGAGCGCCTGCGGGCCCAGTCCACGCAGCTGGAGCGGCGGCTGGCCAGCCAGCGGGCGCTGCTGGCGATCACCGAGTCGATCCTCGGAACGTTCGACGCGCGGGCGATCCTGGAGCAGGTGTCCGACCGGCTCAGCGCCCTCGTCCGGCTGGACACGATCTCGATCGAGCTGCTGGACCCGGAGACCGGGACGCTCCGGCCCATCCTCGCCCGGGGCGTGCACGCGGCCGCCTACCTCGTGCCGTGGGAGCCCGGCGAGGAAGGGCTCGCGACATGGGTGCTCGCCCATGGGGAGCCGCAGCTGGTCCGCGACGAGCTGCGTGATCCCCGGGTGCGCCAGTCCCCGACGACGGGTCCGCTGGAAGGGAGCCTCATCTGCGTCCCGCTCCGAGGCCCGGATAGCGCGTTGGGCGTGGTCTCCATGGAACGCCTTGGGGCGGAGGATCGCTTCGACGAGGACGACTTCGAGCTGGTCCAGCTCTTTGCCGGCCAGGTCTCGATCGCGCTCCGCAATGCGGCCGCGTTCCGGATCAAGGAGATCGAGGCCCAGACCGACCAGGTCACCGGCCTGCTCAACGCGGGCACGTTCCGCGGCTGGCTGGGGCAGCCGGCCGGGCCGGACGATTGCTTCGGGCTCCTGATGCTCGACCTGGACAACTTCAAGGCCGTCAACGAGACGATGGGCCACGAGGTGGGCACCGAGCTCCTTCGCCGGGTCGCCCGGACGATCACGGATGCCAGCCGCAACTCGGATCGCGTCTTCCGATACGGCGGGGACGAGTTCGCGGTGATCGTGGCCACCCCAGATCCCGCCGGCGCGATGGCCGTGGCATGCCGGATCCGCGATGCGCTCCGGGCCCTCCCGGGCGACTGGACCGGGCACGACGGCTGGCCGCCGGTGAGCGCGTCGATCGGCGTGGCAACGTACCCCGCGGACGGCGCGACGAACGCCGAGATCCTGCTGGCCGCGGACCGAGCCTGCTTCGTCGCGAAACGACGCGGGCGCGACCTGATCGCCACGGCGGCCGAGGGGCTGGCGCTCGCCGCGGACTTCACGCTCTCGGAGCCCACCCCGATGGACCCGATCGCGCCCGGGGGCGCGCCACCCGAGCACAACGAGCGCCGGTAGCGCGCGGGGGGCGCCACGATGCGGTGGCTCCGTGTCGGCTGCCGACGGATCCGGATGGTGTCGGCGTACCATCCGGGGGTGCTGGGTCGCCGACCACCCGTCGCCGCCCCGTCGGCCACGGCGCTGCTGCTTGTCGCCATGGTCGTGACCGGCTGCGCGACGTCCGTCGACTCCGCGGCAAGCCCGGTGTCCGCTCCCGCGTCCAGTGTCGCGCAATCAGCCGAGCCTTCGGCGTCCGCGCCGGTCGGGCCGTTTCGCCCGACGCCCGCACCGTCGCCGACATTTGCCTCCTACGTCGTGCGGCGGGGCGACACGCTCCGCGCGCTCGCCGCCCGCTTCGCGACCACCGCGGAGAGCCTCGCCTACTGGAACCGGGCGCGCTATCCGACGCTCGACCCCGAGGCCGCCGCGTACGTGCCTGACCGCATCGACGTTGGCTGGACGCTCGTCTACCTGCCGGGCCAGGTCGTCGACGCGGAGAGCCTCCCACCCGCTGCGGCGGCTTCGTTCGGGCCGCTTGGCAGCGCCGAGCCGTTCCCCGTCCTGCCGGCCGACGGGCGCGCGCTCCTCGTGACCCATGGGCCCCGCGGGACCAACACGGTTGCGCTCACCTTCGACTATGGCGGCGGCCCGGGCGCAGGAGCGTCGACGGCTGCCGGCGCCGAGGCGACGCTCCAGTGGCTGGTCGCCAGGGGCGTGGCAGCCACGGTGTTCGTGGCGCCGGCGGCCGCAGATCCGGCGGACGCGGCCGGGCGAGCTGTCCTCGCTCGCCTCGCGGCAGCGCCGCCCCGGGTGACGCCGGGCCTGCTGCCGGCCCGCCCGGATCCGGGGACCCCGTGGGACACGGCCGTGCGAGCGGCCGATGCGCGCCTGGCGCAGCTCCTCGGCCGCTCGACGGCGCCCTGGCTGCGGGTATCGGGCTCGCTGGAGACGGCCGCGCTCGGGGTGATCGGCGGGACCGGCTGGACGTGGCTGGTGGGCGCGGACGTGGACCCGGGCGACGGCATCGTGCCCGACGCCGGCGGTCCGATCGCGGCCGACATCGCGGCGCGGGTGATCTCGCGCTCCACCGGCGGGGCCATCGTCCGCCTGGCCCTGGGTGGCACCCACACGCTCGAGGCGCTGCCGGCGATTCTCGACGGGCTCGCCGCGCACGGCCTGCGCGTCGTCTCCCTCGGCGAGCTTCTGGGGGCGGCCACTCCCTGACTCAGGACTCGCTGCCGGCGCCCTTCCAGGCGGCCAGCGACGGGTGGCCTACAGCCGCCCCGCCTCCATGACGCGCTGGAGGAAGCGCTGCGTGCGCTCGGCGCGCGGCGTGCGGAAGATCTGCTCGGGCGGTCCCTCCTCAAGGATCCGGCCAGCGTCCAGGAAGCAGACCCGGTTGGCGATGTCGCGCGCGAAGCCCATCTCGTGGGTGGCGATCAGCATCGTCATCCCGCCCCGCGCCAGCTCCCGGATCACCGCGAGGACTTCCGCCACGAGCTCGGGGTCGAGCGCGCTCGTCACCTCGTCGAGGAGCAGGAGCTCCGGCTCCATCGCGAGCGCCCGGACGATCGCCACCCGTTGCTGCTGGCCACCCGAGAGCCGGTCCGGGAACTCGGCCCGCTTGTCGGCAAGGCCGAAGCGCTCCAGGAGCGCCAGCGCACGGTCCGCCGCCTCGGCCGGCGCAAGGCGCAGGACCTTGCGGGGCGCCAGGGTGACGTTGTCGAGCACGCTCATGTGGGGGAACAGGTTGAAGGCCTGGAAGACGATCCCGATCCGGCGCCGGATCCGGTTGACGTCCACCCCGGGTGCGGTGATCTCCTCGCCGGCCACGAAGATTCGGCCGGCGTCGATCGGCTCCAGAAGGTTGACGCAGCGCAGGAGGGTCGACTTGCCGCTCCCGGAGGCCCCGATCAGGCAGACGACTTCGTGCTGGGCGACGGTCAGGTCGATCCCGAGCAGGACCGGGGTGCGCCCGAACGACTTGTGGACGTCCTCGATCCGGAGAGCCGGACCGGGCGCGCCGCTCACCGGGCTCCCGCCGCGGCCCGACGCCGGTCGCGGGAAACCAGCCAGTCGGTGAGCCGGGCCAGCGGGATCGTCATGACCAGGAAGACCGCCGCCGTCGCGAGGTAGGGCGTGAAGTTGAAGTGGGCCGCCTCGGTGATCTGCGACTGCCGGAAGATCTCGACGACGCCGATGTAGGAGACCAGGACGGTGTCCTTCTGGAGCCCGATGAAGTCGTTGAGGAGCGGCGGGATCACGCGTCGGACCGCCTGGGGGAGGACCACGTACCGGAGGGCCTGCCACTGGCTCAGGCCGAGCGATCGGGCAGCGGCCGATTGGCTCGGATGGACCGAGTCGATGCCCGCCCGGTAGACCTCGGAAACGTACGCGGAGTAGATCAGCGTCAGGGCAATGACGGCATAGAAGAACGGGTCGGTCGGCACCCCGTCGATGTTGAGGCCCGGAATGCCGAAACCCAGGATGTAGATGATCAGGACGCCGGGCAGGGCCCGGAAGACATCGACGTAGGCGGTGGCGAGGAGGCGAACGGGGAACAGCACGGGGCCGGGGGTGCTCCGAAGAACCGCGATCACGAGCGCCAGTGCGAGGATCAGGGTCTCGGCCACGAAGAAGAGCTGGACGTTCACCCAGAAGGCCGCTGCGATGTCCGGCAGCGACGCGACCAGCAGGTCCCCGTTGAAGAACGACCGCTGGACGAGCGGCCAGCCCGGGGAGTTGACGGCAATCCAGGTCAGAAAGCCGAAGAAGGCGATCGTGCTGGCAAAGGCGACGGCCGTCGAACGGAGCGCGCCGGGGCTCGATCGCCTCGATCGGGGCCGCCGACCAGGAAGGCGGGCGAGCACTTCCTGATCGTGCGGTCCGAGACCGCCGAGAGCGGTCATCGATCAGCGGCGGCGAGTATCAGGGCTGGAGGGCCGGAGCGTTCGCCTTGTCGGACAGCCAGGTCTTCGTGATCTGGTCCAGCGTCCCATCCGACTTCAGGGCGCCGATCGCCTGGTTCAAGCAGCTCGTGAGCGAGCTTCCCTTCGCCAGGACCAGGCTGAAGTGCTCCGCGCCTGTGCCGGCCTGGACCGGGAACTGGCCGACGATGCTCGCGAGCGGGTTGCCCTTGCCATCGACGATCTGCGCCGCCGTCACGTAGAACGCGGTGGGAAGATCCACGACGAGGCCGTCGATCTGCCTGGCCTGGAGCGCTTTCACGGCCGCGTCGTTGTCGTTGTAGACGGAGATCTTGGTCGTGGGCTGGATGACGTTCTTGATCGTGTCGTAGGCGGTCGTTCCGACCTGGGCCCCGAACTTGAAGCTCTTGAGGCCCGAGATCGTCGTGATCTTGGCGAGCGGGTTCGCGGTCAGCGCGACGACCGACTGGGCGACGAAGTAGTAGCCGTCCGACAGGTCGGCCGTCTGGGCCCGTTCCGGCTTGTACGACACCTGGGCGAGATAGAAGTCGAACGACTTCTTCCCGGGCGCGTACGAGTTGTTGAACGGGACGACAGTCCACGCGACCTGATCCTTCGCGAATCCCAGCTTGGCGGCGACCGCGTACGCGACAGCGCTCTCGAAGCCCTGGCCGTTGGTGGGGTCGCCGAGCCCCCACGGCTTGGGCGCGTTCCCGCTCGCCGGCACCGCGAAGTACGGCGGATACGCCGGGTTGTCGGTGCCGATCGTCAGCGTGCCGGCCGTCAGGAGCTTCAGGTTGGCCGGGGCGCACGGGTCGGGCGACGGACTCGGCACGACCGCCGTGCTCGGCGATGCCGCCGGCGTGGCGGCGATCGATGGGGCCGCGGAGGGAGCCGCGGAGGGAGCGGGCGTCGGGGACGCCGCGCCGGAACAGGCAGCCACCATCGCGCCGGTCAGCGCGAGTGCCGCCGCGAAGCGGAATGGGGTTCGCATCGTACGCAGACTCTCCTCCATGTGGGACCCGCGAGAGTGTACCCGAGCGGCCGACCCCGCCGGGGAGCATCGCCCGGACGGGTGCTCGGCTAGACTCCGGGCGTGCGCGTCCGGGTCTTCGAGATGCGGCTCCTCGCGGCGGGCCTCACCGCCCTGTGGGCCGCCACGAGCCTCCTTGTCCTGGTGGCCTACCGGCCAGGCGGCCCGGCCGACCTTCTCGTGGGGATCGCGCTGCTGCTGCCGGTTGGGATCGCGGCGATGGCGCTGGCATGGCCGCCCGCGGCCCACGGCCCGCAGGCCTTTCGCCTGATCAGTGCGCTTGCGGTGGGCACCGGCCTCATCCTCCTTCCGTCGCTGGCAAGCCTGTGGCGCCAGATCGCGGATCGCGGCCTCCAGACGCTGCTCCCCTCCCTCGAGGCGGGCTACCCGTGGGCCCTCGCGATCCTCGGGACGTCGCTCTTCTCCGCGCTCGGCCTGGCCCGGCGAGTCCTGGGGCCAGGTGCGCCGCGCGGCCCGCGATTGACCGCGGCGCTCGTCGCCGGGCTCGGAATCGGGCTGATCACGGCCACGCTCCTGGCGTCCGTCGCCGTGGCGAACGACCTGGCGCTCGCCGGAAAGCCCGCCGGGTCGTCGCAGTTTGGCCCGACCGACCCGACGCAGCTCCCGCCCCCCTGTGATGCATCGATCACCGCCGGCGGCAGCGCCCGCCTCGGGCTGGCACTCAGCGGCTCCATCGATCGGCGCTCGATCGGCGGCGCACGCGTCCGCGGTGCGCGTGCGGGCCTCGACTTCAGCTGGACGGCGGAGGTCGCGAGCGTCCAGGCGCTCGGGCTGGGCGGGGCGGCCCTTCTCGCGACGCAGGGTTGGCTTCGGGAACCAAACGGCTCGTGGCGCCGGGTGCCGGGCGCCGCCGTCGAGGGCGAGTCGCTCGACCTCGCCGTCCTGCGCGAGGCCCTCGATTCCAAGGCCCGTGCGGCTGCGGAGGAGCTGGGGATCGCGTACCTGGAGGGGGCGCGAGCGCGCCACTGCCGCGTCGCGATCGACGGGGACACCTTCCGGCGGGCGTTCCCGCAGGTCCGCTGGCTGGCGGGAGACGCCGACCTGCACCGCTGGCGGGGCGAGCTCGAGTACTGGATCTTCACGGACGCCCAACTCGGCCGGGCCGACGCATGGATCGAGGGCGAGGGGTTCACGCTCCGACCGGGCGCCATCCGGGGCCGCCTCGAGGCGAGCCTGACGGCAACGGAGCGGGGCAGCTCGATCACCATCGCGGCTCCGGCACCTTGACGGGAGAGACGACGACCATGGATCGCTGGGACTCCGGCGCGGACGCGGTCGGCCGCAAGCGCGACCGGCTGGCACGCTTCTACCGGGTGACCACGTATCTCGAGGCGCATCCGGAAGGCGCCACGCCGGACCAGATCGCGGCCTTCGTCGGGATGTCCCGGCGCAACGCCTACCGGGACTTGCGGGCACTGCAGGACGAGCTCGACATCCCGCTCTGGGCCGACGGCGGTCGCTGGGGGATCTCCGACAAGGCCTTCCTGCCGGCGTTCCGGCTGACCCGCGCGGAGGCGATGGCCGTCTTCCTGGCAGCGCGCCTGATGGCGCGCTACGCGGACGCGCACGATCCAGACCTCGCGGCCGCGTTCCAGAAGCTGGGTGAAGCCCTGCCGCCGGTCCTGGGCCACCACGTGCAGCGAACCCTCGACGTGATGGCCGCCCGGCCGCTCGATCCCGTCGGGAGCCGCAACCTGCGGCTCCTCACCCAGGCGTGGGCGGAGCGGCGGATCGTGGAGCTGACCTACGACCCCAGCACGTATGACCCGGCCCGCCCGCCACGGGCGGCCCGCGTCCGGCCCTACCTCATCGAGCCGTCCGCGGAGACGCACGCGCTCTACCTCATCGGCTTCGACGAGACGAGGGGCGGGCTCCGCACCTTCAAGCTGGAGCGGATCCGCACCCTGGCGATGACCACCGTCCAGTTCCAGCCGCCGCCCGACGGCGAGATCGAGGCGGCCCTGGACCGCGCCTGGGGGATCGTCGCGGACCAGGGGGTCGTGGAGGTCGTCCTGCGCTTCGATGGCTCGGTCGGCTCACGCGTGGCGGAGACCACCTGGCACCCGACCCAGTCGCTGACGAAGAACGCCGATGGGTCGCTCACGTGGCGTGCCCGGGTTTCCGGCACGCTGGAGATCCGGCCGTGGATCCTGGGCTGGGGCGCCGACGTGGAGGTCCTGGCGCCCGAGACGCTCCGCGGAGAGGTTGCCGGGATTGTGCGCCGAGCGGCGGCACGCTACCCACGCGGGTGACCGCGAAGGGCCACAATCCCCCCATGCGCCCGGCCCGCTTCGCCGCCGTCAACCTCATCAGCGACCCGATCCACGGCTACATAGAGCTGACCAAGCGGCTCTCCCCGGGCGCGGCGCGAGCCGCCGGGCTGCCGGACGAGGAGACCGCGGAGGAGGACCTCCTCGACACGGTCTGGCTGCAACGCCTCCGCAGGATCAGCCAGCTCCAGAGCGCGCGCTGGGTCTTCCCCTCGGCAGAGCACTCGCGGTTCACCCACGGCCTTGGCGTCATGCACGAGGCGGGGCTGTGGGCGCGCCAGCTCTACCCGTCGCTCGCCGAGTCGCTGGCGATCGCCGGGACGGGCGGGCCCGTGCCGTCCGAAGGGCTGGTGGTGGAGACGCTCCGCGTGGCGGGCCTGCTCCACGACGTGGGCCACGGGCCGTTCGCGCACTTCTACGACGAGCACGTGCTGGCGGACTTCCCGGCGCCCGACGACGCGCGGCGCACCGGCGCAAAAGCGCTCACCCACGAAGACCTGTCGCAGCTCATCGTCACGCGCGAGCTGGCGCCGCTGATCCGGGGCCTCCGACGCGCACCCGGCGGCGTGCCCGCACGGGACGCCATCGCGCCGGGAGAGGCGATCGATCCCGCGTGGGTGGCGTTCCTCATCTCGAAACCGCCCTTGGACGACGCGGCGATGCCGCTCTGGATCCGCTGGCTCCAACCCCTCCTCTCGGGGGTCTTCACGGTCGACAACCTGGACTACGTCCGGCGCGACGCCTACTTCACCGGCGTCCCCGCCGGACCGGTGGACGCCGAGCGGCTCCGGCGCTACGCCTTCGTCTCGGAGCGCGGGCTGACCCTCTACGAGTCGGGCCTGAGCGCCCTGGAGATGTTCCTGACGGCGCGCCTCTTCATGTACCAGCAGGTCTACTTCCACCGAACGGTGCGTGGCATCGATCTCGACCTTGCCGGCGTCTTCGCGACGTCGATCGCGGCGCTCTTCGGCGACGGCTCACCCGCCGACGACCTGGCCCGCTTCGCCGACCTCGACGAGTACGCGCTGCTCCACCGCGCGGCCCGCTGGGCCCGTGGGCTGGAGGTCGGGCCGGCACCCCGGCCGGGCGACGGTCGCGTGACCCCGGAGGTGGCCGCGACCTGGGCGCGAATCCTGCTCCGCCGGCCGCGCTGGCGCGCCGAGGCGGAGGTTCGTGCCGAGTACGAGGTCGGGCCGCCCCCGGCCGAGGCGATCGCCACCCTGGGCGAGGGCGTGCCCGGCCGGGTCGCGATCGACTTGGCCATCGTGGACGCGCGTCCGAGCGGCGATGAGGCCAACGCCCGGCTCGCGATCGCCGGCCGGGAGGGACGCCCGTCGCAGCCGCTCTCCGCCTGGCTGGACCGGCTTCCCGCGTTCGCCCTGATCGGCAGACGCTACGTGCGGACCGACGCCGACTGACGCGAACGCCGGCGTGCCCGTCGGCACGGGCGACGTGCCCTTCGGCCCAGCCGTCCGGGCCGCGCGGCGCTACCGGATCCCACTGCCGGCGGGCCACAGTGCAACTGCCATTCTCCCGGAGGTCAGCGCGTGGACGCCGAACTGCTTGCCCGGATCCAGTTTGCCATCACGATCGGGTTCCACTTCTTCTTCCCCAGCATCTCGATCGGGATCGGGGCGATCGTCCTGGCGCTGGAGACGTTCCGGTTGCGGAACCTCCATGGGAAGGCGGAGACGTACGACCGGGCCGCGGCCTTCTGGACCCGCTTCTTCGCCCTGACCTTCGTCGTCGGGGTCGCCTCCGGGCTCGTGATGGAGTTCCAGTTCGGGACCAACTGGGCGCAGTTCTCCACGTTCGTTGGCGACATCTTCGGGGCGCCGCTGGCGGCCGAGGGAATCCTCGCCTTCTTCCTGGAATCGACGTTCCTCGGCGTGCTCCTCTTCGGGCGCGATCGCATCAGCTCCCGTGTCCGCTGGTTCGCGGCGCTCATGGTCTGCGTCGGAACGCTCCTCTCCGCGGTCTGGATCCTGATCGCGAACAGCTGGATGCAGACGCCGGCCGGCTACGAGATCGTCGACGGCCGCGCCCGCCTGACCGACGTCTTCGCGGCGGCGTTCAACGCCTCTTTCGTCCCGCGGTACCTCCACACCGTCGCCTCGGCCCTGACCGCGGGCGCGTTCGTCGCCCTGGGCGTCTCCGCCTGGTACGTCCTGAAGCGGAAGCACCTTTCGGTGGCGAGGGCCGTGCTGCCGGTCGCCCTGATCATCGCCTTCGTTGGGTCCGCCGGCATGTTCGCCACGGGCGACATGAGCTCCAAGCAGGTGGCGGCGACCCAGCCGGCGAAGTTCGCCGGGATCATGGCCATCTACTCGACGGCGGCCGGGGTGCCCATGACGATCTGGTCGCTCCCGCCGACGCAGGACTCGAGCAACCTGCCGAAGGGTCCGGAGCTCCAGGTGGCACGCCTGCTCTCGTTCATGACGTTCGGTGACTGGAACGCGCCGATCCAGGGCCTCGACGCGTTCCCCACGCAGGACTGGCCGCCGATCACGATGAGCTTCCTCGCGTACCACAACATGGTCCTGCTCGGGACGCTGATGCTCCTGGTGATGGCATTCGGGGCTTACTACCTCTGGCAGCGGAGCGTCTTCCGGCGCCCCTTCTGGCTCCGCGCAGCGGTGCTGGCGACGCCGCTCCCGATCATCGCGATCCAGCTGGGCTGGGCAACGGCCGAGATCGGGCGCCAGCCGTGGATCGTCTACGGCGTGATGCGCACGTCGACCGGCATCAGCCGGATCGTCCCGCCGGAGCAGATCGCGATCTCGCTCGGGCTGCTGGTGGGCCTGTACGTCCTTCTCGGCGGGCTCTGGCTCTACCTCGCGCGGAAGGAGCTGGGCCACGGACCGGCGCCGGCCCCTGACGGGGTCGACGAGGCGGCACTCGACGAGCTGCCGAGGCGTGAGCCCACGCTCCGGCCGGGCACGACGGCGGCGTAGGAGGGACGCGCGATGGCCGACAACGGGTTCCTCCAGGCCGCCTGGTTCTTCCTTGTCGGCGTGCTTCTCGTGGGCTACGCGATCCTCGACGGGTTCGACCTGGGCGTCGGCATGCAGCACCTGACCACCGCCCGCACCGACGAGGAACGCCGGATCCTGATGAACAGCATCGGACCCGTCTGGGACGGCAACGAGGTCTGGCTCATCACGGCCGGCGGCGCGCTCTTCGCGGCCTTCCCGAAGGTCTACGCGACCGTCTTCTCTGGCTTCTACCTGGCCCTGATGCTGGTGCTGGCGGCCCTGATCCTGCGGGCAGTCTCGCTGGAGTTCCGCTCGAAGGAACGCGGCGGCCGCTGGCGAGCTACCTGGGACCTCGCCTTCTTCGTGGGCTCGGTCCTGCCGGCGGTCCTGTTCGGCGTCGCGATCGGCAACATCATGCGCGGGGTCCCGCTCGACGGCCAGGGCGACTACGCGGGGACGTTCGTCGGGCTCCTCTCGCCGTTCGCGCTCGCGGTCGGGCTGCTTTCCGCGGCCATGTTCCTCATGCAGGGTGCCGCATGGCTGCTGCTCAAAACGGAGGGCGCCCTGCAGGTGCGGGCGCGGCGGACCGCGCTTGTCGGCCAGGTCGCGACGCTCGTCCTGTGGGTAGTCGTGACGATCTGGTCCCGAGCCGAGGCGCCCGCGCTCTGGGACCAATTCGGGCTCATCCCGGCCTGGATGGCGCCCGTCATCGCCGTGCTCGCTCTCGTGGCCTTCCCGGTCCTGGTGCGCCGCGGCCGGGCCGCCTCCGCGTTCGCGGCGTCGTCCGCGGCGATCGCCGCGATGATCGCGACGCTCGGGATCGGCCTGTGGCCGAACCTGCTGCCGGCCCGCGACCAGGGTGCTTCCCTGACGGTCCCGCTGACGGCCTCGTCCGACCTGGCGCTGACGGTGATGCTGATCATCGCGCTGCTCGGCCTTCCGTTCGTGCTGGCCTACACGTTCTGGGCCTACCGGACGTTCCGGGGTCCCGTGCGTCTCGACGAACATTCGTACTGAGCGAGAACGGCGGCCGTCCCGTCCGGGGCTGCGGGCCCGGCCGACCGGCCCTTCCTTCGCCGGTCCGGGGCCGCGGGCCCGGCCGACTGGTTCGGAGTAGGGTGACCGCATGAAGTACCTCGAGATTGACGGCGTGCGGGTCTCGGCGATCGGCCTGGGTACGTGGCAGTTCGGGTCGCGCGAGTGGGGCTACGGAGACGCGTACGCGGCCCACCAGGCACCCGCCCTGGTTCGGCGTGCGCTGGAGCTCGGCGTCACGCTCATCGACACTGCAGAGATGTATGCCTTCGGCGAGTCGGAGCGGATCGTCGCGCGCGGCCTCGCGACGGCGGGCCCTGATCTCGCGGCCGGCGCGTTCGTCGCCACCAAGCTGCTGCCGATCCTGCCGTTGCCGTCGATCGTGGCGTCGCGGGCCGCCGGCAGCCGGGATCGCCTCGAGGTCGCGGCGATCGACCTCTACCAGCTGCATTGGCCGAACCCGATCGTGCCGGCCCGGACCCAGGCCGCGGGTCTTCGGCGCGTGCTCGACGCCGGGATCGCGCGCCACGTCGGGGTGAGCAACCATGGCCTCGGGCGCTGGCGAGCACTCGAGATGGCGCTGCGGCGGCCGATCATCTCGAACCAGGTGCGTTTCAGCCTGGCAAGCCCTTCGGCGCGCTGGGACCTGGTCCCGTACGCCGCTGAGCGGGGCCGACTGGTCATCGCCTACAGCCCGCTCGCCCAGGGCCTTTTCGCCGCCGACGATCCGACCGGGCGCCGCAGCGGAATCCGTCGTATCAACCCGTTCTTCCGGGACGCTGCCCTCCGCCGCGCCCGACCGCTGCTGGCGGCTGTGCGCGAGATCGCCGCGGCGCATGGCGCGACGCCGGCGCAGGTTGCCCTCGCGTGGGTGATCGCCCATCCGAACACCGCCGCGATCCCGGGCGCGCGCACGCTCGAGCAGCTGGAGCAGAATGCCGCGGCCGCGGACCTGGTCCTCACTCCCGACGAGCTTGTGTGGCTGACCGGCGAGGCCGAGCGATTCGACGCGGCCCAGCGGCTCTGACGGGCACGCCTCCAGGCCCGGCCGGCGTGGTGTCCGGCTGGCGTGGCGTCCGGCCGTGGTGGCGTCCGGCCGTCGTGGCGCTCGCAGCGCCCGGACGGGCCGCGTCCGCCACAATCCGCGCGTGACCGCTGACCAGGCGCGCAACCTCGCCTCCGAGCTGATCGTCTGGGTCGCCCTGCTCGGCGCGTTCGGGATCCTGGCCGCCATCCACTTCCTCGATGGGCGCCGGCGGCGGCGGCGCGTCGTCGAGATCTGCGCCACCGGCGCGTACGGGCCGCGCGCCGAGATCGTCCGGGCGATCGTGGCGCGGGCCGGGTTGCTGGAACCGGACGAGGCGGCGCGGCTGGATGCCGCCAGGAGCGCCGCGCTTGAGCGTGACCCGCGGAGCCGGAAGGCTCCGGCCGCGGCGCGGCGCGCCCGTGACCGCGCGTTCGCGAACGAGCGTGACGTGGTGGCCCTCGCAGCGGCCACCGGGGCGCGGGGTGCGGCCCTCGCCGCGCTCGCGACGCTGCCGGACCCGGCACTCCGCCGCGAGGCCGCGGAGTGCGCCGCCGAGACCGCCGCGGCCGTCGTCGCCGTCGACCGGATCCCGGCCGACGAGTTCCGGGCCCTCACGCGCGCGTGGCGCGAGGTGATCGGGCCGATCGCCGTCCGACCGCGCCGGGAAGCCTGACCGGGCCTACCATGGATAGGCCACAGCCCGCGACCCGGAGGGGATCCCCGTGAACCAGGAGCATCAGGCCACCCAGGCGCTGGAAGCGGCGGCCCAACGGCGACGCGAGCTGCGGGACGCCCTCGTGGCGCTCGAAGACGCGATCTCGTCGCCCAGCCAGGACGCCGGACAATGGCGCGAGGGCGTGGCGGCGCGACTCGCCGCGCTGGGCGACGCGTTCGCCGAGCACGTGGCGGAGACGGAGGGCGCCGGCGGTCTCTACGACGAGATGGAGGAGATCGCGCCCAACGTGCAGGGCAGGGCGCGCCGGCTCCGCGAAGAGCACCCGCCGCTGAGGCAGGCCATCGTGGACGCGGCGACGCTGTTCGCCGGGCCGTTCCCGGAGGGGACCGACCTCGACGCGCTGCGCGACGACGTGCAGCGGCTGATGGGCCGACTCATCCGCCATCGCTCGCACGGCGCGGACCTCGTCTGGGAAGCCTACGAGCTGGACATCGGCGGCGCCGGCTGAATGGACCACACCCGGGCCGGCGAGGGCCCGGCGGAGACCGGCACGTCCGCCGACGACCCGCTCGCGCCGCTCTTCGCGCGCCACGGCGTCGTCGTGCTCGATGGCGGCCTCGCGACGCAGCTCGAGGCCCAGGGGAATAGCCTGGCCGATCCGCTGTGGTCGGCTCGGCTGCTGCTGGAGAACCCGGGCGAGATCGTGCGCGCCCATCTCGCCTTCTACCGGGCCGGCGCCGCGATCGCGACGACGGCAAGCTACCAGGCCACGTTCGAGGGCTTCGCGGCTCGCGGGATCGACCACGCCGGCACGATCAGCCTGTTGCAGCGGAGCGTCGCGCTCGCGGCGGAGGCGCGGGCGGCCTGGCGGGCCGAGCGCGCACTCGACGACACCGGCCCGTTGCTCGTGGCGGCCTCGATCGGACCGTACGGCGCCTTCCTCGCCAACGGCGCCGAGTACACCGGCCGCTACGGCCGGAGCGTCGCCGAGCTCCGGGCCTTCCACCGCGAGCGGCTCGAGATCCTCGTCGCGACGGAAGCCGACCTGCTCGCCTGCGAGACCATCCCGGACATCGAGGAGGGGATCGCGCTGGTCGAGCTGCTCGAGGCGACGCCCGGCGCGCGGGGCTGGCTCAGCTTCTCCTGCGCCGATGGCGCTCGCCTGCGGAGTGGCGCAGCCGTGGAGGAGGCGTTTGCGCTGGCCGAGCGGTCGTCGCGCGTGCTGGCCGTCGGCGTCAACTGCACCGCGCCGGAGCACGTCGACGAGCTGCTCGCCCGCGCCCGGAGCGCAACGTCCAAGCCGCTGATCGTCTACCCGAACAGCGGCGAGGGCTGGGACGCGGTCGCCAGGCGCTGGATCGGGGTCGGCGGCCCGACCGTCGACCAGACCGCCGCACGCCGGTGGATCGAGGCGGGCGCCACGCTCGTCGGCGGCTGCTGTCGCGTCTCGCCGGGACAGATCCAGTCGGTGGCGGGGGTGGTCACGCAGCTGGCACGCAGAACCGTGAGGGCCCCAGTCGACGGCGCCGGGCCGCGCAGGAGGATGGAAGCATGACGGACACACCAGGGACCGCGGGCCGGTATCCCATCCGGACGGCGACGGCCGAGACGATGGAGTCGTTCGCGGCACCGCTCAACCTCGCGTTCGCGGAGTTACCCGACCCCGGCGACGAGGAGCGCCGCGTCTGGGAGCCGGAGCGGATCATCGCGGCGTTCGACGGCGATCAGCCGGTCGCGACGGCGGGCGCCCTGACGTTCCGCCTGAGCGTGCCCGGCGGGGAGGCGGCCGCAGCGGGCGTGACCCTGGTCGGGGTCAGCCCCGCCCACCGGCGGCGCGGGATCTTGCGCTCGATGATGCGCAACCAGCTCGACGACGTACGCGCGCGCGGCGAGTCGCTTGCCATCCTGTGGGCCTCCGAGGGCGCCATCTACCAGCGCTTCGGGTACGGCCTCGCCACGCTCAACGGCAGCTTCGATATCGCGCGCGACCGAGCGATCTTCGCGCGCCCGGTTCCACCCGAGGGGACCGTCCGCCTCCTGGGCCGCGACGCCGCCATGGGCATCTTCCCGGCGTTCTACGACCGGGTCCGGGTGGAGACACCGGGGATGGTCGGGCGCAGCGAGACATGGTGGCGCTGGCTGACGCTCCACGACACGGACCTGGCGCGCGGCGCGAACGGCATGAAGTTCCTCGCCGTCTACGAGGCCGGCGGAAACGTGGAGGGAACCGCCATCAACTAGCAGAAAGAGTGA
>JANXWH010000198.1 GCA_025351245.1 Chloroflexota bacterium | reverse complement strand
TGCTCCGGGAGTGGCGGCAGGCGGATGGTCTCCACGTCGAGGAAGAACTCGAACTGGAAGTTGCTGATACCTGTCGACTGATGCTCGTAGTCCCCTGCCCGACCGCTCAAGTACATGTCTTGTAGCGAATAGAACGCGTATCGCGGGTCGACGATCTCCTCGCGAAACCTGACCAGCCGGCAGAAGCTGGCCGGGATGACCGAACACCCCATGCCTTCGACGATTTGATCCGTCACAAATAGGGAGCGACCGGTCGTTTGAGCGCTCGTTGGGCTTCCACCCGATACCTCAAGGATCACGTCCCGCGGCCGAAGAAGGCGCCGCAATGCCTTTCGTCGGTCTTCGTGCCGACGCGGGATCGCCGCATAGCCAGTGCTTCGCGCTCGGTCAAAGTCGGTTCCCCGGATGACCGCGACCGGGATTGAGCCCTCGAATGGCAGCTCCTGTCCCCAGCCTCCGCCGATCGCATCCTGGACGACATCTCGGAACGGCACCCTATCCGCCATACCCGAGCTCCCGCAGGTTGGCGGCGTGGGCGGCGTCGAAGCGGGCGACGTGTGCCGGGAGGCGCGTCGGAGGCCTCATGGGGTCGACACCGCGGGCGGCGTCTTCGGCCGGTAGTCGCGGGGATCAAGTGCGAGGTCGTACGTCGCGCGATCCAGCCGGATCCAGTCCGTCTTGTTGATGCCGCGACGATTAGTGGAGGTCGGGCTGCTGGGGTACGCACTCGCGATCGTGATCCAGCGGCCTTGCTCGCGGGCAATCGCGCGGATCTCGTCGGCGACCTCCGAGAGGTCCTGATCCTGGCTGAAGATGAGGGCGACATCGTAGTCGCCGGATCGGGCGAGCCGAACGATGTCCAAAGCAATCCGGACATCGATGCCCTTCTCCTGGCCGACGAGGACGGTCGTCGAGGCGCCATCCGGAAGGGCGATCGTCTGGTTCCGGTACCGCAAGGGGCGCGTGTAGCTAACAACCCCCTGCGTGCCCATCACGGCAAGCTTCGCCGTCCAGAAGTAGTTCCAGAAGGGGTTGTCGACGGGATCTGGCACGCCCGTGTAGAAGCGCGTCCCCAGCGCCGTCCAGCCTTGGGCCGCCGCCACGACCTCGGTCAGAACCTTCGGGTTGAAGTTGGGATATGAGTATCCGAAGGCCTGCTTCGCGGCGTAGAAGACGTTCTGGCCATCCACGAAACCGATGACACGGTTCGTCAAGGGTTTCACGTTCGCCGCGCTGTGAACAAAGAAAACCCCGGCGGAGGCCGAAACGGCTGATCCGACGGGGAGTAGATGAGCAGACGATAGGCCGAATCCTCTCGAACGTCAATCGTCAACATCGGAACCATCGGCCCCTTCAGCGGCCCATCGACCGCGCGGCGAACTCCTCCTTCCGACCTACCACCCATACCCGAGCTCCCGCAGGTTGGCGGTGACCGCGTCATCCGGACGCTGCACCTTCGCCACGCTCATTGTTCCTGCCCCGCCGCGTCCTCTACGCCGGCGAGCTCGCGTTCCAGCTGATCGAGGGGTGGCAGGACCGCGTCCTGGACCATCGCATCACGCAGGAAGCGGCCCTTCCCGTCCGCGGTGAAACGCTCGATCTTCTGGACGCATTCAAGGATGTGAGCGAGGTAGACGCGCGGGTCCTTGGTCACAGCGCGCGCGCCTCCTTCATGATCCGGCGCCGCAGCAGCCAGTACAGGCCGGCTTCCGTGACGACGTCCACCCTGCGCGCCAGGAGCGCTTCGAGCTCGACCTGCAGGCCGCCGAGGTCAACGAGGGACCGTTCGGGCTCCAGGTCGACGAGGAGATCGATGTCGCTTGCCTCGCCGGCTTCGCCGCGGGCCACCGAGCCGAACACGCGAACGTTGTAGGCGCCGTGTTGCGCTGCAACGCGGAGAATGTCCGCGCGCTTGCTCTTCACCAGTTGCTCAGTCGTCATGTCCCGGCGTCCTCAGGTTCCGCCGAATCGTATCGTCCAGCCGCACCGATTCGGCCGGCGCCGGCCTCCCGAGGAGTGGCCCGTCGCACGTCATTGGCGGCGGCCGTCAAGCTCGAGCAGGAGGGCGTTCACGCGCTCGTGAAGGGCAGGCAGGCTCGTTTCGACGACGAACCAGACCACGTCGTCCGCGACGCCCGAGTACCCATGCGCGAGCTGATTCCTGAAGGCGATGATCCGGCCTGATTCGTTGATCTGGCCAGCCAGCGACGGGTGGTACCGCAGCGCCTGGCTATCGAACAGGTAGGCGCGCAGATCACGCGGCGACATGGAGCAGCACCTGGGTCGCCTCGATCTCCTGGCGCCGGTACGGGTTGCGCAGCGTCGACGACTCGACGAGGTCGATCGGCCGGCCAAACAGGGACTGGAGACCCTCGATCAAGCCGAAGTAGGCGTCGGCGTGCCCGCCCGGCGACAGGGATTCGAAGTCGACCAGAAAGTCGAGATCGCTCCGCTGCGGGTCGAAGTCATCGCGTGTGGACGAGCCGAACAGGGAAAGCCTGAGCACGTGATGGCGGCGGCATAGCTCCGCCAGCTCGGCGCGGTGCTCTTCGATCGAGGGAATCACGGCGCGTCCTCCTCGCCGACACGATAGCCCAGGGGGGCGAGGTTCTCGCGTATGGCGCTGTAAGGCGCGTGCCATCAGGTCTCTGGTCGAGTCTCGACGAAGCCCGCCGCGCTGAAGTCGCCGTCGAATGCCAACGCCTCCCGGAGGCGCTCTCGCCGCATGACGGCGAAGCTCGTGGCATCGACGAACGAGTAGACCCGCTCATCGTGGCGCCGAAGCCAGGCCCGCGCCTCGCGCTCGGTCGCATCGTCGACATGCACGACGGTGAGCCAATCGGCCGACTCGACCGCGTCGAGGAAGGCGACGGCCGACGGATGCCCGTCGCGACGGCGCAGGAAGGTCCAGGTCTCGCCGACGACCTGGTTCGTCGTCAGGATCGGTTGACCGGGTGTCCACAGCCGGACGGCGACGCCATGGTTGGCATCACGCCGGAGCCGAAGTGCCACCCAGTAGGAGGTGTCGACGAACCTCACGAGCCGTAGACGACCTCGTCGACGGGCGCCGGGTCTGCGTCGCTGCCGCCGATCCAGTCGCGGAATGGATCCGCCGTGGGCTCCGGCTCGCCGATCGACCGACGGACAGCCTCGCGGATGAGGGCGGCCTTGGACGTCTGCGCGCGACGCGCTCGAATGGCCAGCGCGTCGTCCAGCCCCTCATCGATGTAGATCTGCAGGCGCTTCATGCGTGGAGTATACATCTAGCAGCACCATATACGCCACATGGTCAACCACGTACCTCAGGCACTCGAACACACGGCCGGCTCAGGGCATTGGCGTGCCCCGAAGTTCAGTCACGGCGCGTCCTCCTCGCCGACACGATAGCCCAGGCGGGCGAGGTTCTCGCGTATGGCGCTATCGAGCCGAGCCCCTTCTTCGAATTGGGCCCCCAGTTCGGCGGTGAGCCGGCGCATCTTCTCGTCGAA
>JANXWH010000147.1 GCA_025351245.1 Chloroflexota bacterium | reverse complement strand
CGCCGACGAGCCGGGCACTTCGGAGGCACCCGGCACCCCGGCGATCGGTGCCCCGGAGGCCGCCGCCGGCGTGCCCGCCGCGGGCGTCGCCACCGCGGGCGTCGCCGCCGCGGGCGAGGCGCCGTGCAGACCGCCGCCAAGGGCCAGGACGCCGGCCCCACCAAGCAGCGCGAGGATGACGAGGATGGATGCGCGTTTCACGTCGCGGATTGTGGCACGCGCGACGGCCCCGGCACGTCGGCGGCACGTCGGCGGCCGAAGACGCTGCCGCGTCCGGGGCAGGGGCGGCAACGGCCGGGACAGCCTCGTCGATTGCCGCCGATCATGCCGGGACGGCGGATCCCGCGCCGTCGGTCAGTGCGCCTCGGACTCCTGCATCGGCAGCACGATGACCGCGATCGTGAAGACGAGAGCCCCGAAGGCCAGTACCCCGACGACGATGAGCCACTCCACGATCGTCGGGACGTACCAGTAGCTCGTGGCGAAGGCAACCTCGCCGCCCTGGTCGGTCCCGACGGGGAGGCCCGGCGGCAGCTGGATGTTGGCGTAGGAGAGGCCGTTGAGGACCAGGTCCAGGCGGTGGACGAAGATCCCGACGATGCCGATCCCCGCCGCGGCGGCCACCCACCGCGGGTTGGTGCGGAGACGCCGGACCACGAGGATCGCGAACGGGAGGAGGAGGCCCACCCCGATCTCAAACCAGAAGAGCGGGGCGTACGGCCCCACCAACATCCGGGTGACGGCGTCGCCCTCGGGCGAGCCCGGGTAGAACGCGGTCAGGTACTCGGCCAGGACGAGGAACGCTTCCACGGCGATGAACGTGCCAAGCAGCCCGCCGAGCAGGGCGACGAGATCGTCGCCGAACTGGAGCCGGCCCAGGCGGCGAAGGACGAGCGCCAGGAGGATCACGAGCCCCAGCCCGGAGACCAGGGCCGAGGCGATGAACATGGGGGCCATGATGGAGCTGTACCAGAAGCCGCGGCTGATCTGGAGCCCGAAGATCCAGGCCGTGATCGAGTGGAGGAGGATCGCCGCCGGGAGCGCCACCCAGGCCATGGCCCCTTTGGCGCGCTCCTCCCGGGCCAGCGTCCGTTCCGAGGTGCCCGTGCCGAAGGCAAGCCAGGAACCCCGCCGGGCGAGGTCGGCTCGAGCGTAGAGCCAGACGTAGAACGCGGACAGCGCCATGTAGACGATGACGATCGAGATGTCCCAGATCATCGGGGACGTCAGGTTCGCGTGGAGGAAGATGTTCAGCATCCGCTCTGGGCGGCCCAGGTCGGGCAGGATGAAGGTCGCCGCGAGCATTACGGCCACCGTCGCCTCCAGGACCGCGAGGCGGGTGATCGGCTTGAACGCCTTGACCCCGAAGAGCCGGCCGGCCGAGGCGACGATGAGCCCGCCGGCCGAGAGGCCGACGAAAAACATGAAGAAGAGGATGTACTGACCCCACATCATCGTGTTGCGCATACCGGTGACGATCAGGCCGGTGTCGAACTGGTAGACGAAGGCGGCCGCACCCACCGCCATCACGACCAGCAGGAGGCCGATCCAGGCGCCCAGCGCGCGGCGGTCGTTCGCGGACCGCGTCGCGACACCTCCGGCGGGGATCGTCGTGGCGCTCACAGCTCGTTCCTCCGGCGCGGCGGCAGGTAGTGGACGGACGGCTTCGTGCCGGCCTCCTGGAGGAGCTCGTAACCCTCTCGCTGGCGGATGAGCGTGGCGGCGCGGCCCGCCGGATCGTTGAGGTCGCCGAAGACGCGGGCCCCGGTGGGGCACGACCAGACGCACGACGGGACCTGGTTCTCCGCCAGCCGGTGGACGCAGAGGGTGCATTTCTCCACAGTGCCGACCGCGCGCGCGGCGACCATCCCCGTTTCGTGGGGGGTCGGCCGGGCGGGGGCGCCCCAGTTGAAGTTCCGGACGCCGTAGGGGCAGGCGATCATGCAGTAGCGACAACCGATGCAGCGGTCGTTGTCCTGCATGACCAGCCCGTCGTCTCGATGGTAGGTGGCCTGGACGGGGCAGACCTTGACGCAGGGTGCGTTCTCGCAATGCTGGCACGCCAGCGGCAGCCAGTGCATCTCCAGCGCCCCGCCGCGGACCACGTTCGGCTGGTCCAGGGCCTCGCCGTCGGTGAGGATGCGGTTCCACCATATCCCCAGGGGCAGGTCGTTCTCGCTCTTGCAGATGACCGCGCAGGACCAGCAGCCGATGCAGCGCTCCTGGTCGACGACCATGCTCCAGTGCGGATGCTCGGATCGCTCGCCGATCTCGCCCCAGGCCCGCGACGCGGGGGAGAGCGCCTCGATCGGCGAGACCTTGTCGCCCACCTCAGACCTCCTCCGCCTTCGCCACCTGGCACCGGCAATCCTTCCAGCCGGTCGACGGGGCCCACATGTTGCCGACGAAATGGACCTCGTGGATCGGGTTGACCGCCGACGAGGTCAGCTCGTTGACGCCCTTGCCGCGCATGAACTGGCGCGGCCACCAGCCCTCGTAGAGGGTCACCGCTCCCGGCTGCTCCGACTCGCTGACGTGAGCCCAGGCGACCACCTCCCCGCGCGTGTTCCAGACGCGGATCGGATCGCCGGTCGCGAGGCCGCGGGCGGCGGCGTCCTCGGGCGAGATGAACACCTCCGGCTTCCCGCCGTGGATCTCGGCGAGCCACGGGTTGTTCGCGTACGTTGAGTGGATCCGCCACTTGCTGTGCGGGGTGAGGAAGGCGAGCGGCCACTCCGCCGGGTCATGGACCGTGTCGTCGAACGGTGGGCGGTACGTCGGGACCGCCTCGCCCAGCTCGCGGAAGCGGGCCTCCTCCTTGTAGAACTCGATCCGCCGAGTGGGGATGAAGGCGGCGGTCTTCTCCAGCGCCGCCGGGAGCGAGCGCGGCGGGAACGGCGCGAGATCCTCGATCTGGGCCTTGAACGCGACATCCGGGTCGGGGACGTTGAGGCGCACGGGCCCCGCCTTCAGCATCTCGAGGGTGATCCCCTGGGTGGGCCCACCTGGCTCCCCGCCCGCGGCCAGGATGGCCTCGATCGCCGCCTCCTCGTCCATCCCGAAGAGCTCGGCCGCCTTCGCGGGGTCGATCCGGCGCACGATCTCGCGCCACATCCAGAGCTCGGATCGCGCCTCGCCCACCGGGTCGATCGCGGCCTGCTGGAGCTGCAGGAACGGATGGAGCGGCGTCGCCGTGAGATCCATCTTCTCGTACCACGTCGTCGCCGGCAGGACGACGTCGGCCCACTTCACCGTCTCGGTCATCTGGTGGTCGACGACGACGACCAGGTCCAGGCCGCGCAGCGTCTCGTGGAGGCGGTTCACGTCCATCGCCTGGACGAACATGTTGGAGAAGGTGCAGACGAGCCCGTGCCAGCCGTTCTTCGGGTACGGCACGTCTGCGTGCATCGTCTCCGTGCGGCCGCGGACGAAGTAGACCGACGGGACCACCTTGGCCTTCGTCTCGCCGGCGTTCCACCAGGGGGCGGTGTTGACGCGGACTTTGTACTGGCCGACGTAGACGGAGAACCCGCCGCCGGACTTCCCGATGTTGCCGGTGAGAGCAGCGAGGAGGGCGAACGCACGCCCGGTCAGGTCGCCGTGGTACCAGTGGTTGGAGCCGCCGCCCATGAGGATCGCCGCCGGCTTCGCGGCCGCATAGGCGCGGGCGACCTTCACGATCATCGCGGCCGGGACGCTCGTAACGGCCTCTGCCGCCTCCGGCGTCCAGCGGTCCAGCTCCTCGCGGACCAGGCCGAAGCCCGGCGTCGCGTCGACGACGGACCCGTCGGCCAGGGTGATGCGCCGGACGCCCTCGAGCGCCGGGCGTGCCCCGGGCGCGAAGCCGAGCCGCTCCGTCCCAACGACGATCGGCGCCGCCGAGGCCTCGTCCCAGGCGACGAACCGGCCCGCGCCACCGCCGGCCACGAGGTCGGCCTCCCGGAGGCGCACGCCCGTGTCCAGGCGCACGAGCAACGGGGCGTCCGTGTACACCCGCATGAAGTTGGCGTCCCAGGCGCCGTCCTCGATCACCTGGCGGCAGAGAGCCAGGGCCAGCGCCGCGTCCGTTCCGGGCTTGATCCGGAGGTGCGCGTCCGCTTTCGCCGCCGTTGGGGAGAAGCTCGGGTCGATGACGACGAGGCGGGCGCCCTTCTCGAGGGCGTCGAAGATGAAG
Source organism: Chloroflexota bacterium (assembly GCA_025351245.1). GTDB lineage: Bacteria > Chloroflexota > Limnocylindria > Limnocylindrales > CSP1-4 > CTSoil-043. Next base: position 6,650 of record JANXWH010000147.1, on the reverse strand, counting down.
TGCACGTCGGGGATCCGAGTCTCGACCGGGTTCGACCCGACGAGGAGGAGGAACCGGCTGTTCGCCCAGTCCTTCGCCTCGTGCTCGGCGTTCTGGACGCCGAACGTGATCGGCATCCCCATCGGCAGGTCGCCGTTGAAGTCGAAGCTCGTGCCGTGCGTCATCCCCAGCGTGGCGCAGGCCCGGTAGTTGGCGCCCTTCTGGATGTAGCCCGCACCCGGCACCTGGCCGAAGACGTGGACCGTGTCCCAGCCCCACGTCTCGCCGATCCGGCGCAGGTCGCCGGCGATCCGGTCGAGGACCTCGCCCCAGGACGCCTCGCGGAATTCGCCGGAGCCGCGCTCGCCGGTGCGGATCAGCGGCGTCCGGATCCGGTCCTCGCCGTAGACGTGGTTGACGTAGGAGAGGCCCTTCATGCAGCCGCGCGGGTTATAGGCCGGGTCGGGGTAGTCGGCGGCCTGCTGGATCTTGACAATGACCCCGTCACGGACGAATGCGAGCTGGCCGCAGCTGCCCGTGCAGTTCGGCGAGCAGGTCGTCCGGACGACGCGATCGACCGGCAGGCTGGCCGGGACGTCGTAGTCGCGGCCCGCCCGCGCAGGCGGCGGATTCAGGGCGGGGACGACGGTGGCGGCGCCGATGCCGGCGGCCGCGCCGGCGGCCCCCTTGAGGAAGGTACGGCGGTCGATGCCCATCGTCAGATCACCCGCCTCGCGGCCGGACAGCGCGGGTCGAGCATGGCGTGGTCGCTCGCGCCGCAGAGCGCGCAGCGGGTAGCGCTCGTGCCGTCGGCGGCGGGCCGGACGGCCCGGATCGCGCCGCCCGCCACGTCCCCGACCCAGCGCAGTCCGCGCTCCACGAGGAGGAAGGCCGGCACCGCGGCGGCCACGGCGATGAGGCGACGTCGGGTCAGACTCATGCGACCCTCCATCTGCAAGCGAACGATGGCGGGACACTAGACATGCAGTGACAGGGTAGTCCTGCGAGGAGTGCGTCCGCCCGCCGTCGGCGGGCACGTCCGGCCGTCGCTCGCCGTCGCGGTAGCCGCGGGCTACACGGTAGCCGCGGGCTACACGATCTCGGCGCTCCTCGCCCACGTCGTGGGGCCGGGCCCCAGCCTGCCGGACACGGGGACCATGCCGGTTGCCGGAATCAAGACGCCCCGCACACGGCGGGGCGTACAGCGGCGCGGACGATGGCGGACCCGACCGGATTCGAACCGGCGATCTCCTGCGTGACAGGCAGGCATGTTGGGCCGCTACACCACGGGTCCACGGCCGGCAGATGGTAGCAGAGGCCGGGCGATGCTGTCGCTCCCCGGCCCGAGGCGCGGCGCCCCCGGGCCGTCGCAGGCACCGGAATCGCCGGCGGACGCGCCTCCGCCCGAGCCGCGATATCCTCGCCAGACCATGCCCCGGATCGACCTGCGCTCGGACACCGTCACCCACCCAACGCCCGCGATGCGTCGCGCGATGGCGGAGGCCGAGGTCGGCGACGACGTCTTCGGCGACGACCCGACCGTCAATGCGCTCGAGGAGCGCGCGGCCGCGCTGCTCGGGAAGGAGGCCGGCCTCTTCGTCGCCTCGGGCACCATGGGCAACCTCGTGGCGCAGATGGCGCACCTGGGCCGTGGCCAGGAGACGATCGCGAGCGCGGAGAGCCATCTCGTCATGGACGAGGCCGCCGGCCACGCCGTCGTCGTCGGGACGAGCATCCGGGCCCTCCCGGACCGCCCCGACGGGACGCTGGACCTGGACCTCGTGGCGGAATCCTTTCGCGACCCGGAGGACCCACACGAGCCGATCAGCGGCCTCGTGGCGATCGAGAACACCCACGCCCACTCGATGGGCCAGCCCCTGAGCGTCGCGTATACGCAGGCGGCCGCGGACGTGGCCCACGCGTATGGCGTGCCCCTCCACGTCGACGGCGCCCGCTTCTTCAACGCGGTCGTGGCGCTGAGCGTGGATCCCGCCGCGCTCGCCGGCCCGGCGGATTCCGTCACGTTCTGCCTCAGCAAGGGGCTCGCCTGCCCGATCGGCTCGGTGGTGGTCGGGTCGCGCGCGTACATCTGGCGCGCCCGGCGTGCGCGCAAGCTCCTCGGCGGCGGCATGCGCCAGGTCGGCGTGCTCGCTGCGCCCGGCCTCCTCGCCCTCTCCGACGGGCCCGACGGCATGATCGCCCGTCTCGCCGACGACCACGCGAACGCCCGGCGGCTGGCCGAGGGGCTGGCGGACCTGGCGGGCATCGAATCGCCGGGCGGGGCCGCGCAGCCAACGCCGGGCCGCCTCGATCCCGCCCGCGCCCGGACCAACTTCGTGATCTTCCGGGTTGCCCGCGACCGGGCCGCGTTCCTTGACGCGCTCCAGGCGCGCGGCGTGCTCATGGTCACGTACCCGCACGGGACAATCCGGGCCGTGACCCACTATGGGATCACCGCCGACGATATCAACGCCACGCTCGCGGCGGTCCGCGCCGCCCTCGCCGAGACGGCCGGCAGCACGGTCGGTGCCGCTGCTGTGGCCGGCGCCTGAGCCGGAAGCGCGTGCTCATCATCCCCTCGATCGACCTCGCGGGCGGCCGCTCGCGGATCGTCTACTGGCCCGGTGCCGCGGCCGGGACCGGCGCTCCCAGCGACCGACCCGAAGTGATCGCCGAGCGGTTCGTCGCGCAGGGCGCCCGGTCGATCCACCTCGTCGACTTCGATGGGGCCCAGCAGGGCCGGCCGGTCAACCTGGAGGCCGTGGGGCGGGTCGCTGCGCGGGTCGCGGTGCCGCTCCAGGTCGCGGGCGGGCTGGAGGGCGCCGACAACATCCGGCTCGCGTTCGCGGCCGGCGCCACCCGGGTCGTGCTGGCGATGGGCGTTGCCGACGACGATGCGACGCTGCGCGCGTGCGTCGAGGTGGCCGGTGACTGGCTGGCGGTCGGGCTGGACCCGCGCCCGGAGCGCTTCGCGGAATACCCGTGGAAGCGCCTGCGCCGGCCGAGCTTCGACGACGTCACGACCGAGCTGGTGGGCCTTGGCGTTCGGCGGTTCGTGCTCTCGCACGGCGGCGGCGCGCCCGATCCCGCGCTCGTCGAGCGCCTCGTGCGCGACCTCGACGTCGAGGTCGTGATCGCCGGCGGAGTCACCGACCTCGCGGGCATTCGTCGCCTTCGGGATGCCGGCGTGACCGGGATCCTCCTCGGGGAGGTCCTTCTCTCCGGCCGTATCGAGTACCCACCCGCCATGGAGGCCGCCGCATGACCATTCGATCGCTCTTCCGTCCCGTCGCCCTGGCCGGGGCCGCGGTAATCCTGCTGGGCGCGTGTTCCGGGAGCGCCACGCCGGTGCCGCCGATCGCGGCAGCATCGCCGTCCGCGGCAGCATCGCCGTCCGCGGCGCCGGCCGCCTCGGCGAGCCCCGCCACGAGCGCGGCAGTGGGCACGGGCACGGGCTCGACCGGCTGCCCGACGAGCGCGCCGGCGCCCATGGCCGCGGCCGATACGGCGACCGTCACCTTCGCCACCGCGAAGGGCAGCATCGTGATCAAGGTCACCGGATCGCTGGCCCCGAACGCGACCGGCAACTTCGTCGCTCTCGCCGCCTGCGGCTTCTACGACGGCGTCGTGTTCCACCGGCTCGTGCCGGGCTTCGTGATCCAGGGCGGCGACGGCCAGTTCGGTCGCGCGCCGAACGTGGACGCGGCACACGTCGGGGGCGGCGGCCCCGGCTACACGATCACGGACGACCCGGTGACCACGCCATACAGGCGCGGGACCGTGGCCATGGCGCGCACGTCCAAGCCCAACTCCCAGGGCTCGCAGTTCTTCATCGTCCTGGACGACAAGGCGGCCGGCGCGCTTGCGGCCGCCAACACGTACGCGATCATGGGCGAGGTGACGTCGGGCATGGATGCCGTGGATACGATCGGCGCCATGCCAAACTCCGGCGAGCCGAACAACGCCGCGCTCGACCCATTGCCGATCACGAAGGCCACCGTGACGCGGCCCTGACGGCATCACCTGCCGATTCCGCGACGGGCCCCGCCCGCCATCCCAGTTGAGCGAAGGAGCACCCGTGACGAAGGCAACCATCGAGACCACCAAAGGCCAGATCGTCGTAGAGCTCGACGACGTCGGCACGCCGAAGGCGGCCGGCAACTTCATCAAGCTCGCCAGGCAGGGTTTCTATGACGGCGTGATCTTCCACCGCGTGATCCCGGGCTTCGTGGTCCAGGGCGGCGACGGCGAGTTCGGCCGCATGGACGAGAAGGGCCAGATCCGTAATGCCGGCCGCGTGGGCAGCGGCGGGCCGGGCCACAAGTTCGAGGACGAGCCATTCACCGGCGACTACGGCCGTGGCGCGCTCGCGATGGCGAACGCCGGCCCGAACACGAACGGGTCGCAGTTCTTCATCTGCCACCAGGACCTGCGCGGCAAGCTCCCGAAGAACTACACCCGCTTTGGCGAGGTGCTGACCGGTATGGACGTGGTCGACGCGATCGCCGCGGGGCCGCGCAACAGCCGCGACTATCCCGATTCGCCCGTGGCGATGACCTCGGTGACGATCGAGGAAGCCTGACCGACGGCCGGCCGTCCGGGGGCTGCGAACCGATCGCGACGCCTTCCGGACCTCCCGCCGCAACCTTCGCCGGCCAAACAGCGCGAATGTTGCGAGATATTAATGCACGGACGAACAAAAACCCTTGGCGTGAGCGTCGAGACAGGGTAGAGTAAGGGCCGTCGCGCAAGCGACGCTGCTGCCCTAGTTACAGGGTCATGGGTAGGTAGGGTCAGGGTAGTCGGTGCAGCCGGCGTGATAGATGCCCTTGTAACGTGGCAGAAGACGATCGGGTAACCGGTCGACCCTTCACCGGGACAGCATTCGAAGCGGCTCCTTCGGGAGCCGCTTCGATGTTTCCGGGGCCTCGGGCGGCCGGAGGGAGTACAATCCCGCCTCGCGGCGCCCCACGGGCGCCCGCCCGCGCGCCTGTAGCTCAGCGGATAGAGCGTCGGCCTCCGGAGCCGAAGGTAGCAGGTTCGAATCCTGTCGGGCGCGCCACAGCCCACTCGGTGGGCACGTTTTCGGGCAACAGTGCGGGCAGCCCCGTGCGCTCCGCCATCGGCGTGAGCTTGACCCGGACCACGCTGGGCCCCTTGACCGCAACGCGCTCGTAGGTCGGCGCGCTGTATCCCTTCTGCGGTCCCCATTCGGGGCAATGCTGATGTCGCGGGTGTGCCTTCCGCCTGCGCGGGGGCGTCCCCATGGTGCCGTCGCTCTTGATCCGGGTCCCGCAGACGCAGTTGACAGGGCTCCGTGCGGCGGTCCCGCGGGCGGCGGCCAGCCGGGCTAAGGCCGGGGCGAGGCGGACTCGCAGCACGTCCGGGGTCCGTGCCTCACCGCGCGACGCGTCGATGGTCGAGCTCTGGGTTGTCCGATGTTCGAATGACCTCCGGCGCGATGCGACCGGAGACTGATTCGATCGAACCGCGCCCCGTCGACCGTGACCAGGGAGCATCCAGCCGGGCTGCAGGCCCTCCGACGGCTGGCGGGTAGAATCGCGCCACCCGTCGACCGGAGTGTCCCGGTGAGGGAGACGTCCCGGGCGCCACGGCTTCCGGCAGTTTCGGCAGGCTCGTCGTTCGAGTCCCGGTCGCTGGAGTTGCGTGTGTCAGGAGTCACCGAATCGTGCACGTCCTCCACCTTCCCAAGAACCACCTGATGCTCATCGCCGGCCTGGTGTGGTGCGCGGCGGGCGCGATGGTCTGCATGGTCGGGCTGCCGCTGGAGTTCGGGCTGGCGCCCTCCCACCTGATCCTCTTCCCGCTCGCCGTGGTGATCTTCCTCGTGTTCTACTTCTTCGTCTTCGCCCGGCTCGTCCGCAAGCACACCGGTCGAATCCGCGCGCGGGCGGAGGATCGGCTCCCCTTCTGGCACTTCTTCAACGCCTCGTCCTGGGCGGTGATGGCGGTGATGATGGGCGGCGGCATGGCCCTCCGTTTCTCGCACCTGATGCCGGACTGGATGATCGCCTTCTTCTACAGCGGGCTCGGCGTGGCGCTCTTGCTCTGCGGCGTTCGCTTCCTGGGCGTCTTCGCGCGCAAGGACGTGCTGGCCCTCGCACCTGAGATGGCCCTCGCACCCGAGCGGCCCCGCTCCGACGCGTGACAGCACGAGCACCGCGGGTGACGCTCCTCCTTGGGCGACATCTCGCCTGCGAAGACAGCCTCCGGCAAGTCGGCCGACGTCGACACCAACGGCGTCGCGCGCGAGATCCGGCGCGTTGTTGAGGATGTGCGAGCCGTGGGTCGATAACCAGCGGCCGCCGTCGGAACGCGAGCGATCCCCTTCGCGACCCTGTCGAAACAGGCTCGCCCGCCGTTCCCACTGGCGGACCTTGGGCGCTCCCTTCGTCCTTCGTGGGGGCTCTGGCGCGCGACGAGTCTGAGCGTGGACCGGGCGGCCTGGATCGTGACCACGGACCCAACGATCCTTGCCTCGGCTCTATGCCGCTCGGAGCGCCTCCACCGGCTCCTCCACGCCCTCAATCACGATGGTTGGTGGAGCGTGTTCGGAGCCCTGCGGGCGCGCCATTTGTCCTCTCTCACGAGGGCAGCGAGCGGACAACTACCCGGTCAACCGGTCCAGCGCCGTCTCCACGGGACTCGCT
>JANXWH010000109.1 GCA_025351245.1 Chloroflexota bacterium | reverse complement strand
GCCACCGCGACCCAGACGAGGTGGAACCCGATCCACCCGCGCCACGGGATGGTCCCCAGCTGCCACGGTCGCCGGGCGAGCAGCAACGCGAGGAACGGGGTGACCATCGCGAGCGCGAGCAGCGTGGGAAGATGGGCGAGCGGCAGCAGGCCGGCGACGACCCCGGCCAGCGCGAACGTGCCCATGGCATGCCGACGGGCGGCCCGGACCAGGAGCGTGACGGTCAGCATCGCGAGCGGCAGGCCGTACAGGTAGGCGCGCTGCGACATCAGGAAAGCGAAGTACGGGTTGAAGAACCGGATGTGCAGGTCGGCCTGCGCCTTCGCGTCCCACGGCGCGTTTGCCAGCGTCCCGAACAGATCGTGACTCGTATCGATCCGGGCGATCGTGGCGATCCAGCCCAGGCCGGCCCCGAACACGAAGAGGATGACGGCGAGCGTCGCAATCGAACGGACGCCGCTCAGCCGGCGCGCGAACGCGTATAGGCCAAGGACGGCCAGGATCGAGAGGACGAAGCTGTGGAGCGGCAGGACCGCCAGCGGGTCCATGCCAAGGACGACGAACGCCGCGGGCGTCAGGTCGCTCAGGTAGTGATAGCTCAGCGGAAGCCCGGCGAACAGCGGGTGCTCGGGCGGGAAGTTCCCGCCGAAGGCGAAGTGCGTGACGATCCCGAGGTGGGTGGGCCAGTCGCTCCAGAGATACTCGTGGCCGGCCCAGAGCCCGTCGGGCCGAATCGTGAGCGCGCTCGACCAGAGCAGGGCCCAGCGCACGACCAACAGCGCCACGAGCGCGGTGGCCCACGGGTCCAGCCGTCCGGCAAGGTCGCGGAATCGCTGACCGAGCGCGACGGGCGGTCCGCCGCTGCGACGGCGACCTCCCGGCCCGAAGACGAGGAGGGTGGCGATACCGACGCAGGCGACCGCGACACCGAGCACGACCGGTGGGCGGAACCCGAGCAGCGTCGCGGCGGGGACCATCGCGAGCGTCCCGGCGACGATGCCGAGCACCGCGCCGTAGGCGAACCGCTCGAGCGGCGTCAGGAAGCGCGCGAACCGGTCCAGCGCGGCGATACCCGTCGATGCGAGCGCGCCGAGGAAGAACAGCGAGAGAAGCATCGGCAGGACGGCCACGAGCGGCATGATACGGGCGTGACCGCTGCGACGATCCTGCACGTGGACCTCGACGCGTTCTTCGCCGCCGTCGAGCAGCGCGACCGCCCGGAGCTCCGGGGGAAGCCCGTGATCGTCGGCGGCGACCCGGGGGCCCGGGGCGTCGTGAGCGCGGCGAGCTACGAAGCGAGGCGGTTCGGGGTCCATTCGGCGATGCCGCTGCGAACCGCGGCCGCGCTCTGCCCGGAGGGCATCTTCCTGCCGGTGAACGGGTCGAAGTACCGCGCGGCCAGCCGAGCGGTGATGGAGATCCTGGGCCGGTACACGCCGCGCGTGGAGCAGGTCTCGATCGACGAGGCGTTCCTCGACGTCGCTGGGTCGGAGGCGCTCTTCGGCCCGCCTCCGACGATCGCTGCCTTGATCAAGGCCGCGGTCCGCCTGGAGGTTGGGCTGACCGCGTCGGTCGGCGTGGCGAGCACGAAGCTGGTGGCGAAGATCGCGTCGGACCTGCGCAAGCCGGACGGGCTGGTCGTCGTGGCGGCCGGCGACGAAGCGGCGTTCCTCGCCCCGCTGCCGATCGCGCGGCTCTGGGGGGTTGGCGCGCAGACGCGGGCGGCCCTCGCGGAGTACGGCGTGGAGACGATCGGCGACCTGGCCGCAACCGAGCCCCAGCTCCTCGTGCGACGGCTCGGGAAGCACGGCGCCACGCTGGTCGAGCGAGCCCGCGGGGTGGACCCTTCATCCGTCACCGGCGACGCGGAGGCGAAGTCGGTCAGCCACGAGCACACCTTCGACGTGGACACGAGCGACATCGACGAGATCGAACGGACGCTGCTCGCGCTCGCCGAGGGCGTCGCGGCGCGGCTTCGCGCCGGCGGCGTGCGGGCGGCGACCGTCGTGGTGAAGGTTCGCGACAGTGCCTTCCGCACGGTGACTCGCCAGCGGACGCTCGCGGAGCCGACGGACATGGCAGAGCCGATCTGGCACGTCGCGCTGGAGCTGGCGCGGCCGGAGATCCGTGGCCGCCGGATCCGCCTGGTGGGCGTGGGAGCGCACGGCCTTGGCGAGCCGGCGCAGCTTGGGCTGTTCGCGCCGGACGACGACCGACGACGCAGGGCGGTCGAGGCGACGGACGCGGTCCGGCGTCGCTTCGGAGAGCGGGCGGTGACCCGCGCGAGGCTGCTCGGAAGCGACTTCTCGGCCGGCGGCCGTGACCCGATGCAGCCGCCCGACCCGCGGCGCGTGGGGCGGCAGCGGCCGGTGCCAGAGGCGGACGAGGACCCGTCGAACTCGTGACAGACGAGGTGGCACACGAGTCGGGGAAAGTCCGGTCATCGCAGGTTCGGGCTTGACATCGAACAGGCGTTCGGTCTAGAGTCCAGGTTATTCGAACACCCGTTCTGTCCCCCTGGTGCCCCGGGAGACGGCGACCCCGCCGAAAAGGAGCCGTCGACATGGCGATCACCCGCGTTGAACCCGTTCACGTCCAGGTCAGGACGAATTGGCTGACCGGGCGCCCCCGCGAGATCCGTTGGGGTGAGCAGGTCTTCTCCGTCACCAATATCGCGGCGGTCCGCCGCGAAACCGCTGCGTACCCGATCGAGATCGGTCCGTCGACGACCTTCGAGGTGGATACGGCCGGAGCGCGTCTCGCGCTCACGTTCCGCCACCGCGGCCGCCGCTGGACGGTCGACGGCGTCGACACGTCGGAGCGCCGCGCAGCGTAGCGGATTGCCGCGCGCGGACGCCTCGCCCTGTGTCGGCACGGATCGCCCTCACAGCTGCTGGGGACCTCGCGCCGACGCGCAGCGCCCGCAAGGTAGCCCAGATCGCACCTCCCGTTTCGTCTTGCGCCGACGTGCCCTCCCGGTCGGCGCCTCCTTCGGGCCCGGGGCGGATGTCACCGGTACGACGTCCACCCCGGGCCCGGCCATTCGTGACGCAGCCCGGCGGCCGTGTGTCGGGTGAGGCCGACTCCTACAATCGCGGCATGTCGGACAGCCCAGCGCCGCGTTTTGGATCATTCACCCTCGACGCGTTCGTCGAGCAGCTCGCCTCGTCGGCGCCGATCCCGGGCGGCGGGAGCGCAGCGGCCGTGGCCGCGGGGCTGGCCGCCAGCCTCGTGGCCATGGTCGCGGGGCTTTCCGTGGATCGCCCGACCTACGCCCGGTTCGCGGCCACGCACGTGCGCGCGGGCGACGCGGGACGGGCGCTCGCGGCACGCCTCTTGGGGCTCGCGGACGAGGACGCCGCAGCGTACGGCGCCTTTGCCGCGTCGATGAAGCTGCCCCGGGCCACGGACCAGGAGAAGGCAATGCGCTCGGGCGCCATCCGCGCCGCGGCCGTGACCGCGGCCGAGGTGCCGCTGCGGACGCTGGAGGCCTGCCGCGACCTGGTCGTCGCATCGGAGGCGCTGGCCGGACGGAGCAATCGGAACGCCGCCAGCGATCTCGCGGTGGCGTCCCGGCTGGCGGAGGCCGCCGCGCACGGCGCCGCGGAGAACGTGATGGTGAACCTGCCGGCGCTCGGGGACGAGGAGCGCGCCGACGAGCTTCGCGGCCGCATGGAGACGCTCCTGGCGGAAGTCGCGGACCACGCCGAGTCGACGCGCGCGTTCGTGGAGCTCGGCGAGCTCCGGGACCCGGAGACGGAGCCGGCCAGCGCGGAGCTGGCCGGCGCGGAGCTGGCCGGCGCGGAGACGGAGCCCCGGCCCGCATGACGGTGCCGGAACTGGTGAGCGAGGAGGCGGCCGGGCCCCGGATGCTGCGCGGCGGCCCCATCGCGGCCGAGGTGCGTGCGGCGGTTGCCGCGGACGTAGTCGCGTTCCGTGAGGCGCACGGGTTCGTGCCCGCGCTCGCCGTGGTGATCGTGGGCCGCGACGCGCCCTCCACCGTCTACCTGCACAAGATCCTGGATGGCTGCCGGACCGTGGGAATCGTCGACCGGCTCGTCGAGCTCCCGGAGGATGCGGGCCCGGAGCGCGTCGCCGCGGCGGTCGCGGCGCTCAACGCGGACCCGGCCGTGGCGGGGATCATCGTCCAGATGCCGCTCCCGTCCACGATCCCCCTTCGAACCGTGATCGACGTCCTGGACCCGGCCAAGGACATCGACGGGATCCATCCCCTCAACGCGGGCCTGCTCGCGCTTGGATACGAGGGCTTCCTCCCGGCGACGGCGCACGCCGCGGTGGAGATCCTCAAGCGGTCCGGGATCCCGCTCGAGGGACGCCGCGCCGTCGTGGTGGGCCGCTCCAACGTGGTGGGCAAGCCGGCCGCGCTCCTCCTCCTCCGCGAGCACGCCACGGTGACGATCTGCCACTCGCGGACGGTCGATTTGGCCCGGCAGGTCCGGGATGCGGAGATCGTGATCGTCGCAGTGGGCCGGCCCGGGCTCATCACCGGCGAGATGCTCCGGCCGGGGGCCGTGGTGGTCGATGTCGGCATCAACGTGCGGGAGGGCCGCATCGTCGGCGACGTGGACGCGGCGTCGGCCGCGCCGGTCGTGTCGGCCATCGCGCCGGTCCCGGGCGGCGTGGGACCCCTGACGAACGCGATCCTCCTCACCCACCTCATGCGGGCCGCGCGAAACCAGGCGGAGGGCCGGGTCGCCCTCGGCTCCCGGTCGATGGTCCCGTCCCTGCCCGTGGAGTCCATCCCGTGAGCTTCCCCTCGGACCTCGAGATCGCCCGCGCCGTCACCCCTCGTCCGATCAGGGACGTGGCTGCCGAGATCGGCCTCGCCGACAGCGAGCTGGAGCTGTACGGCCCGACGAAGGCAAAGGTGACGCTCGCGGCGATCGAGCGCCTCGAGGCCGCCAACCCGCGCGGCAAGTACGTCCTGGTGACCGCGATCACCCCGACGCCCCTCGGCGAGGGGAAGACGACGACCACGATCGGCCTGGTCCAGGGGCTCAACCGGATCGGGAAGCGTGCGGCGGCCGCGATCCGCCAGCCGTCGCTCGGCCCGGTCTTCGGGATCAAGGGCGGGGCCGCGGGCGGCGGCTACAGCCAGGTCATCCCGATGGAGGACTTCAACCTCCATCTCACCGGGGACGTGCACGCGATCGGCGCGGCCCACAACCTCGCGGCGGCGTTTCTCGACAACAGCCTCCACCACCGCAACCCCCTTCGGATCGACCCGCTCGCGGTCCTCTGGCCGCGGGTCGTGGACATCAGCGACCGCGCCCTGCGCCGCACGATCATCGGCCTCGGGGGCCGCGAGAACGGCGTTCCGCGGGAGACCGAGTGGCAGATCACGGTTGCCTCCGAGGTCATGGCGATCCTCGCCCTGGCGTCGAGCCTGCCCGACCTCCGCGCACGCCTGGGCCGGGCGGTGCTCGCCACCACTACGACGGGCGCGCCGGTGACCGCCGAAGATCTCCGGGTCGCCGGTGCCATGGCCGTGCTGCTCCGGGATGCCCTCAAGCCGAACCTGCTCCAGACGCTCGAGGGCGGCGCCGCCTTCGTCCATTGCGGGCCGTTCGCGAACATCGCCCACGGCAACAGCTCGATCCTCGCCGACCGGCTTGCGCTCGCCACCCACGAGGTGGTCTGCACGGAAGCCGGCTTTGGGGCGGACATGGGGGCCGAGAAGTTCTTCGACATCAAGTGCCGCGCATCGGGCCTCGCGCCGGACGCGGCCGTCGTGGTGGTAACGATCCGCGCGCTCAAGATGCACGGGGGGGTCGGCCGGATCGTGGCCGGCAAGCCGCTGGATCCCGCCCTCCTCGCGGACAACCCCGATGCCGTCCGCCGGGGGGCCGACAACCTCGCCGCGCACATCGAGATCGTGCGGACGTACGGGATCCCGGTCGTGGTGGCGATCAACAGCTTCCCGACTGACACGGACGCGGAGGTCGACGCGATCCGCGAGGTGGCCCTCGCGGCCGGGGCGCGCGACGCGGTCGTGACGACGCATTTCGCCGACGGCGGACGCGGGGCCGAGGAGCTCGCCCGGGCGACCTGGGCGGCGGCCACGTCCGGCGAAGCGGACTTCCACTTCCTCTACCCGGACGACCTGCCGCTGCGCGAGAAGATCGAGGCGATCGCCGTCCGCATCTACGGCGCGAACGGGGTGGACGAGCTGCCCGCGGCAACGAAGTCGCTCACGCTCTACGAGGAGCTCGGTTTCGGGAACCTGCCCATCTGCATGGCCAAGACGCAGTACTCGCTCAGCCACGACCCGGCGCTCAAGGGGCGACCGCGCGGCTTCCGGCTCCCGATCCGCGAAGTTCGGCTGGCAGCGGGCGCCGGGTTCATCACGCCCCTCGCGGGCGAAATGCGGACGATGCCCGGGCTGCCGTCGCGCCCGGGCGGCGAGAACATCGACATCGACGCCGACGGCAACGTGGTGGGGCTCTTCTAGCCCGGCTGGTCCTCGGCGCCTGGTCCACGCGCGTCGGCGTCGCGGCCGTCCGCTGCGCCGCCGCAGCCCTCCGCTTCGCCGGGCCGGCCCGCGTCGGCGTGGTGCGCGTCGGCGTCGCGGCCGTCCGCTGCGTCGGCATCGCGCGCCTCATCGGGGTCGCCCGGGCCGAACGGGTCGCCCGCCAGGTCTCGCCACGGCCCCAGCAGGAGCGTGAGCTCGGCCTCCCGAAGCTGGTCCGCCAGGACGACGCCGTAGGCCGCGTCGAGGACGACCGGGAGCGCCGCTAGGCGCGGACCGAGCGATGCTGCGACCTCGCTGGTGCCGGCAACCCCGGCCGGAAACCAGTGGTTCGCGCTCCCGGCCCAGCGCTCCACTTCCCGGCCGATCGCGCGCACCGCGTCGAGGCGACCCGCGCGGCGGGCGATCTCGCGCAACTCCCGGCGGAGCTCGGCGCGGGCAATCACCTGCGGATCGTGCGCATCGGTGCCCACCACGCCGCCACCCGCCGCCCCGAGCGCGACGATCTCCGGGACGTCGAGCCGATCGAGTGCCTCCAGGAAGCGGTCGGCCGCATCGTCCTGCGGGCCGAACTCGCCGTGGGTCATCGGTCGTGGGCCCCGAGCCGGGCCTAAAGGCTCGTCGAGATGTAGAAGCAGGCTGCGATCACCAGGCCCGCCGCGATCCCGAGGAACCCGGCGCCCCATGCGAACCAATCGATGGGCCCGAGCTGGGCGCCGTGCGCGTGGTCTCCGTGCGCTGCGTCGTCGTGCGCCGCGTCCTCGTGGGCACCCTCGCCGTGGATGGCACCGTGGTTCGCGTCGCCGGCGTGGACGCCGTGGATCTCGTCGTTGGCGTGGCTGGTCTCGCTCATGCGGATCCTCGTGCCGCCGGCGGCGCTCGCCGATCACTTCCATTGTCGCATCCTGCGTCGTATCGTTCGGCGGCCATGCTGACCTTCGTCCTGACCCGGCACGGCCTGACGGACCGCTCCGACCCGGAGCAGCACCTGGGGCAGCGACTGGACGCAGGGCTCTCCGTCGCGGGGCGTGCGCAGGCCGCCGCACTGGCGGCGCGGATCGGGGCTGAGCACTTCGACCGGATCATCGCGAGCCCGCTCCTGCGGGCACAGGAGACGGCCCGCGCCGTGGCCGGCGATCGCACGGTGGAGCTGGATGCGCGGCTTTCCGAGATGGACTACGGGCGCTGGGAAGGTCTCACGTACGAGCAGATCGACCAGACGGACGCTTCCTACCGCGCGCGCTGGGAGGCCGATCCGGCCGGCCTCCGATGCCCCGACGGCGAGTCCGGCGAGGATGTCGCCCGGCGCGCACGGACGTTCCTCCAGGACCTCCTGACCTGGGCCGCGCCCGCGACCGAGGGGCAGCAGATCGTGTTGACGGTCGCGCACAGCTCGTTCAACCGCGTCCTGCTATGCGTGGCGATGGGCGTTCCGGTGCGCGACTATCGTCGCCGCTTCGCGCAGGGGCAGGGAAACCTGACCGTGATCCGCTGGCCCTCCGGCGCGCACGTGGTCGACGGCCGGCTGCTGGTCGCGAACGACACGTCGCACCTCGCAGCGCCGGGTCAGTCACCCTGGGAGCTGGCACCCGGCGCCTGATCCTGGCCCCGGGCTGCGGTCGGCGCGAGCCGACGGGCGCGAGCCGACGGGCGTAGCCCGGCATGCGGGCGTAGGCCGCGAGCCGGCGGGCGCGAGCCGGCGGGCGTTGCTCGGCATGCAACAAATGGGCCTCGCGACTGCTCGCGGCAGCTCGCCGGCGCCCTGCTCCCTCGCTCTGTTGCGGGTGGCGCAGCAAAAGCCGTCAGCGCGGAGCGCTCGGCGCCGCACGGGCCCGATCTGCTGCGTGGTGCGCAACGTCGACGCCGACGCGCGGGCGCGGCTCGTGGCTCGGCGCCGCACGGGCCCGATCTGCTGCGTGGTGCGCAACGTCGACGCCGACGCGCGGGCGGATGCGACGCGCGGGCGCGGCTCAGACCTCGCGGCGCCGCCCCGGGACCGGACGGCCCAGGCGAAGCCAGAGCAGCGCGGCGAGACCAACGACCACCGCCACGGCGATCAGGAGGTCGAACGGCTGGAGCGCGCGACGGATCTCCTCCCAGTTCTTCCCCAGCTGGACGCCGGCCCAGACCAGCGCGGTGGACCAGAGGAAGGCGCCCGCGGTGGAGTAGGCGATGAACTTCCGGATCGGCATGCGTGCCACCCCGGCGGGAAAGCTGATGAACGTCCGGACGATCGGGAGGAGGCGGCTGAAGAATGCAGTCTGGGCGCCCCAGCGCTCGAAGAAGCGCTCCGCCGTCTCGATCTCGTGCGGTCGGATCAGCACGTACTTCCCGTAGCGCTCCAGGAACGGCCGGCCGCCCCATGCCCCGATCGCGTACGCGACGAGCGAGCCGAGCGTGTTCCCGAGCGTGGCGACCACGACGACGATCCAGAAGTTCCAGGCGCCGTGGGTCAGCGGCTCGATCTTCGTCGGGTCGGACACGAGGAAGCCGGCGAAGGGGAGGATGAGCTCCGAGGGGAGCGGGACCATCGCCGATTCGATCGCCATGGCCAGCATGACGCCCAGGTAGCCGACGGCGCCGTAGAGCGAATCGAGGAACGGGATGACGATCTTGTCGATGAAGGCGAGCATCTCGCGGAGGATACGCGAGGCGCCGGGATGTCGGGCGCCCACCCGCCCGGCTGAGGGCGCCGACCGATAGCGACACGGACGCACGCGAGGCGCCGGGATGTCGGGCGCTTCGCGGGGCTATGCTCGCGGCGATGACGCAGCCGCCCGCCCGGCCCGGATTGTTTCCGCGAGACCACGACCACCTGGTCGGACCGCACCGCGCGCCGGGCGCGGCCGGGGCCGGCGTCGTAGTCCTGACGGGCGCCGACCTCACGATCGCAGACGTGGAGGCGGTCGCGCGCGGCGGCGCCCCGGCGCGCCTGGATGTCCACGCCCGCGCCCGCATGGACGAGGCTCGCGCCGTCGTGGAGCGGCTGGTCGCGGCCGGCGAGGTGGTCTATGGGATCACGACCGGCTTCGGGGACCTGGCCAGCACGTACATCCCGCCGGCCGATGCCCGGCAGCTCCAGGAGAACCTCCTCGTGAGCCACGCGGTGGGCGTCGGCGCGCCGCTGCCCCGGGACGTGGTCCGCGCGATGCTGCTCCTCCGGGCCAACACGCTCGCACTCGGCCACTCCGGCTGCCGGCCGGTGCTGGTGGACCGACTCCTCGCGTTCCTCGAGGCGGGCATCCACCCGGTCGTACCTGCCCAGGGGAGCGTGGGGGCGTCAGGGGACCTCGCGCCGCTCGCGCATCTCGCGTTGCCGTTGATCGGGCGCGGCGAGGTCGAGCTGGGCGGGCAGGTGATGCCCGGCCTCCTGGCCCTGCGCGAGACGGGGATCGAGCCGCTCACGCTCGAGGCGAAAGAGGGCCTGGCGCTCCTCAACGGGACGCAGCTCATGAGCGCGCTGGGGGCACTCCTCCTCGCGGACGCGGACCGCCTGGCCCGGACGGCATCCGTGGCCGCGGCGCAGAGCGTGGAGGCGCTGCTGGGCACGGACGTGCCATACGCGGCCGCGTACCAGCTTGCCCGCCCGCACCCGGGCCAGATCGCGGTCGCCGCCGAGTTGCGGCACCTCCTCCGGGATTCGGGGCTGATGGCAGCCCACCACGGCTCCACGCACAAGGTCCAGGACCCGTACTCGCTGCGCTGCGTGCCGCAGGTCCACGGCACCATCCGCGACGCGCTGGACTACCTGCGCAGAGTCCTGGACGTAGAGCTGAACTCCGCCACGGACAACCCGCTCGTCTTCCCCGAGGGCGGCGCGGCTGCCGCGGACGTGGCCGCGACGGGCGGCGGCCTCGTGATCAGCGGCGGCAACTTCCACGGCGAGCCGATCGCGCTCGCGCTTGACTTCGCGAAGCTGGCCATCGCGGAGCTGGGCGCGATCTCCGAGCGACGGATCGCGCTCCTCGTCGACGCGCGGCTCAACGGGGGCCTGCCGCCGTTCCTCGCCCCGGCCAGCGGCCTCAACTCCGGGATGATGATCGTCCAGTACACGGCCGCCGCGCTCGCGTCCGAGAACAAGGTGCTGGTCCACCCGGCGTCGGCCGATTCGATCCCGACATCGGCGAACCAGGAGGATCATGTCTCGATGGGCCCGATCGCCGGCCGCCACGCCCGCGACGTCCTCACGAACGTGGAGCGGATCATCGCGCTCGAGCTACTGGTGGGCGCCCAGGCCCTCGACCTCCGGCTGGCGATGCTGACGACGCCTGCGACGCCTGCGACGCCTGCGACGGCGGCCGACGGTGCGCCCGACGCGATCCCCTCGCCGGCCCCGGGACGCGGCGTGGCCGAGGCCCACCGGCGGATCCGTTCGGTGGTCGCGCCGCTCCTCGTGGACCGCGAGATGGGCGCGGATATCGCCGCGGTGCTCGCGCTGGTCCGTGGCGGCGAGCTGGCGGGCCTCGTCGATGCGCCCGATGATGGCCGGCCCCAGGCCGGGTAGCAGCGTCGAGTAGCGGCGTCGAGTTGCGGCGCCTGACGCGTCCTCAGGGCCGGGGACGACCCCGGAGCGCGCGGAACGCCGCGAGGGTCGCGAGGGTCGCGACGAGCGTCCGCCAGGTCCAGCCGAGGCCGCCCGGGTCATCAGGCCCGGCAACCAGCGCCGGGCCGGCGGCCGGGCTGAGACGGATGAGCGGGAGCCACGCCGTGTGCTCCAGGACCCGTTCGTCGGGCGCGCTCCACGGCAGGCAGCCGATCATCGTCCCGGGCAGCGCCATCGATCGAACCAGTCGCGGGATGATCCGCGCCCGCACGATCGGATCCAGGATGTCGTTTGCGTCGGCCGCGAACGGCGGACGGGCGGGGAGGAGGACGTCCACCGCCGGATCCGCGAGCAGGTTCCGGTACCAGAGAGTCGACGAGCCGTAGCCGGCCATCACCCAGGCCGCGCCGTCCGCGATCAGGTAGCCGAGCGGTGTCCGGCGACGCAGGCCGCTCTTTCGGCCGGTCGTGGTCAGCAGGAGCTGCCAGCCGGTCAGCGGGTTCCCCATCCATACGGCGAGCCCGGCCCGGTGGAGCGGGACCACGGCGCATCGGTTCGCCCAGCGGAACGCCGTCTGGCTCGCGCGGGAAAGGGTGCCGGCCATCCCGACCTGGTCGGGCGTCGGCGGCAGGGGCGGGAACCCGGGCGGCAGCGGCGGGCACGCGGTCGCAGGCGGGCACGCGGTCGTCTCGGTCACCGCCAGGATCGCGGTCGTCTCGGGCGCGGAGGTCACACCCGCACGATGGCCACAGCGCGAATGGGCGGCAAGGGC
>JANXWH010000043.1 GCA_025351245.1 Chloroflexota bacterium | reverse complement strand
CCCGGCCCGACGGCGGGCGTTTGCCCTCGAGGTCGATCTGCCGTTCACGAGCGGGCTGGCCCGCGACACGGCGATCCTGGACTATGGGATCCCCGGCGGGTATGGATGGTACTTCCCGAAGGGCGATCACGCGAACGTCGGCGTCGGCTCGCACCGCCCATCGCGGTACTCCCGGCTGGGTGACGACCTGAGGCACTTCGCGGACGGGTTTGGCGTCGATCCTCGGTCCGGCCGGGTCCGCGGCCACTGGATCGCGCAGGGCCTCCGTGCCGGACCCCTCGCGTCGCGTCGGGCCATCCTCGCGGGTGACGCTGCAGCCACCGCGGACGCCCTCTTCGGGGAGGGCATCTCGTACTCGATCCTGTCCGGCATTGCCGCCGCCCAGACGATCGAGGAATGGGCCGCCGGTCAGCTCGCGGACCTGCGGGCGTACGACGCTCGACTCCGGGCGGTCCTGGGACCCGGCCTCGACCGGCTCGACGCGATCGCCCGGGCCGCCGAGATCTCCATCACCGCGGCCCTCGTGAGCGTGCGTCTCAGCGCCTGGGTCCGAGAGCGGGCCGTGGACGCGATCGCGGGCCGGCGAGGACCCTTCGTGATCGACCGTCGGTGCGAGCTGGCGTGCACGTGCGAGCTGCACGCGAGCCTGACCTCGCGTCCGCTCATCCCCGGCCCTCCGTCGGCGGCGGAGCACCGGCACTGCGCACTCTGCTCGGCTGCCTGCGCCGCCTGACGCGCAGCAGCGCGACGGCGGCGAACGGCGGCTGGGGCCGGCCACGGCCTCTTCTCAGGCCTGGCTCAGGTCAGAATCAGGTTTCGAGGCGCACAGTCAAACTACCCGCCTCCCCGTGCCTGATTCCTCCAGGAGCGGCGCTACCGAGGGGACGCGGAGCCACCGCCGCGCCGGCCCTGAGTGACGAACGGAACCAGCCCCGCACGATGACGACGTCCGCCGAGTGATCCACCGCTCCCACCGCGACCGCGATTTCTTCCACGCGCCTCGCCGTTCGCTTCGACTGCTCCTGCTCGTCGTCCTCGTCCCGCTGCTGACCGGGATCACGGCCGCGCCACCCGCCCGTGGCGACGAGCTGTCGGACGCCCTCGCCCGCCAGAAGGCGCTGGCCGCGGGGATCGCGGATCAGCGCAAGCAGGTCGCGAAGCTCAACGCGCTCCAGGCGGGCGTGCGTGCCGAGACCATCGACACGAAGACGGCGCTCGCAGGGATCAACGCCGACCTCGGCATGGTGAAGCGCCGGATCGCCAGCCTCGCTGATCAGATCGCGGTGATCAAGGGGGACTATGACGATCTCGTCGGCCGGCTCGCCGACCTTGATCGTCAGCTCGTGGTCATCCAGGGCCAGGAGGAGCAGAAGGCGACCCAGCTGACGCAGCGCAAGAGCGTTTTCGCCGATCGGCTTCGAGCCGCCTATCGCGCCCAGCGTTCAAGCCTGATCGAGACGGTCCTCGCGGCCGATTCCTTCACCGACGTCCTGACCGAGGTCGAGTACTTCATCGACTTCGGCGAGCAGGACAAGGTCCTCGCCGAGCAGATCGTCCGCGACCAGGCCACGCTCGCCGCGCTCCGCCAGTCTGTCTCGGACAGCCGGATCGCGACCGAGTCGCTGCGCCTCGAGACCGCCCGCCAACGCACGCAGATGGCGGGCCGGATCGCCGATCTGAAGGTCGCACGCGCCACGCTCGCGAAGGTCGAAGCCGAGACCGCCCGCCAGCTCGCCGTCCAGCGCCGGGCGTACGAACGGCTCGCCACGAACAAGGCCGCGGTCGCGAAGGCGATCACCCAGGACCAGGCGGCGCAGAAGGCGCTCGAGCGGAAGGTTGACGACCTCGTCCGTCAGCAGTATCAGCGAGGCAACATTCCGTCCGCCTATAACGGGACGATGGCCTGGCCGGTCGGGGGGACGATCACCCAAGAGTTCGGCTGCACCGGGTTCCTTCTCGAGCCGACGGTCGGCAACTGCCGCGGCTTCCACGGCGGGATCGACATCGCGGCTCCTCGCTGGACGCCGGTCCGCGCGGCGGCCGACGGGACGGTCGTCTTCGCCGGCCCCAACCCCTACGACCCGTACCCGAAGGCCTGGATCGTGATCATCGCCCACGCCCAGAACCTGCGGACCTGGTATGCCCACGTTGACAACGACCGGCCGCCGCCCGTCCGGCCCGGCCAGTTCGTCCGCCAAGGCGAGATCATCGCCTACACCGGCAGCACCGGGCGCTCAACCGGCTACCACACCGATTGGCGGATCGAGCTCAACGGGACCTTCGTCAATCCCCGCCTGTTCCTCTAGACCGTCTCAGGGAAGGGTGGGGGAGCGGCACCTTTGTGAATCCGCGCAATCGTCGTGAGGTTCGGCACGCACTTCTGGGCGCGGCCTCAGCTGGCTCACCCGGACATCTCAGGCGACCGGCCGATCGTCGCGTCCTGATCGAGCGAAAGCGCACTCGCTCGGCGCGCGAGGAGGCGATGCACGATCACGACATTCGCCAGGCGGAACCTCCCGACGCCCACCACGGCGGGCCGCACGCAGGGGGCATTCCATGTGGTGGATGGTCGCGTGCTGTGCGCCGGTGGTGCTCGTGGCGCTCGCCGCTCTTCCTGGTGTGTTCGGCCCTCGATAGGGGCCGCGGCGGAGGAAGGACCGAACCATGTCACGTGCAACGTCCAGCGCCCCGGGCAAAGTTGGCCCGCTGGAGCGCGTCCTGCGGATCGTCGGCGGCGGACTGCTCGCCGTCGTTGCCGCCGCTGCCGGCGATCACCTCACCGCCCGGCTGCCGTGGGTTCCGGCAGACGCGCGATCATGGGACGATCACGATCCTCCCGCTCATCCCGGCCTCGTAATGGCCGGGCGCATGACAGGCGAACGCAAACGGGCCGCTCCCTGCGAACGTGTACGTCAGCGATTTCGTCTGCATCATCCCGATGTCGGCGATCTCGGGCGTGCTGGCCGTGTTGGCCGTGACGTCGGCCGCCGGCCCGACCATGAACTCGTGAACGCTCATGCCGACGGTCGTGATCTCGAACGTGATCGTCTCCCCTGCCTTGACGGTCACGACATCGGGGATGAACCGAAGCTGGTCACTCGCGACGATACGCACGACGCGAGGGGCGGCCACCGTCCCCGCGATGAACCCCGACGAGCCTGGATCTGGGGCCGAGCCGACGCCTGGACCACCGAAGCCCATCATCCCGCCAGGGCCAACACCCCAGGAATCTTGGGTGGGTGACGAGCCGCGAGCGCCGAACGCGCCGGCGAGCACGATGAGAATGGCGCCCGCGGCAAGGAACCCGATCCCGAGCAATGGGAGGCCACGCTTGCCCATGATCAGTACCCCAGGGTCTTCTTGGCCTGCTCGAACTCCTGCTGCGTGATTTCGCCACGGGCGAGCCGCTCGCGCAGGATGTCGAGGGGCGTCGGACGCTCTGGATCCCTGTTCGAGCCGCCACGGCTCGCGTTACCCACTGCCCAAATGATCAGGATCACGAAGCCGACCATCACCAGCAGGCCGGCGAGCATCCAGATCCAGCCGGCCGCGCCGCCAGCAAGTCCATAACCCATCATCAGAACACTCCAGTCATGTCGTTCTCGTTGTTCGTCGCAGGCTGGTCGCCTCGACGTCCCGGAATCTAAGCGGGCTGCCTCAGGCTGCCGTGAGAGGTCGGGTCAGGATTCGGTCAAGATCCTTGGCCGCTCGCCGAGATACGGCGCCCCGAACTTCCCGATTTCTCGGCCCGCATCCATCGCGCGCCCCTGCCGGCGAATGGCCCCGTCGCCGGTCAGCCGCCAGCGAGCCCGCCGGTCGAAGCCGACGGGTCGACCACCGCGCACGCTTGCCGGGCCCGCCGCAGCTGGCTCGCGATCATGACGATCCCGACGAGGTTCATCCCGATCCCAACGAGGAACAGCGGTGTCTTGTAGGCGTTGAGGAACACCGCCGCCGCCGAGAGGCCGACGAGCGGCAGCAGGTCGACGAGGTGGTGGGCACAGCAGGCGAGCATCGCTGCAGCGCTGGTCCCGGTCCCGGCGACCGTCACGGCCGCTGCAGCTCGATGGTGGCGGTCGACCGCGCGGAGCTCGACGAACAGGGCGACCTGGGTGCCGAAGCCAACCGCGATCAGGACGACGAACAGGGCATCTGCCGCCAGCTGCTCGAGCGCGTGGTCGAGACCCTGCGCCAGGCTGATGATCCCGAGGTAGAGGCCGAGGAGGGCGGCCCCGCCGACGAGCCCGGCCCCGACCGAGCTAAGGCCGATCGGGCTCGTCGGGCGCCAGGGTGGTGCGATGGTCGTCACGAGCCGATCTCCCACCGGAGCGTTCGCTCGGGCACGTCTCCGATCCCGGTCAAGACGAGCTCGATCGACTTCGCGCCCTGGAGGAAAGCCGCGGCGTCCCCGCCGAATGTCAGCGTGCCCTCGCGATGGTGTCCACCCTTGGGAGCCGGCCACGGCTGCGCCTTCAGGCTCTCGCCTCGGTCATTGCGGAGCACCGCGCTCGCGAGGTCGAGCGCGTCGAGATCGACCGAATGGGTGTCAACCTTGATCTCGAAGACGGCGCCGGCCGCGGGCCCCTTCCACGTCGCCTCGACGGTGACCTGGCCACCCTCGCTTCGCTGCGTTTCCGCCGCGGCGCCCCCGGCGGAAGACGCCTGGGGGGTCGAAGCCACGGGAGGACTCGCGGACGATGCGGCGCCGCCGCACGCCGCCAGCACGGCGGTCAGGGCGAGACCGAGGAAGAGAAGGCTTGTGGGTCGGTTCATGGCGAGACCTTGTCGCGAGAGGCTGAGAAACAGATGAGTGGCGCCTGAGGGTCCGCGGCCGACCGCGACCCGTCCGGGCTGCGTTCGGGGGATGACCAAGCCCAGGGCTTGACCGAATCTTCATCCTCCCGGGCATCGAGCCTTCAGGTCGGACCGCGAGCATCGGTATCACAGGAAACGACGGCGGATGACCGAACGGAGGCAAACGAGATGATGACCGGCGCCGGATGGGCCCTGGGCCTCGGCGGCTGGCTGTGGATGATCCTCGAAGTGGCGGTGGGTATCGCCGTCGTCGTCGCCCTCGTCTCGGTGATCGGGTCCGCCCTTCCCGGGCGTCATCGCTCACCGATCGGCGACGCAGCCCAAATCGTCGACGCGCGCTTTGCTCGCGGCGAGATCACCGAAGCCGAGTACGAGCAGGCACGCAACCTGCTCGGCATCAGCTGACCAGATCAAGCGACACTCGAAAGGAATGCACGATGACCTCGAAGCGCGTGAGCCTCTTCGCCGGGACGATCCTCGGTGGAGCTCTTCTTCTCGGAACGGCCGGCTTCGCCCTCGCCCAGGATCCGACCGCGACACCCTCGCCTTCGGTGACCCGAGGCACGTTCGGCGGGATGATGGGCAGCCAGGGCGTCCAGGGCATGATGGGCGGGACGGACACGGGCGACATCGCCGCGATGCATCGGGCGATGGGCCAGAACGGCACCTGCGACCCGAAGCTCATGCAGTCGATCCACGGCAAGTCCAGCGGGGCGGGGAGCTGACCGCGATGTCCGTCGAATTCGACGACGTCATCGATCCCGTCTGCGGCATGGCGATCACGCGTACGACGGCCATCGCGATCGAGTATGCGGGGCGGACCTTCCAGTTCTGCGAGTCGGCATGCGCCGAGATCTTCCAGGAGGAGCCCGAGCGCTGGATCGGAGATCGGTTCGAGCCGGAGCCAGCGCTGATCACACACTGACACGAGCCCCCTCCCGAGTTGCGAACCCCGGCCTCGGCCGGGGTTCGTCCGTCACCGGCCGGGAAGCCGGTGCTCGATCGATCGGGTGGGGGACTGCCGAATTCGACGCCACGGACTTCACGCCACCCATCCGGGTCAACACCGTCGCGTGGATCCGTGGAAACCCACCGTCCGACTTCGCCGGGAACGACGGCGCTTGCGTTCAGAGCTTGGGAAGCGCGACCTGGAACGTCGATCCGTGTCCGGGGCCCGCGCTCTCGGCCCAGATCCGTCCCCCCATCGCGTCGGTAAGCGCCCGGGCTATCGCCAGGCCGATCCCGGAACCCCCGAGGGCCCGCGAGCGCGAGGGATCCGCGCGATAGAAGCGCTCGAAGACCCTCTCGCATTGCTCGGCTGTGAGCCCCGGCCCCTGATCGGTCACGGCGACGACGACCTCCCCTCCGATCGGTCGAGCCTGCAGCGTGACGGCGCCGCCGTCAGGTGAGTAGCGGATGGCATTGGCCATGAGATTGTCGAGCACCTGGCTGAGCCGTTCTCGATCGGCTCGCACCACCAGGCTCGCCGAGCCGAGGTCGAGCCGCAGTTCGACGCCGCGCGCCTGGGCCCGCGCTCCGAACCGTTCCTGGACCGCGCGGAGCAGCGCGCCGGCGTCAACGGTTGTCAGCGAGAGTGGAAGCTGGCGGGCCTCCGCTCGCCAAAGCTCCTGGAGGTCGTTGACGAGATGCGAGAGACGCGCCGTCTCCCCTCGCAGGAGCCTCCAGGTCGGTTCACTGGGCGTGAGAATCCCATCCTGGAAACCCTCGAGGTACCCGTCGAGGGTCGCCAGCGGCGTTCGCAGCTCGTGGGCTACGTCGCCGACGAGCTGGACGCGGCGGCGTTCGGTCGATTCGAGAGATTCGGCCATCCGGTTGAACGACCCGGCGAGCTCACCGATCTCGTCGGACGAGGTGACCGGAACACGCTCCGCATACCGACCGTCGGCGATCCGTCGGCTGGCCGCGGCAAGCCGGGCGATGGGGCCCGACAGGCGGGCCGAGAGAGCCACGCTGACAACGACCGCAGCCAGGAAGGCGGTCGCGATTGCCACGATGAGGGCGGTCCGCACCGCATCCTGAAACGCCGCGCGCACGAGGTCACCCATCATGTTGCCCATCCCGGCCATCCCCCCGCCCATCGCCGCGTCGAAGGCACCGGGGGCAACGAGCCCGACAGCAGCGAACACCGTCACCGCACCGACCGTGACGACGACGAGATGACTGACGAGCAGCCGGCCCCTGAGGCCGACGTGGCGGCGGCGACGAAGGGCCATCGCCTACTGGGTTTCCCTGAAGCGATACCCGACGCCGCGAACCGTCTCGATGAAATCCGGGCGCGTCGGGTCGTCGCCGAGCTTGCGCCTCAGGTTGGCGAGGTGAACGTCGACGACGTGCTCGTCGCCGACGAAGTCGACGCCCCAGGCGCGGTCGAGCAGCTGCTGGCGGGTGAAGACGATCCCGGGCTCCCGGATCAGCGACGCCAGCATGTCGAACTCGATCACGGTCAGCAGGACCGGCGCCCCGCGGAGCAGGACGGATCTTCGGCGTGGATCGACCGCCAGCTCGCCCGCCCGCCATGCGTCGTCTCCTGCGCCGGTCGCTCCCCGGGGTCGCCGGAGGAGCGCCTGGATGCGGGCGACAAGTTCCCGCAGTGAGAACGGCTTGACGAGGTAGTCATCGGCGCCGACCGACAGGCCCACGATCCGGTCGATCTCCTCGGCGCGGGCCGTGAGCATGATCACGTAGGCGTCGGAGAACGTGCGGGCACGCCGAAGAACCTCGAACCCATCGAGACCGGGCAGCATGACGTCGAGGACAATCACGTCCGGCGCGCGGTCGCGCACGAGGTCGAGTGCTGTGAGGCCGTCGCCGGCGGCCAGCACCTCCATTCCTTCGTGTTCCAGGTAGACGCGCAACAGCTCGACCATCGGCGCCTCGTCGTCGACGATGAGGACGCGGGTCGCCGTCATGACGAGCGCACGGGGAGCATGACCGTTGCCACCGTCCCGCCGCCCTCGCGACCTGTCAATTCGATCGTCCCAGCGTGGGACTCGACGATCCAGCGCGCGATGGCGAGGCCGAGGCCGGTTCCTGACGGTCGCATCTCTCGAGCCTGAACCCCACGATAGAGGCGCTCGAACACGCGGCCCTGGTCCTGCGCATTGAGGCCGATCCCCGTGTCCTGCACGCGAACGACTGCCCTGCCGTCGCGGACCTCGAGGGCCGCGGCGACGCTGCCACCCGGGGGCGTATAGCGGGCGGCGTTGTCCAGGAGTATCCCAAACAGCTCGCGCAGGCGATCCCGGTCGCCGTCCACGATCGCGGGCTCGACGGTCGTCACGGCCATCCTGACATGCATCGCCGCCTGGCGCTGGCGCCGCACCGACTCGACGAGGAGGGCGTCGAGCTCGACCGGGTGCAACTCGAGTCGAACGCCGGATTCGGCCCGGGCCAACGACAGCAGATCGGCAACCAGCCGGCCCATCCGCTCCGA
Organism: Chloroflexota bacterium; assembly: GCA_025351245.1. Taxonomy (GTDB): domain Bacteria; phylum Chloroflexota; class Limnocylindria; order Limnocylindrales; family CSP1-4; genus CTSoil-043. The sequence goes on along the minus strand of JANXWH010000043.1, from coordinate 2,116 downwards.
CTCATCTGCGGCGTCGCTGAGGATGGCTCTTCGCTCGTCGTCGGGCAGGCCGGATCGCCGGGCGAGGTCAAGATTGGCCCGGATCGTCGTCAGCGGGGTCCTGAGCTCATGGGACGCGTCGCCGAGAAAGCGCTGGAGAGCGTGATGGTTGTGCTCGAGTGCCGTGAGCATCTCGTTGAACGCAACGGCCAGCTCACCGACCTCGTCACCCGGCTGGCCCGCTTCCACGCGCGCGGCAAAGTCGCCCGAGAGCGAGATCGCGCGGGCCGTGTCTGTCACGTCAGCGACGGGCGCGAGCGCACGACGCGCCAGCACCAGTCCACCGGCGAGGGCCGACGTGATCACCAGGAGACCCCCGATGACGAGTGCGCCGCCGGCCGTGCCGAGCAGGTCGCGCAACGGACGAGTTGAGTCTGCCCAGGCCACGTAGCCGACTTGTTCGCCACCGATGGCGAGGATCGGGTCGACCGTCAGGCGGAGGACGTCGCCGCCAGAGGCCAGCTCTCGAATGGCGTGCGTGTGGCCGCTGGCGAGGGCGAGGTCATCCTGGGTGATCGGCAGCTCGGTCGGCGCAGATGGCGCAGAGTCGACGAGGGTCCGACCGGCGGTGTCGAGGACGACAACCCGGCCACCGGTCGATGCGAACTGTGCGATCAGCCGATCCGTGGGCTGCAGCTGGCCCGCCGCGTTGACGTCCTGTGCGAAAGCGCCGGCCGCGTGTTCGGCGTTGGCGATCAGCCTCGCGTCGAAGGAGCGCTCGAGTTCATCATGGAGCACGACGTATACGCCAGTGCCGAACGCGACCAGAGCGGCGGCAAGGAGCCCCGTGTAGATGAGGGCCAGCCGAGTCCGGATCGACAGGCGTCGCCGGAGGGGGTTCACTCCTTGAGGACGTAGCCTGCCCCACGGATCGTGTGGAGGAGGCGCCTTTCCCCGCTCGCCTCGAGCTTGTTGCGCAGGTAGCGCACGTAAACCTCGAGGACGTTCGATTCACCCTCGAAGTCGTAGGCCCAGACGTGCTCCATGATGACGTCCCGGGTCAGGACTTTGCGCGGATGCCGCATGAACAGGACAAGCAGGTTGAACTCGGTGGTTGTCAACTCGATCGTCCGCCCGCTCCGACGCGCCTCGCGCGCGTCCACGTCGAGCTCGAAGTCGGCGAATCGGAGCACCTCGCCCGACGGACCCGAGCGCCGCCGCAGGAGGGCGTGGACCCGGGCGAGAAGCTCCTCGAAGCTGAACGGCTTGACGAGATAGTCATCGGCGCCGGTCTCGAGGCCTTCGACGCGATCGCTCACTTCGTCGCGGGCGGTCAGCATGAGGATCGCCACCTCGTCCCCGGTCGAGCGCAGTCGGCGCGTGACCTCGAGACCATCGATCCCGGGCAGCATGACGTCAAGGACGACGAGATCGGGGAGGTGCTCGCGGGCCTTCTCGAGGGCCTCCTCCCCTGTTGCCGCTTCGACGACGCGATAGCCCTCGTAGGCGAGGCCACGCCGCACCACCGTACGGATCTTGGGATCGTCGTCGACGACGAGGATGCGAGTCGCCTCGCTCATGGACGACACCTCGCGCAGGATGCATTCACCTGTCCCAGTCTCGAGACGCAGGCTGAGAACTACGTGAGTCTAGCCTGAGCCGCTCATGAGGTAGCGGATGTCGATGGTGCCGCCCGCGGTGCTGTTCTGCTAGCCTTCGGTGCAATGACGGAACCTGGCCTGAGCCATGCCGAACCTCGCGAACCGGTGGTCGGGGATGTCCTCGGGCCGCTCGGGGCGGCCGTGATGCGGGTGTTGTGGAACCGTGGCTCGGCAACCGTCGGGGCCGTGGTCGATGCGCTGAATGCCGAGCGCCGGCGGCCGCTCGCCTACACCACGGTCATGACGATCATGAGCCGGCTCTTCGAGCGTGGCCTCCTCGAGCGCGACAAGCAGGGACGCCAGTATGTGTATCGCCCGGTGGCCGATGAGCCTGCGCTGATCGAGACGCTCAGCGGGCAGGCCGTGGACGAACTCCTCGCTCGATACGGCACGACGGCGCTTCGCCAGTTCGCCCATCGGCTCGCCGACAGCGATCCGGACCTGCGCGCCCAGATCCTGGAGCTTGCCGCCCGTCG
>JANXWH010000082.1 GCA_025351245.1 Chloroflexota bacterium | reverse complement strand
CACCGAGCTGATGAACTCGGTCTGGATCGACAAGCCCTAGCCCTCGAGGTTGATGCCCGCCGGGCCCGGTCGTCCGGGCCCGGCGGGTCTATTCCCCCCGTCACTCCAGGACGACCGCCGTGCTGAAGTACATCGTTCGCCGCGTGCTCCAGGCGATCCCGGTGCTCTTCGGACTGTCCATCGTCCTGTTCGCCTTCGTCCACCTGCTGCCCGGCGACCCGACCCGGGCGATCCTCGGCCAGCATGCGACGCCGGAGCTGGTGGCCCGGCTGCGCGAGAGCCTCGGGCTGGACAAGCCGCTCTGGGAGCAATACGTCCTGTACATCGGGCAGCTTCTCCGGGGTGACCTGGGCGTGAGCATCGTCACCGGAGCCGCGGTCTCGTCGGAGTTCGTGGCCCGCTTCCCGGGCACCGTGGAGCTGACGATCGCCGCGCTGATCTTCGCGGTCGGCTTCGGCATCCCCCTCGGGCGATTCGCCGCCCGGCATCCCCAGGGCGTCCGCGACGCGTCCGTCACCGTGATCAGCCTTCTCGGGATCAGCATCCCCGTCTTCGTCCTCGGGCTGTCGCTCCAGTGGATCTTCGGGGCGCAGATGAAGATCCTGCCCACCAGCGGACGGATCGACCCCCGCCTCAACCTTGACATCCGAACGAACTTCATGCTCGTCGACTCCCTGCTCGCGGGCCGCGCGAACGTGTTCGTTGACGCGCTGCGGCACCTGGTCCTGCCGGCGATCGCGCTGGGATCCATCCCGCTCGCGATCATCACCCGCATCACCCGGGCCTCGGTCCTTGACGTCGCGAACGAGGACTACGTCCGGACCGCCCGGGCGAAGGGCCTCACGGAGCGGCGGGTCGATGGCCGGCACATCATGCGAAACGCCTGGCTGCCCGTCACGACCGTCATCGGCCTCCAGGTTGGCAGCCTCCTCGCGGGCGCCGTGATAACCGAGACCGTGTTCGGCTGGAACGGCGTGGGCAAGTGGGTTGTGGAGGCCATCCAGGACCGCGACTACTTCGTCGTCCAATCCTCGATCCTCATCTTCGCCCTGATCTTCCTCGTGGTGAACCTCGTCGTGGACATCGGCTACGCCTATCTCAACCCCCGGATCCGGTACGGCTGAGATGGCCACGGTCGCCCAGGCCCCTGTGATCGCCACCGCCCAGCCCCGCGCGAGCCGGGGGCTCTGGGGCGACGCGTTCTCGCGGCTCCTGCGCAACAAGCCGGCGAGGTTCGGGCTGGCGCTCGTCGGCATCTTCGTGATCGCCGCGGTGCTCGCCCCGGTGATCGCGCCCTTCGGCCCGATCGAGGGGAGCCTCCGGGACGGCCTCCAGCCGCCGTCCGGCCTGCACCTGTTCGGGACGGACAAGCAGGGGCGCGACGAGTTCAGCCGCGTCCTCTACGGCGCCCAGATCAGCCTGTACGTCGGCGTCATCTCGGTGATCATGGGCCTCACGATCGGCGGGATCGTGGGCGCGCTCGCGGGCGGCCTGGGTGGCAAGGTGGACGCGATCCTCATGCGCTGCACGGACGTCCTGCTGGCCATCCCCGGCATCCTCCTCGCGATCGGGATCGTGGCCTGGCTCGACCGGGGGCTCTGGCAGATCATGCTGGCAGTCGCCGTCGCGAACGCCCCGATCTTTGCCCGGCTCCTGCGCGGCAGCCTCCTGGCGCTGCGCGAAGCGGACTACGTCGTGGCATCGCGCTCGATCGGCGCGACCCGTGGCCGGCTGCTGCTCCGGCACATGCTACCCAACGCCCTGACGCCCCTCATCGTGGCCGCGACGCTGGCCCTGGCCACGGCGATCATCGATGTCGCCGGGCTCGGCTTCCTGGGCCTCGGACCGCCCGATCCGCGGACGGCGGAGTGGGGGACGATGCTCACGGACGCCCGGAGCTTCCTGGAGCGCGCCCCCTGGCTCCTCTTCTTCCCGGGCATCGCGATCTCGCTCACCGCGATTGGGTTCAACATGGTGGGCGACGGCCTGCGCGAGTCGCTCGATCCGCGGCTGAAACAATGACGGCCTTCCGGCCCGCGGAGCGCCCCGCGATGGCGGCGGGTTCGCCGCTGCTCTCGGTCGAGGACCTGGTCGTGCGGTTCCGGACGCACGACGGAACCGTCTACGCCGTGAACGGGATCACGTTCGCCGTGGCGGAGCGCGAGACGCTCGGGCTCGTCGGCGAGTCGGGCTGCGGCAAGAGCGTCACCAGCCTCGCGATCATGCGGCTGCTGGCGAAACCTGCCGGCAGGATCGAAGGTGGGCGGGTCGTGTTCGAGGGACGCGACCTCGTCGCCCTCCGCGATGACGAGGTGCGCGACCTGCGCGGGCGCGAGCTCGCGATGATCTTCCAGGACCCGATGACGAGCCTGAACCCGGTCCTGACGATCGAGGAGCAGCTCGTCGAGACCCTGCAGGCGCACCGACGGATCACGAAGGAGAAGGCCCGGTCGCGTGCGCTGGAGCTCCTGGCGATGGTCGGCATCCCACAGCCGGAGAACCGCCTGCGCGCGTACCCGCACCAGTTCTCCGGCGGGATGCGCCAGCGCGTGATGATCGCGATGGCGCTTGCCCTCGAGCCACGCCTCCTGATCGCGGACGAGCCGACCACGGCGCTCGACGTGACGATCCAGGCCCAGGTCCTCGAGCTCATCAAGGACCTCACGGCGAAGACGGGCACGGCCGTGATCCTGATCACCCACGACCTGGGGGTCGTAGCCGGGATGACCCAGCGGGTCAACGTCATGTACGCCGGCTTCATCGTGGAGACGGGCTCGACGACGGCGATCTTCGAGCGGCCCTCGCACCCGTACACGGTCGGCCTGCTCCACTCCATCCCGCGCCTCGACGAGTCCGAGGACGGCGACCTCATCCCGATCGAGGGAACGCCGCCGAACCAGCGCCAAGCCCCCGTTGGCTGCCCGTTCGCGCCGCGCTGCGCCTGGCGGGAGGCACGCTGCTGGACCGACAATCCTGCGATCGTGGCGCTCAGCGCGGGCGAGGCGATCGTGCGGACGGGTCCGAACGCGACCCACCAGATCGCCTGCCACAATCCGCCGACCGCCGACGAGGCCGCCGCCGGCCGGCCGCTGCGGCGGGGGTTCCGCGCGGCGCCCGCACCGGGGGGTTCCGCGCACGACGCGCTCGACGGGCTCGATACTCCGGCCGGCATCGGCGCGCTGGAGTCGGCCTCCGTCGCCGAGAGCCTGGGGTCCGGGCCCGGCGGGTCCTCAGCGGGCCCCCCGCTCGAATCGTTCCGGCCGGAGGCCGACGCGTGACCGCGCCCGCTGCCACGCGCGCCCCCGCGCAGGCAGGCGAGCCGCTCCTCGAGGTCGACGACCTCGCCGTCTGGTTCCCGATCACCGAGGGCATGCTCATCGAACGCCATGTCGGCGACGTGCGGGCCGTCGATGGGATCTCGTTCGTGATCCGGCGCGGGGAGACGCTCGGCCTGGTGGGGGAGTCCGGGTGCGGCAAGAGCACGACCGGCCGGGCGATCATCCGCCTCTGCAGGCCGACCCGCGGCGCAATCCGCTTCGACGGCACGGATATGGCCGGGCTGGAGGGGACCGCACTCCGGCGGATGCGCCGCCGAATGCAGATGATCTTCCAGGATCCCTACGCGAGCCTCGACCCGCGCCTCAACGTGAACGGGATCGTCGCGGAGCCACTGGACATCCACGGCGTGGGCACCCGGCCGGAGCGCCGCGAGCGGGTCCGCGAGCTGCTCGCGACCGTCGGCC
>JANXWH010000047.1 GCA_025351245.1 Chloroflexota bacterium | reverse complement strand
CGCGCGGCTTGACAGCGGTCGCGGGCTTCCCTGCGCGCGGTCAGCGAGGGGCGGCCCCCGGCGTGTCGGCCGCGTCTTCCCAGTCCAGCCATGGGACGGGATGCCCGGCCAGGTACGCCTTGACCGCCGTCCCCACGGTCGGATGGAAGCCCGCGTCACCGAGCCGCTGGTAGATCCCGTAGTCCTTGAGCCGGTCCTTGACGTGCCCCTTCATCTCCGCGAAATGGAGCTCGATGCCGGCCCGCGCCAGGTCGGTGATCAGGTCGTCGAGCGCGTCGGCGGCCGTCGTGTCGATGTCCGTCACGGGCTCGGCCGAGATGACAAGCCAGCGGACCGGGGGATCGACGCCGCGGACGACCGCCCGCACCCGGTCATGGAAGAGGTCTGCGTTCGCGAAGAACAGGGGCGCGTCCCAGCGATAGAGGAGGAGCCCCGGCACCTGCCGCGCGTCCGGGTGCCTCCCGACGTCGTGGTAGCCCTTGTAGTACGGCACGCGGCCAAGGACCGCATCGTGCGGCCGCCAGGCATGCCGGATGAAGTTGAGGAGCGAGAGGCCCACCGCGATCCCGATCCCGGGCAGGACGCCGAAGACGACAACGCCGAGGAAGCTCACGACCGACAGCCCGAACTCGGACCGGCGGAGGCGGAGGAGCCGACGCGCGCCCGCAAGGTCGAACAGGCTCAGGGCGGCGGTGATGACGATCGCGGCCAGGGCCGTCGACGGGAGGTTGGTCAACAGGCCGGGTGCCGCGACGAGCAGGAGGACGATGACGACTGCGCCCACCAGGCCCGTCACCTGCGTCCTGGCGCCGGCCGCCTCCGCCACCGGCGTCCGCGTCGCGCTGCTGCTGATCGGGAAGCCGCCGATGAGACCGGAGGCGACGTTGGCGACGCCCAGCGCGGCGAGCTCATGGTCTGGGTCCACCGCCTCGCCGCGGCGGGCCGCGAACGTCCTGGAGATGACGCTCGTGTCGGTGAATGCCACGAGGGCGATCCCGAGCGCGCCGGGGACGAGCGCCAGCAGGTCGGCGAGGCTGACGGCCGGGATCCCGGCTGCGGCGAAGCCGCGCGGGACCGCGCCGACCACCGCGAGCTGGTTCGCGAGCCCGAAGGCCGTGACGACGAGCGTGGCTAGGATGACCGCGATGAGAACGCTCGGGAGGCGGCGCGAGGCGCGGCGAAGGACAAGGATCAGGACGAGCGCGCCGCTGCCGATCAACAGGGCGACGGGCACGACCCTGCCGTCGACGACGCCCCGGACGATCCCGATCGACTCCCCGAGGAAATCCGACGCGTCGACGGAGAAGCCCATGAGCTTCGGGACCTGGCTCACGATCACGGTCAGGGCAATGCCGTTTATGTAGCCGACGCGGACCGGTCGCGAGAGCAGGTCGGTCAGGAACCCGAGCCGCGCGGCGGCCGCGCCGACACAGATGGCGCCCACCATCAAGGCGAGCGCGGCGGCGAGGGCCACGGAGCGCCCGTCATCGCCGCCGGCGAGCGGGATGATCGTGGCCGCGATGGGAGCGATGAGCGCCGAGTCCGGCCCCAGCACCAGGATCCGCGACGGGCCCACCAGGAAGTAGGCGACGAGCGGCCCGACGGTGGCGTAGAGGCCGGTGATCGCCGGCAGGCCGGCGGCCTCCGCGTACCCCATCCCGGCCGGGACGAGGAGCGCCGACAGGACGATCCCGGCCACGAGATCCGCGCGGAACGAGGCTGGCCCGTACCCGCGGAGCGCGGCAAGGATCGGGAGCCCTCGGGCGATGGCGCGACGGGCGTCGCGCGGCGGACTGGTCTCCGGCGGCGAGTGGACCTCCGGCGGATCGACTGACACGCCTCCCCACCCTCGTGCTTCGCGGCGGTGACCCGGACGCAGGACGCCGCGTCCCGGCCATCATGCGGCACGTCGGGCTGCCCCGTCGGGCGCGACGGCGGCCGCAACGCCGCTGGGGAACTGCGAGAATCGCGCCATGGCCGATCGCGTCAGCGCGGGGATCCTGCTCCACCGTGTTCGGGACGGGCACCTGGAGGTGCTCCTGGCCCATCCCGGCGGGCCTTTCCACGCGACGAAGGACCTGGGCGCCTGGTCCATCCCCAAGGGCGAGGGGGAGGCGGGGGAGGACCTGGTCGACGTTGCGCGACGCGAGTTCCGAGAGGAGACCGGTCACCCCCCTCCGGATCACGGCGCAATCCCGCTGGGTACGATCCGGCAGCGGGGCGGCAAGGTGGTCCATGCGTGGGCGCTGGCCGGCGACCTGGACCCGGCCGCGGCGCACAGCAACACGTTCTCGCTGCAATGGCCGCCCGGCTCGGGCCGGCTGGAGGCGTTCCCCGAGATCGACCGCGTCGGGTGGTTCGACCTGGGCGAGGCGAGGCTCCGCCTGAAGGACGCCCAGGTGGCGTTCCTGGACCGGCTGGTCGACGCGCTGGCTCGCTGAACCGGCCGGTCGCGACTACACGTGAGGGCCGAAGACCCCGAGGTTGACCATCCGGCCGGCGACC
>JANXWH010000023.1 GCA_025351245.1 Chloroflexota bacterium | reverse complement strand
GTCAGCCGCACCCGGACGGTCACCAACGCGTCGGGGGCCGTGATCCACCGCGACGTGTTCAACTCGAACTACGCCCGGGTCGACGGCCTCACCCTCATCGGCCAGGCCGCCTCCAGCACCGGTGGCAGTGCGCCGATCCCGAGCCCGGCGCCCGCGCCGTGAACTGACGTTCCGAGCGTGCGCGCGTCACGCGGCCGCGACGCCCGTCTCTGTCTCTCCGGCCTCGTCGCCGAGCGAGACGTAGAGCTCCTCCTCCTGGGCCATGTGCAGTCGCAGGATCGCGTCCAGGCATTCCTGGTCCGGCTGGCCGTCTGAGGAAGCCGGCTAGATAGGGTCCCTACACCGAGATCATGACGGAAGGTGGTGCGGGTGGGGGCGCGGTGAGCGCGAGGAACACGCCGCGGTCTTGCACATGCCGTTCAAGCTCGCCTGCCTCGGAAGGGCCGATAGCCACAAGACGTACGGCGAACCTCAGCGCAGAAATGGATAACGCCCATCGAAGAGGACGCCACAGGACATGTGGGGATCGACGTGGTCGAGGGCAAGCGTCACGACTCCCTCCGGGCGGGCGCACGTACGAGCGTGGGGGACGGGACGAGTGGAGTGAGCTCGTCCCGTCCCCGATGGCCGGCGGGCGAGGCCATCAACGCCCGAGCAATCGGGCGAGGAGGCCCCGCGATACCTCCGCCGTCGCCGGTTCCGCGCGGTCGGGGTCCGTGCGGTACCCAGCAGCCTCGACCGCCTGCGCAAGCGCCGCGTTCGACACCAACGCGGGATCCCGGCGCACGGTCATGGTCTCGTCGCGCAGGCTCACCCGCACGGACGCAACGCCGCCGACCTTCTTCACCGTCCGCTCTATGCGGGCGACGCATGACCCGCAGGTCATGCCTTCGACCGGGAGTCGGACACCCTCGATCTCACTCACATCGAGACCATCAGGCCGAAGCTCATCGCGATCACCGCGAGCGCCAGGCCGGCCTTGATCCAGGGCGAGTTCGCCCGGTTCCAGCGGCCGAGCTTGCCGAGCACCCGGCGGTTGCTCACCGCGAAGAGGAGGATCAGCAGCGGGACGATGAAGGCGATGTTGTAGAGGGCGAGGAGCGCGACGCCGGTGAGCCCACCGCCCGAGGCGTGGAGGATCGTCACGATCTGGAGGTAGATCGCGCCCGAGCACGGGACGGTGCAGATCCCGACGAGCACGCCGGCGATCAGCATGCCGGCGCGTCTGCCCCGCTGCATCGCCTTCTGCATCCGGCCGTGGGTCCCGGACGGGGCCATCATCGACGGCCCGACGCCCGGCAGGAATACGTCCTTGAGCATCCAGAGGGCCATCACGAGGGCGAGGATCGAGGCGCCCCGGGCCACCAGGTGGTCGCGTCCGAGCCAGCTCAGGAAGGTGAACAGCCCGAGGCCGATGACGAAGTACGTGACGAGCACGGCCCCGACGTAGAGCGAGCCTGCGCCGAGCAGCCGTTGGCGCGCCTCGAGGGTCGGTGTCCCATTGGCCGTCACGGCGTTGAGGAGCGTGAGCGTGTACGTCGCAAAGAGCACGAGAAGCGCGAACGCGCACGGGTTGAACCCGTCCGCAAATCCCGAGACAAGGACGGTCGGGACGGTCAGGCCGCCGAACGCCGCCGTGTCGAACGGGACCGCGAGGACATAGGCCAGGGCGACGACGCCGACGGTCACGATCAGGGTCGCGAGGGCGACCGCAGGCCGGGGCCAGCCCAGGACGAGGGGCGACGCGGGGATCGCCCCCGGCGTCGCCTCCTCGGTCACGCCGCCGGCTCCACGACGATCTTGCCGTGCATCGTCGGGCTGTCCTTGCCGCCGCAGCACGACTCGCACCAGACATCGTACGTGCCGGGCTTGTTCGGGACGGTCCACGACACGGCCCTCCGGCTCTCGGCCCGCAGCTCTTCGTGGAGCCCGAGGTCAGGAGCGATCATCGTGTGGACGCCGCCTGTGAGGTGCATGGAGGCGTCCTCCGTCCACCAGTCGAGCGTGACGGTCGTCCCGGCCTTGACCCGGATCTCGGACGGCGTGAACCCGGCCATCGAGCTCTGAACGCTGATCGTCCCGGCCGCGGCCGCCGGCCGGGTCAGGAAGTTGCCGAACGCGAGGTAGATCCCGGCGCCGAGGACGGCGACGACCACCCCGGCGAAGAGGAACGGCCGGAGCCTCTGGATCGTCGTGGGCTGGTGCGCCGGAGCAGCACGGCGGGCGGTGGGAGTCGTCATCGAGCGGTTCCTCCTGGGTCGTCAGGACTCGAGCAGGCGGCGCGCCCGCTCGAACTCGTCGGGGGTGATCTCGCCACGGGCAAGACGGGCGCGGAGGGTCGCCCGCGCGTCGTCGGGTTGGGAGTGGCGGGGCTCGCGCACCAGGAGCCAGACCATCACGACAACGACGAGAGCCCAGGCGCCCAACCAGAGCCACCCTTCGTACCCCATCGTCCAGTCGTTCATCATCAGCGTCTCCCCGTGCACGTCGGTGGGTCGCACCGGGCACGAGACGAGCATGCCTGACGACCCTCCGGACACCATGCAGGCCGGGGCAAGCCTTCCTCAAGATTGCGTCAAGGCGCGCGTCAGGCCGCCGGGCGCGCGTCAGGCCGCCGGCATCTCCAGCAGGAACGTGGCGCCCGTCCCGGGGCCTGCGCTCTCGGCCCACGCGCGCCCGCCCATCGCCTCGGCAAGAGCCCGCACGATCGCGAGGCCAATGCCGGATCCGCCGGCGGCCCGGCTGCGAGCCGGGTCGATGCGGTAGAACCGCTCGAACACCGTCTCGAGCTGGTCGGCCGCGAGACCGGGGCCCCGGTCGGTCACCCCCAGCCGAACTGTCGAATCGCCCGCCGTCGCCGAGATGACGATCGTCGACCCGTCAGGCGCATGGCGGAGCGCGTTCGAGAGGTAGTTCGCCAGGACCTGGGCGACACGGTCGCGATCAGCGCGCGCGATCGCCGGGTCCGCCCGGAGAACGATCGCCATGCCGCGCGGCGCGGCGAGCGGGCTGAAGCGATCGACGACCTCTCGGGCCACAGCGGCGAGGTCCACCGCCTCGATGCGGAGCGGCAGCTGACGTGCCTCGGCGCGCCAGAGCTCGGAGAGATCGGTGACCAGCCGGGTCAGGCGCCCGGTCTCGGCTCGAAGGAGCCGCCAGGTCGCGTCGGAAGGCTCGATGACCCCGTCCTCGAGGCCCTCCAGGTAGCCGTCGAGGGTCGTGAGCGGCGTGCGCAGCTCGTGCGCCACGTCGCCGACCAGTTGGAGACGGCGGCGCTCGGTCGCCTCGAGCGAGCCGGCCATCTCGTTGAACGAGAGCGCCAGGTCGCCCAGCTCGCCCGGCTCGCCTGCCGGCACCCGCTCCGCGTAGTGGCCGTGAGCGATCCGGCGCGCGGCCGCGACGAGCGCGGTGATGGGTCGGGCGATCCTGGCCGCGACCGCGAGGCTCACGACCGTGGCCGTGACGACCGCGATGACCGCGGCCGCGGCGAGGGCCCGGCGCATCGCTTCGGCGAAGGACGCGTGGGTCGCCTGGGCCATGGCTTCGCCCATCTGGTCACCCGGCGCGTGGCCCATCGCCTCGGCGAAGTAGCCCGGGCCCACCAGCAGGACCGCCACGGCGACGGTGCCGATCGCGGCGGCGACCACGATCAGGAACGCCACGAGAATCCTGGCCCGCAGCGAACGCGCCAGCATCAGGTCTGCTCCCGGAGGCGGTAGCCGACCCCGCGGATCGTCTCGATGAATCGTGGCCGTGCCGGGTCGTCGCCGAGCTTGCGCCGCAGGTTCGCGACGTGCACGTCGACCAGGTGGTCGTCGGCCACGAACGTCGGGCCCCAGACCCGGTCGAGGAAGGCCTGGCGGCGGACGACGACACCGGGATCGCGAGCGAGGACGGCGAGGAGGTCGAACTCGAGGGCGGTGAGCTCCACGGGGACGCCGTCGACACGGACGGCCCGGCGCGGCTCGTCGAGGTCGAGGCCGGAAGGAGTGGCGGGCCCGGCGGACGCCACACGCCGGGGCCGGCGGAGGAGCGCCTTGACCCGGGCAACCAGCTCCCGCGGCGAGAACGGCTTTACGAGGTAGTCGTCCGCGCCCACGGTCAGGCCCATGATCCGGTCGATCTCCTCGCCCCGGGCCGTGAGCATCAGCACGTAGGCGTCCGAGAAGGTCCGGAGTTGCCGGCAGACCTCGATCCCGTCGAGGCCCGGGAGCATGACGTCGAGCACGACCAGGTCGGGGTTCCCGGCGCGGACGGCGGCGAGCCCGGCCGGGCCATCCGCGGCCGTGTCGACCTCGAACCCGTCGCGCTCGAGGTAGCCGCGAACGAGCTCGAGGATCGGCGCCTCGTCATCGACGACCAGGATGCGGGTGGGGCGCGGAGGTACCATGCGCAGAGAGTCGGCCAGATGGCGCGAAGACGCAAGCTCAGCGCGGGATCAGCCGGCGCGGGTCGTGCGACGCGGCTCATATCGGACACGAACGGCCGGCCGCGAGCGAGCGTCCAGGGACACACTGGATCCGTGTCCTTCGGCACTGGATTGAACGGCACGCGGCCGCGATGGTGCGCCTCACTGGGTCTCCAAAGCCGCCCCGATCCGAGACCCGACCCTTGGCCCGAGAGGAGGCGCGCCGACGCAACTGGCCGCGCACAGGGCGACCCGCCGGATCGGTGCGGTGGTCTGCAGGAGCTCTCCGAGAGCGAGTGATCAGAGAACGGTCGCGGACGAGAAAGGACAGGCATGGGCATGGACAAGATCCTGCGCATCGACATGGGCGCCGAGGGCGGCCCGAAAGCCACGATCCACCCGCTTGGCGACTACGCTGGGCTGGGCGGCCGCGCCATGACCTCGCTGGTCGTGAGCGCCGAGGTCGATCCGCTCTGCCATCCGCTGAGCGCGGCGAACAAGCTGGTCTTCGCGCCGGGCATGCTCACCGGGTCCGCGGCGTCCACGAGCGGGCGCATCTCGGTCGGCTGCAAGAGCCCGCTCACGGGCGGGATCAAGGAAGCCAACGCCGGCGGCCAGGCGGGCCAGGCGATCGCGCGGCTGGGCTACGCGGCGATCATCGTCGAGGGCCAGCCTGCGGGCGCTGATCTCTGGACGATCCTCATCAACAAGAAGGGGGTCTCCTTCAAGGTCGACAACGGGCTCAAGGGTCTCGGCACGTACGCGAGCGTCGAGGCGCTCCGGGCCGCCTATGGCGAGAAGGTCACGTTCATGCTCATCGGCCAGGCCGGCGAGATGATGCTGCCGGCCGCCTCGATCGCCGCCTGCGACCGTGAGCTGCACCCCACCCGCCACATGGGTCGCGGCGGTGTCGGCGCCGTGATGGGCTCCAAGAAGATCAAGGCGTTCATCCTCGACGAGACCGGAACGGTGACCCGGAAGCCCGCCGACGAGGCGCGCTTCAAGGCCGCGGCGAAGATCTTCAACGAGGGACTCCGGAGCCACGGCGTGACCGGTCAGGGCCTGCCGCTCTTCGGGACGAACGTCCTGACCAACATCCTCAACGAGGCCGGCGGGTATCCGACTCGCAACTTCAGCACCGGCCAGTTCGAGGACGCCACCAAGATCAGCGGCGAGACGCAGGCCGCGACGATGACCGAGCGCGGCGGCGAGGCCACCCACGGCTGCCATCGCGGCTGCATCATCCAGTGCTCCGGCATCTACAACGACGCGACCGGCAAGTACCTGAGCAAGCAGGCCGAGTACGAGACGGTCTGGTCGCACGGGGGCAACTGCGGCATCTCCGACCTCGACATCATCCAGACGCTCGACCGGATGGACGACGACTTCGGCCTCGACACGATCGAGACCGGGGTTGCCATCGGCGTCGCGATGGAAGGCGGTCTCCTGCCGTTCGGCGACGGCGAGGGCGCGATCCGCGTCCTGGCGGAGGTCGGGAAGGGCACGCCGCTCGGCCGGATCATCGGCTCGGGTGCCGGCACCACCGGCAAGGCCTTCGGCGTCGTGCGCGTGCCGGTCGTCAAGAACCAGGCCCTGCCGGCCTACGATCCGCGGGCCGTCCAGGGCATGGGCGTCACCTACGCAACGACCCCGATGGGCGCCGACCACACGGCCGGATACGCGGTCACGGCGAACATCCTCAAGGTGGGCGGCTTCGTCGACCCCCTGAAGCCCGAAGGCCAGGTCGAGCTGTCGCGCAACCTCCAGATCGCGACCGCGGCGATCGACTCGACCGGCATGTGCCTCTTCATCGCGTTCCCGGTCCTGGACCAGCCCGAGACGTTCGGCGCCCTGGTCGAGCTCCTGAACGGCTTCTACGACATCAACCTGACCGGCGACGATGTGACGGCGCTGGGCAAGAAGGTGCTCCACGCGGAGCGTGACTTCAACGCTCGCGCCGGGTTCACCGCGGTCGACGACCGCCTGCCGCGCTTCTTCGAGGAAGAGCCGCTGGCGCCGCACAACGTCACCTTCCAGGTGACGCCCGAGGATCTGGACGCGGTCTTCAACTGGTAGTCGCCCATCAATCGGCGGGTGGAGGCAACGTGACACGCCGCCACCCGCCGCTCCCACCCCGGCGAGCCCGCGGTCCCAGGCGCGCCTTCGCGTGCGTGGGCCCCCACACGTGCCCCGCGTGACGATCGACGGCGGCCGCTCGCCGGCCGGTCCTCCGGGAACCGCACTCGGCGAGCGTGCGTCGCACGCCCTGCACGAGACGGTGCCTCCGCCTCGCCGCCCGTATCCCTCCAAGCTCTTCGTGGAGGTGACGACGCGGTGCAACCTTCGGTGCGCAATGTGCGTGAAGCAGGCGCCCGGGCAGGGCCTCGTCGAGGGCGACATGACCGCACAGACCTTCGCGCGCCTCGCCCCCGCCTTTCCGCACCTCGACGCGCTGGTCCTCAACGGCATCGGCGAGCCCATGCTCCATCGCGGCCTCGAGGAGTTCATCGGGCTGGCGAAACGAGCCATGCCCGCGAGCGGCTGGGTCGGGTTCCAGACGAACGGCCAGCTTCTGGGCCGGAGACGAGCCGAATCGCTGGTCGCGGCGGGCGTCGATCGCATCTGCATCTCGGCCGATGCGGTCGAACCCGATCAGCTCAGGGCGCTCCACGGCGGGGCTCGACTCGGGCCGATCGAATCGGCCGCCGGGTGGCTGCTCGACGCGGCGCGCAACTCCGGCCGGCCGGTCAGCCTGGGCCTCGAATTCGTCGCGATGCGGAGCAACCTCCACCAGCTGCCGGAGCTGGTGAGATGGGCCGCCGGCCACGGCTTCGGCTTCCTCATCGTCAGCCATATGCTCCCATACGACGCGGCGATGGCCGGGGAAGCGGCCTTCAGCCCCACGTCGGACCGCGCGCTCGGGATCTACCGAACGTGGCGGGACCGAGCGGCGGCGGAAGGCGTCGACTTCGGGCGGTACCTCGACACGTTCATGCAGATCTCGCCGTCACTCGAGGACGCGCGGGCGATCCACTTCGTCCGGAGCATGATCGCGGACGCCGCCGCCCAGAACGTGTCCCTCAAGGTGGCGGAGCTCCTTCGCTTCGATGAGCGGCGCCTGCAGGACGTCGAGGATTCGTTCGGCAGCGCGAAGGCCATCGCACAGCGGCTCGGTCTCGACCTGCAACTCCCGAACACGGTTCCGACACAGGTCCGGCGGTGCGAGTTCGTCGAAGACGGATCGGCCTTCGTTTCGTGGGATGGCGATCTGCACCCCTGCTACTTCCTGTGGCACCGCTTCCAGTGCCACCTGGCCGGGCTCGTCAAGGAGGTCCGGCCCAGGACGTTCGGCAACGTCGCGGACCGCGGAATCCTCGAGACCTGGAACGGCGACGACTGGCGCGCGTTCCGCGGCGACGTGACCGCGTACGACTTCCCGTTCTGCTACGACTGCAATCTCGCGATGTGCGACTACGTCGCGGACGGCGACTTCGAGCAGGACTGCCACATCAGCAGGGTGCCCTGCGCGGCCTGTCTCTGGTGCACGGGCCCGTTCCAGTGTCTCCGGTGAGGGTGGAGGCGACCGGTCGCCCCCAGCGAGGCCTCAGGCGGCGGTGCGGGCCAGCTTCCGCAATGCGGCAAGCGCCTGGTCCACGTCGTCGTCCGTGGTGAAGCAGCCCGGTGAAAGCCGGACGGTGCCACGCGGAAACGTGCCCAGCGTTCGGTGGGCCAGCGGCGCGCAGTGCAGCCCCGACCTCACGGCGATGCCGAACGAGCTGTCGAGCGCCGCCGCGACGTCGACCGGCTCCCAGCCCTCCAGGGACACCGATACGGTCGCCACCTGGCGTGCCGGGTCGCCGGTTCCGTGGATCCGGAGTCCCGGGATGTCCATCAGTCCGTCGATGAGCCTGGTCGTCAGCGCGACCTCGTGGGCGCGGATCGCCGGCTGCCCCCGCTGCTGGAGGTAGCCCAGGGCCGCGCCCAGCCCGGCGATGCCCACCGTGTTGGGCGTGCCCGCCTCGAGAGCCTCCGGAAGCTCATCTGGCTGCTGCTCTTCAGCGGAACGGGTGCCGGTGCCGCCCTGGCGCATCGGCGTGAGCCGAACCGACGGCCCGACGTAGAGCCCACCGGTGCCCGTGGGTCCGAGCAGGGCCTTGTGCCCCGGAAAGGCGAGGAGATCGATCCCCATCTCGATGACGTCGATGAGCAGGACTCCGGCGGTCTGCGCTGCGTCCAGGAGGAAGAGCGCCCCGTGCTCGTGGGCCCGCTGCGCCGCCTCCCGGACAGGGAGGATCGTCCCGCAGACGTTGCTGGCGTGGCACATCGCGACCAACCGGACCGGACCGGAGCGGAGCGCACGGTCCAGGTCGTCGAGGTTGAGCGTGCCGTCAGCCGCGCAGGCGACGCGGGTCACCTCGATGCCACGCTCGGCCATGGCATGGAGCGGCCGGGCGACGGCATTGTGTTCGATGCTGGTGGTGACCACGCGGTCACCCGGCCGCAGCAGTCCCCAGAGGGCCGTGTTCAGCGCGTCGGTCGCGTTGAGAGCGAAGACGATGCGCGCCGGGTCCGGCACACCGAAGAGCGCGGCGAGCTGTGAGCGCGTCGCGGCGACGACGGCCTGCGCGGCGATGGCCAGGGCATGGCCCGACCGGCCCGGGTTGCCGGCGCTGTGCTCCAGGAAGTCGACGATGCTTTCCGCCACGGCAGGCGGCTTCGGAAACGAGGTCGCGGCGTTGTCGAGGTAGATCACGTCACGTTCCGACGTATCGCGCGTACAGCGAGCGGGCCACGGCGAGGTCGGTCGTTCCCTTGATGATCGCCCGGCCGTCGGCAAAGATCGTGATCTCGTGCCTGTCCACGAGGCACCGCACCAGGTAGTCGTTGGAGGTCACCGGGCCGGTCGCCTCGAGCTTCCGCACGAGGTCTGCGAGGTCGAGCTTCAGGGGCTGGCCCGGGCTCACCTGGACCGCGTCGCGGCCGCACAGCGACGCCGTTCGGCTCGTTACGAGCGCGTCCAGGTACTCGAAGCGCCGCTGCCCGCAACAGGGGCAGTCCGGGTCGCGGAGCTTGCCGTCCGCCTGCAGGTGGTCGTTGGTCCACACGTCGAAGGCGGTCAGCCCGCGGCTGAGGCTCGTGCGGTCCCCGACGAGGAGCTTCATCACCTCGGCGCATTCGATGGCAGCGACCGTGACGACGCTGGCGGCGAGCACCCCGGCGGTATCGCAGGTCTCCATCGCACCGACCGGCGGCGGAGTCGGGAACAGGCACCGGAAGCACGCGGTCTCGCCCGGCACGATCGTCATCGACATGCCCGTCGACCCGATCGCTCCGCCATAGACCCAGGGGATGCCGAGCTTCACGCAGGCGTCGTTGACGAGATACCGAGTCTCGAAGTTGTCCGTCCCGTCGAGCACCACGTCCGCCCGTGCCACGAACTGTTCAACGTTGATCGGGGTCACGTCGGCGACGAAGGGGCGGACCTCGACCTCCGAGTTGATTCGCGCGACGGCCCGTGCCGCGGCGATGGCCTTCGGCGTCCCTGCAGCGGCATCGGCCTCGTCGAACAGCAGCTGCCGCTGGAGATTGCTCAGCTCCACGAAATCGCGGTCGACGACCGTGATCTGGCCGACGCCGGCCCGGGCCAGCAGATTCACCGCCACGGAACCCAGGGCGCCGCACCCGATGACGAGGACTCGGCCGGCACGGAGCCGCTCCTGTCCCGCCGGGCCGATCGCCCAGAACCTCGACTGGCGAGAGTACCGGTCGCGCTCCGCTGCTTCGCTCGTTGCCTGCTCCCGTCGCTTCATCGCCACGGCGCGTGCGCGCCTCACGTCGCCCGTTGCATTCTACCCGCGGCCCATGGTCGGACGGTGCGAGTGCCGCAGCATACAGAGGTATCACCGCCGTGAAGGAGCCGAACACCTATGCATGGCGAGACGAATAGCCACCATTGACCACGCCAATGTGACCTCTGGCCCTCATGCTGTCCCGTCCCCGGCTCGACAATCGTTCCGCACGGTACAGGCGCGCTCGATGCGGGTGGGCTCCCGACGGGAAGAGAGGAGGACTGGCGATGGCTCCGGGTTCGGTGATCTCGAAGCGCAGGGTGTTGGAGCGGATCGCCGCGCTCATGACGCTCGCCCTGGTCGCCGCGGCCTGCGGCTCGGCGGCATCGGCGAGCGCACCGGCGGCCAGCACCGCCCAGCCCTCCGCCGCGGCTACGCCTGGCGGTCCGAACGACCTGATTCTCGCCACGACCACGTCAACCCAGGACTCGGGGCTCCTCGACGTCCTCGTGCCGGCGTTCCAGCAGGCCACGGGCTATGTCGTGAAGACGGTGGCGGTCGGCAGCGGACAGGCGCTGAAGATGGGCCAGGACGGCAACGCCGACGTGATGCTGGTGCACTCGCCGGCAGCCGAGAAGACCTTCATGGACGCCGCCTGGGGCGTCGATCGCCGGCTGGTCATGCACAACTACTTTCTGGTCGTGGGGCCGAAGAACGATCCCGCGGGGATTCGCGGCATGACCTCGGCGGCCGATGCGTTCAAGAAGATCGCCGCGGCCGCGGCGACGTTCGTCTCGCGTGGTGACGGCTCCGGGACCGAGACCAGGGAGCTCGCCACCTGGAAGACGGCTGGGATCACGCCGAAGGGCAACAGCTGGTACCTGCAGTCCGGGCAGGGCATGGGGCCAACGCTCCAGATCGCGTCGGAGAAGGGCGGCTACACCCTCACGGACAACGCGACGTTCCTCTCCAACAGCTCGAAGCTGAGCCTCGACGTCCTCGTCCAGGGCGACCCGGTGCTCCTGAACATCTACCATGTGATCAGCGTGAACGCGGCGAAGTGGCCCAAGGTCAACCTCGCGGGCGCGAAGGCGTTCGCCGACTATGTCACGTCGCCCGCCGGGCAGGAGCTGATCGGGAGCTTCGGCTCCCAGTACGGCCAGCACCTTTTCGTCCCTGACGCCGGGAAGGCCGAAAGCGACGTCAAGTAGCCCCCGTCTTCGATGATCGGATGGCTCGCCGACCAGGTCCAGCAGGTGTTCGGGGGCCTGGTTGGCGGCGACCTCATCGGGATCACGGTTCTCTCGCTCGCGGTCTCGGGGTTCGCCACCGCGATCAGCCTGCTGATCGGCCTCCCCCTCGGAACGTGGCTGGCCCTGTCGCGGTTCCGCAGCCGCGGACTCGTTCTCAGCGTCGTCAACACCGGCATGGCGCTGCCGCCCGTCGTAGTCGGCCTGTTCGTCGCGTTCACGCTCTGGCGGAGCGGCCCGCTCGGTGACCTGGGCCTCATCTACACGCCCTCTGCGATGGTGATCGCCGAGGTGATCATCGCGACGCCGGTCATCCTGGGCCTCACGGTCGCCGCGCTCGGGCAGCTGGACCCGCGCCTGCGGCTGCAGCTCATGGGCCTGGGGGCCTCGCGGTGGCAGACCGTCTGGTGGCTGTGGCGCGAGGCGCGGCTGCCACTGCTGGCAGCGCTGATGGCCGGCTTCGGCAGCGTCATCTCGGAGGTCGGCGCGGCGATGATGGTCGGCGGCAACATCGCGCACCAGACGCGGGTGCTCACCACCGCGATCGTCCTGGAGGTCGGCCGCGGAGAGTTCGTGCAGGCAGTCGCCCTCGGCCTCGTCCTGCTGGCCCTCGCGTTCGCCGTGAACGGCGTGCTCACGTGGGCCCAGCAGCGCGGTCCACGGCGCTAGGGCCCATGCAGATGACCGCGCGCGAGCCGAGCACCACCCCCGACCGAGCGACGCCGCCAGCCCTGGTCGAGGTCCGCGACCTCGTCGTGGTTCGTGGCGCGCACCCGGTCCTGACGATCGACCACCTGGCCATCGCCGACCGCGAGACCCTGGCCCTTGTCGGCCCGAACGGGGCAGGGAAGAGCACTCTCCTTCTCGCCCTAGCGAGCCTCGTCCGCCTGGCGCGCGGGCAGGTGTGGTTCCGGGGGTCGCCCGTCGGGACCGGCGACGAGCTCGCGTATCGTCGGCGCATTGGTCTCGTGCTGCCCGACCCCCTCCTGCTCAACACGTCCGTCTTCGCGAACGTTGCGGCCGGGCTTCGCTTCCGCGGGGTTTCCTCGGCCGACTCCGGCGCGCGGGTCACCGAATGGCTCGGGCGCCTGGGCGTGGGACACCTGAGCCGCCGCCCGGCCCGCGAGATCTCCAGCGGCGAAGCCCAGCGCGTCAGCCTGGCCAGGGCGCTCGTCCTCGAGCCGGACCTGCTGCTACTGGACGAGCCATTCGCGTCGGTTGATGCAGCCACTCGTGCGACCCTGCTGGACGATTTCGAGCGGCTGCTTCGCGAGACGCATGTCGCGTGCGTGATCGTGACCCACGATCTCGACGAAGCCGTCCGCCTGGGCGACCGGATGGCGGTCGTGGTCGAGGGGCAGCTCCGCCAGTGCGACGCGCCCGAGCGGGTGCTCTCGGCGCCGCTCGACGGGGACGTGGCCGCGTTCGTGGGCGCCGAGACGCGCCTGCCGGGCCGCGTGGTCTCGACTCACGAGGGAATCGCCCTGGTCGACGTCGGCCAATGCCAGATCGAGGCCGTCTCGGCCGTCCAACCCGGACGCTCGGTCCTGTGCTGCCTGCGGCCGGAGGACGTGACGCTGTGGTCCATTGATGGCCGCGGATCGGGGGCGGGCCAGGTGGCCCGGCGGCTCTCCGGGTCGCCGGACACGTCCGCTGCTGGCGCGCCGGCGAGGTTCGTTTCGAGCGCCCGGAATCAGCTCCCCGGACGCGTCTCCCGGACGGTGTCCCAGGGTTCGCTCATGCGAGTCAGCATCGACTGCGGGATCCCGCTGGTCGCCTCGATCACGCGAGCGTCTGCCGCGGACATGGAGCTCGAGGAGGGCAAGAAGGTCATCGCAACCTTCAAGGCATCGGCCGTCCACGTGATTCCGCTGGCCAGCTGATCGTCGACCGGCTGTCCGATTGTCCGGCTGACCGCGCGCGCCGGCGGTGGCCCGCTGCCGGGCCGGGCCGGTCGGGGTCAGCGGCGCAGGATCAGCTGCTCGCGGGGCGCCGAACGCTGCGCCGCACCAGCCGGTCGCCATGCCGCGCCGGGCGCCGTTCCG
>JANXWH010000086.1 GCA_025351245.1 Chloroflexota bacterium | reverse complement strand
CCGCCGAGAAGGGAGAGCTGGGCATGGCGGCCCTGGGGGACCTCGCCCGGCGCTTCGACCCGGCCGCCATCATGCATCCGGGCGTCCTGCTGCCGGACGCGCGATGACCGTCCCAGCCGACCCGGATCGCCCGACGCCGGCGCGGATGGGCCGCGGCTGGCGCGACCGCGCGTGGGCCCGCCTGGAGGAAGGTCCGTTCGACGTCCTCGTCGTCGGCGGCGGGATCACGGGGGCGGGGATCGCCCGGCGCGCGGCGAAGGCAGGATTGCGGACGGCGCTCGTGGACAAGGGGGATCTCGCCGCCGGCACCAGCGCCTGGTCCAGCAAGCTCGTCCACGGCGGGCTGCGCTACCTCGCGCACCTCCAGCTGGGTGTCGTCCGCGAGAGCGTCCGCGGCCGCGAGGCGCTCCTCCGTGCGGCGCCGGGGCTCGTCGAGGAGCTGGGCTTCCTCATGCCGGTGGCGCGCGGGAGCTCACCTGGCCGGGTGACGATGGAGGGCGGCCTGGCGGCCTACGACCTCCTGGCCCACCGGCGGACGCACCGGCGGCTCCGGGGAGGAGAGCTGGAGCTCCTCGCGCCGCGGGTTCGGGACACGGACCTGGTCGCGGCGTTCCGCTATGGCGACGCCTGGACCGACGACGCCCGCCTCGTCTTCCGGGTGGCGATGGACGCGGTCGCGGCCGGCGCCGTGCTCCTGACGTACGCCGAGGTCCAGGAGCTGCTGCAGGGCCCGAAGGGCGACGTGCTCGGCGTCCGGATCGTGGACCGCGCTCCCGGGACCGAAGGTCGCTCGGCGGAGGTCCGCGCGGCCGCCGTCGTGAACGCCACCGGGGCCTGGGCGGATCGCCTGCGGGCCCGGGTCGGCGGCGCCGCCCGCCTCCGCCCGCTGCGGGGAAGCCACCTCCTCTTCCCGGCGTGGCGCTTCCCGGTCACCCAGGCCGTGAGCTACCCGCATCCGTTCGACGGCCGTCCGGTCTTCGCGTATCCGTGGGAGTCGGTCACGCTGGTGGGGACCACCGACGTCGACCATCCGGACGACCCCGACGAGGGCACCCGGATCTCGCCCGCCGAGGCCGACTACCTCCTGGCGTGGGCACGCCACGTGTTCCCGTCCCTCGACCTGCTGGCGACGGACGTACACGCCACCTTCGCCGGCGTACGCCCGGTCATCGGGTCGGGCAAGGCGGATCCCTCGGCCGAGTCCCGTGACCACGCCTGCTGGGAGGAGGCTGGCCTGCTCACCGTGACCGGGGGAAAGCTGACGACCTTCGACGCGGTGGCCCGGGACGCCCTGGTGACGCTGAAGCCGCGCTTCGCCGGCCGGACGCTGGGCGCGGCGGGCCTGGACGCCGCCACGCCGCCACTGGACCCGCTCCCGGAGGAGCGCTCCGTGGTTGACGACGAGCTGGCGCTCCTCCCGCCCGCGCTGCGGCGTCGCCTCGCCGGACGCCACGGTGCCGCCGCGCCTGCGCTCGTCGAGGCGGCGGCCGACCGCCACGAGCTCGAACTGATCCCCGGCACGCCGGACCCGTGGGCCGCCCTGCGTTGGGCCGCGCGCGCCGAGGGCGTGATGCATCTCGACGACCTCCTCCTGCGGCGGGTGCGGCTGGGCCTGCTCATGCCGGGTGGCGGCGCTGCCCACCTCGCGCGCATCCGCTCGATCGTCGCGCCCGAGCTGGGCTGGGACGACGCCCGATGGGCGGCCGAGGAGGCCGCCTACCGGGCACGCTGGGCCCGCGACCACGCTCCGCCCGCGGAGGCCGTGCCGGCATGAGCGCGGATCACCTCCTCGCGATCGACGTCGGGACGCAGAGCGTCCGCGCGCTCCTTTTCGGGCCGGACGGGTCGCTCGCGGCAAAGGCGAAGATCCCCATCGAGCCGTACGTCTCGCCGCGTCCCGGCTGGGCCGAGAAGGACCCCGAGTCCTACTGGACCGCGATCGGCCAGGCGTGCACGGCGCTCTGGGGGGACCCGGCCGCGCGGCGCGACTCGGTCGCGGGCGTGGCGCTCACGACCCAGCGCGGCACAGTCGTGGTCGTCGACCGCGATGGCCTCCCGCTGCGGCCCGCGATCGTGTGGCTGGACCAGCGCCGAACCCCGGGCCTCCCGCCGGTCGGTGGGATCAACGGCCTCGCGTTCCGCGTGCTCGGCGTGCGCGACACGGTGGCCGCGTTCCAGGCCGACGCGGAGGCGAACTGGCTACGTGTCAACGAGCCGGAGGTCTGGGCGCGGACCGCGAAGTTCCTGCTCTTGTCGGGGTTCCTGGTCCACCGGCTGGTGGGCCGCTATGTCGACGCGGACGCCGCCCAGGTGGGCTATCTGCCGTTCGACTTCAAGCGCCGCCGCTGGGCCGGGCGAGGCGACTGGAAGTGGCGAGTCGCGCCGATCGACCCGGCGATGCTGCCCGACCTCGTGCCGTCCGGCTCGCAGCTCGGTGCGCTGACGCCGGGTGCCGCGGCGCACCTTGGCCTGCCCGCCGGCACGCCCGTGATCGCGGCCGGCGCCGACAAGGCGTGCGAAGTCCTGGGCGCGGGCTGCCTCACCCCGAACCTTGGGGCGCTCTCGTTCGGCACCACGGCCACGTTCAACACGACGCACCGGCGCTACGTGGAGGCGGTCCCGCTCGTGCCGCCGTACCCGGCCGCCCTCCCGGGGGCCTGGAGCCTGGAGATCCAGGTCTATCGCGGCTTCTGGCTGGTGGACTGGTTCCGACGCGAGTTCGGTCAGGCCGAGCAGCTGGCCGCAGCGGCACGCGGCGTGGAGCCGGAGACGGTCCTCGACGAGCTCCTTGCGACCACGCCGCCCGGTGCGATGGGCCTGGTCCTGCAACCGACCTTCTCGCCGGGTGTCCGGATTCCGGGGCCCGAGGCGAAGGGCGCGGTGATCGGGTTCGGCGACGTGCATGGCCGCGCGCATCTCTATCGGGCCGTCGTCGAGGGGCTGGCCTATGCGCTCCGCGAGGCCAAGGAACGGACGGAGCGGCGGACGAAGGTCCCGATCACGGCCCTCCGCGTCTCCGGCGGTGGGGCGCGCTCGGACGCCGTCGTGCAGGTCACGGCGGACGTCTTCGGCTTGCCGGTGGGACGGCCGCACACGTTCGAGACGTCCGGGCTCGGCGCGGCGATCGATGCGGCTGTCGGCCTCGGGATCCATCCTTCGTTCGAGGCGGCGGTGGCGGCGATGACGCGGCTGGCCGAGGTTCGGGACCCGGACCCGGCCGCCCAGGCCCGCTACGACGCGCTCTACCGGCGCGTCTACCTGCCGATGTACGACCGACTGCGGCCGCTGTACGAGGAGATCCGGGCAATCACCGGCTACCCGGAGTAGGGGTAGGTCCCCAGTGGCGATGCGGCGCCTGCCCGGCGCCGTGCCCGGCGCGGGATCAGCCGGCCTGGGCCGCCTTGATCGCCTCGGCCAGCTCCTCGGGCGCGACGACCGCCTCGAACGAGGCGACCACGTGCCCCGACGCGCCGATCACGAAGATCCATGGCTCGGTCGGGATGCCGTAGGCGTTCGTCGCCTCGACGGACACGAAGTCCCCGTCCTGGAGCACCGGCTGGAGGCGACCGTTCGTCCAGCTGAGCTGGTAGGGCTCCACGTTGATGGCGCGGATCGCGTTGGTCTTGACCGCCGCCTTGACCATGTCGAGCGTCGGGCCGCACTCGGCGCTCTTGCAGAACGCCGGCGTCGCGAACGCCAGGACGAACGGCTCCCGGGCCGCGAGCGCTTGGTCCACCGACTCGCCGTAGAGCGAGGGATCCGGGTTCGGGTCGGAGCTGATCTTCTTCACGTCGCCGCCGACGTCGGCGAGTGTCGGCGTCCTGACGGACGGCGCGGCGGCCCCGATCGCCGGGGTGGTGCCGCTCGCGGCGACGGAGAACTGGAGCCTGGCCCCGGTCTGCTTCCCGGACGCGTCCGTGGCGACCATCGCCACGCCCCACGTCCCCGCACGCGTCAGCGTGGGGGCCGCGATGTAGAAGCCGCGCTGGCCCACGATCCCCCAGGCGAAGATGGGCGTGAGCGTCTCTTTGGGCGTCGTGGGGCTTGCGCACAGGTCGAAGAACGCCATCTGCAGGTGGATGTCCGGCGACGCCACCGGCTTGTTGGCCTGGTCGATCAGCGAGAAGACGAGGCGGCTCTTCCCGATCACCTTCTGGGAGCTGGCCAGGACCGGGATGATGCCGCTCGTGGTGACCTGGCCCGCCTTCGGCCAGCCGGGCAGCGCGTCCGTGTCGCAGGTCGCTTCGCCGGACGCGATCGGCGATGCATCCGGGGCCGCCGGCGTGGAGCTCGTGGCGACATTCCCGGCGCAGGCAGCAAAGAGCGCCGCGGCGAGCAGGCAGACGATCGTGAAGCGGACGGATGAATGCACGCGCGGAGGGTACGCTTCCCGGCCCGAAGTCGCTCCGCGGGGCAGCCGACAGCTCCACGGGGCCGCCGCGGGCGAGTCACGCTACAATCCGCCGGCGTCCCGGCAGGCGTGCTCACCGCCCCGCAGCAGGCGTGCCGGGAGCCCCGCGGAGGTTCGGTGACCCGGTTCCAGAAGCTCGTCGGCGTGACCCTGGCGGCGACGCTCGCGCTCGTCATCGTCGGGGTCGTGGTGCGCGCGACCGGCAGCGGCATGGGCTGTCCCGACTGGCCGTTCTGCTACGGCCAGGTGATCCCGCCGCTCGGCGACTTCAAGGCGTGGGCGGAGTGGATCCACCGCCTCGTCGCCGCCGTGATCGGCCTCCTCGTGCTGGGCGTCGCGGCGCTCGCGCTGCTCGACCGCCGGGACCGGCCGAGCCTCGTGCTGCCGTCGCTCGGGGCGGTTGCGCTCGTCGGGTTCCAGGCCTGGCTGGGGCGGGAGACGGTTCGCCTGGGCAACTCGGGACCGTCCGTCACCGCGCATCTCGCCGCGGCGCTCGCCGTGGTTGGCCTGCTCGCGTTCCTTTTGGTCCGCGGCGGGTACCCCGCGCGGATGGCGGGCCGGGGCGCCAGCCAGCGCTTCACCCTGCTCACGGCGTTCACGGCGGTTGCGGCGTACGCGCTCCTGCTCTTCGGCAGCAACGTGACTTCCGTCGACGCCGCGCTCATCTTCTCGGACTGGCCGCTGATGGGCGGCGCGATCGTCCCGCCGTTCGGGGAGATGCCGCCCGCGGCGCAGCTGCTGGCCGTCACGAACGCGCTCCATCGGTACGTCGCGGTGATCGTCGGCGTCCTGCTTGCGGCCACCTGGCTGGCCGCGTGGCGCGGGCAGCGCACCAATCGGGCGCTCTTCGGGCTTGTCACCGTGGCGGCGGTGCTCTACCCGCTGCAGGCCGTCGTCGGCGCCTTCCAGGTCTGGACGCAGCTGGCGCCGTGGACCCAGACGCTGCACGTCGCGCTGGCCACGTTCATCTGGGTCGCGGCGGTCGCGGCGGTCTTCGTCAGCTACTACAGTGCCCGGGTGAGGGTCTCCGAAGGGGCCCCGAGCCCCGGTGCCGGCCCGGCGAGCGACGGCCGCCATCACGAGGGCGTGCCTTCCGGTACGCCGAGCGCCGCCGCGGGTTCGTCCGCCGCCGCGGGTTCGTCCGCCTCCGGCGGTGCGTCCGGCTCCACGGGTGCGTCCGCCGCGCATGCCGGGGCGTCCGCCGCGGGTTCGTCCACCGCGCATGCCGGGGCGACGAGCTCGACGAGCTCGACGAGCGCGACGAGCCCTCTCGCCCTGCCCGCCCCGCCCGGCTCCACGGGCCCGTCCGCCCCGTCCGCCCCGCGTCCGCTCTCCGCGACCGTGCGCGCCTACGTCGCGCTCACGAAGCCGCGGATCATCGAGCTCCTGCTCATCACCACGATCCCGGCCATGGTCCTCGCGACCCGCGACCTGCCCGGCGTGAACTGGACGAACTGGGGGATCATCGTCTTCTGGACGCTCCTCGGCGGGACGCTTGCCGCCGGCGCGGCGAACGCGATCAACCAGTACCTCGACCGCGACATCGACCTGTTGATGACCCGGACGCGCCGCCGGCCGCTGCCCGCCCACGCGGTCGAGCCAGAGCAGGCGCTGGTGTTCGGGATCGCGCTGGGGGTCTTCTCGGTCGGGCTGCTCGCCGTCTTCGTGAACCTGGTCGCGGCGTTCCTCACGCTGCTCGCCATCGGCTTCTACGTCTTCGTCTACACGATGCTCCTCAAGCGGACGACGACCCAGAACATCGTGATCGGCGGGGCTGCCGGCGCGCTCCCGCCGGTCATCGGCTGGGCGGCCGTGACGGGGAACGTGGCGTGGCCCGCGATCATGCTTTTCGCGCTCGTCTTCTACTGGACGCCGCCCCACTTCTGGGCGCTCAGCCTGCGGATCGCGAAGGACTACGCCGCGGCCGGGGTGCCGATGCTGCCCGTGGTCCGCGGCACGGCCGAGACAACTCGCCAGATCTTCCTCTACACGGTCCTGCTGGTGGCGGTCAGCCTCATCTTCTTTGCCGTCGCGAAGATGGGGCTCATCTATCTCGTCGCGGCGGTGGTCCTCGGCGCGATCTTCCTGTGGAAGTCCGGCAATCTCGCCCGGGAGGGCACGCTGGAGGGCACGACCGCCGGCGCGATCCGGCTCTACAAGTTCTCGATCAGCTACCTGACGCTGCTCTTCCTGGCGGTGGCGGTCGACGCGCTCATCGGGGTCCCACTGGCGTAGGGTCGGGTCGCGCCGGGTCGCGTCGGGTCGCGTCGGGTCGCGTTGGGTCGCGTCGGGTCGTGGCTTGAGCCCGATCCACCTCGACGGAGCCGGCGAGAGCTTCGCGGCGCCCAGCTCTATTCGCCGACCGTGCCCGGCGAGTCCAGCTCCTCGGCAAGGTCCGGCCGACGCTGGCGCCCGACCCGACGGTCCCGGTCGAAGACGGCGAGCGCCGCCTGGACGACGGGCCCGATCCCGAACGCGAACAGCACGGTCCCGATCCCGACGGTGCCGCCCAGGAGGAAGCCGGCCACCAGGACGGTGAGCTCGATCGCCGTCCGCGCCCGCCGGATCGACCAGCCGAAGCGGTGGTGCAGCCCCGTCATGAGGCCGTCACGCGGCCCGGCGCCCAGGTCCGCTGCCAGGTAGAGGCCGGATGCCACGCCGATCAGGAGGACGCCGGCCGCCGTCATCGCCAGCTGGACGATCGGCTCCGTCGGCCGCGGCAGCAGCGGCAGCGCGACGTTGGTCGCGGTCCCGATCAGGGCCACGTTGAGGATCGTGCCGATCCCCGGCCGCTCGCCAAGCGGCCACCACAGGACGAGGATCGGGATCCCGACGAGGATGCTTACTGTCCCCAGCTCCAGGCCCGAATGGCGCCCGATTCCCTGGTGGAACACCTCCCACGGGCCCAGGCCAAGCCCGGCGTCCGCCATGACGGCGATTCCCAGGCCGAACAGCAGCAGGCCCGCGATGAGCCCGGGCAGTCGCCGGACGACGCTCCATCCGAACCAGCGATCGCGCATCGAGCGATGGTAGCGGGCGGCGGGCCTCGGGGATGCCGCTGGCCGGCCAGCCGCGGCCCGGGCCGCCTCACCCGCGGACCAGGCCGCGGAATCGCACGTGAAGTCAACGCCACGCGGCCCGTTGCTGGGCCTGGGGCGCGGCAGGTGGCGTCGCACCGGTCCGGGCGCGGCACGGGCCGCTGCGGCTCGTCTCCGTACGGCTCGCCTCGGGCTCGTGTCGTCTCAGCCTCGTGTCGCCTCGGCCCCGTGTCGCCTGACAGCCCCGTGTCGCCTCGGCTACGGCTCGCCTCGGCCTCGTGTCGCCTCGGCCTCGTGTCGCCTCGGCCTCGTGTCGCCTCGGCCTCGTGTCGCCTCAGCCGCCCGCCCTGGGTTCTGCTCCCCGTGAGCCGAGATAAGCCCCAGATGAGGGGTGGAGTGTTGACTTCACGTGCAATGTCGCCGTTTCGAACGGTCCAGCCCGCGACCCCGGCCGTCCTGGCCCGCGCGACCGCCATCTGCGCCGCACTCGGCGCGCAGGTCCGAGCAGCCCGCGTGCGGCGCCGATGGACGACCGAGCGCTTGGCCCTCGAGGCGGGCACCTCGCGGAGCCTGGTCTACCTGGTGGAACGCGGCGATACCACCACGATCGAAACGTACGCACGGTTCGGCTCGGCACTCGGATTGCGCCTCGAGGTCTCCCTCGAGGACCCCCGCACGAAGGCGCGCCCCGGTCGCGCCGAGGATCCCGTGCATGCCGCAATCGTCGAGGTTCTCGCGGCGCGTTACGCGGCCCAGGGTCGCCTCGTCGGAGCCGACGAACCGTTCCAGCACTTCCAGTTCGCCGGACGCGCCGACGTGACGGCGACCGACCCGGTCGGGCCGGACCTCCTCCACCACGAAGTGAAGACCGCGATTCCCAACCTCGGTGAGCTCGCCGGAGCGTGGAACGTGAAGCGGCAGTACCTGGCGCAGGCGCTCGCGGACCGGCATGCGATCCCGGGCGGCTTCCGGTCGGTGACGCATGTGCTGACGATCGCCTGGACGGCCGATTGCCTGCACGTCCTCCGCCTTCGAGGAGCCACCATCCGGAGCCTGGGGCCGGACGCGCCGGACGCGTTCGCCCGATGGTGGGACGGGGCGCGGCCCGTGGCCACCGGGATCACCTCGACCGTGGTCGTCTTCGATCCGGTGGAGCGGCCGCGCGCGCCAGCCTGGGCCCCGGTCGACGATCTCGGGGCCCTTCGGCCTCGGCACCGGGGCTACGCGGATCTGCTGCGGGAGTTGCGCGACGTCGGGCGTGCGTGAGCGTGGCTCCCGTGTGGCACCATCCGCAGCATGGACCTCCACTTTCTCGGCGCCGCGACCACCGTCACCGGCAGCCAGTTCCTCCTCGAGACCGGCCAGGCACGCATCCTCGTGGACTGCGGGATGTTCCAGGGCGGCCCGAATGAGTCGGTCCGGAACCGGATCCCGCTGGCGTATGACCCCGCCACCCTCGACGCGATCCTGCTCACGCACGCCCACCTGGACCATTGCGGGCTGATCCCGCACGTGGTCAAGGAAGGGTTCCGCGGCCCGATTCGCGCGACGGCCGGGACGATCGAGCTGGCGCGCCTCGTACTCCTGGACTCCGGCCGGCTCCAGGAGGAGTTCAGCAAGCGCGAGGATCGCTGGGAGCGGCGTCACCCGGATCGAGCCGAGGCCGACGACGCGAAGGAGCGCGCGGCGCTCGATGCGGCGATCGAGCTTGCCGAGGCCGGCGAGCACGAGACGGTCGACGACGGGCCAACGTCCGCCGCGGCGGCCTTCGCCGCGCGGAGCCACGAGACGGTCGACGACGCGCCGACTCCCGCGCCGACGTCCGCGCCCGGCGCGCCCGCCCCCGCGCCTGCCGCCCCCGCCCCCGCGCCGACCGCGCCGACCGCGCCGACGTCTGCCCCGGCCGCGCCGGGGACCATCCGCCACGCCCAGGAGGCGGCACACGCGGAAGGGGCCCACGTCGCCACCTCGATCGAGCCGGTCGGCGGGCCCGGGCGGCCGGACCACGAGGTCGACCTTCGGGCGGCGGGGGCGGCGGGGGCGGAGCTGCAGCCGGACCTCGACGCGCCGCTCTACACGGAGCGCGACGCAGTGGAGAGCCTCCGAGGGTTCCAGCCGATCCGCTACGGTCAGGAAGAGGAGGTCGCGCCCGGGATCCACGCCACCTACCTCGACGCGGGCCACATCCTGGGCTCCGCGATCATCCGGCTCCGCGTGCAGGACGTTCCGGGCGGCCCGGAGCGGATCCTCGTCTTTTCCGGCGACCTGGGCCGGACCGGGGCGCCGATCATCGCCGACCCGACCCCACAGAGCGACGCGGACTACGTCCTGTGCGAGTCCACGTACGGCGGCCGGGAGCACGAGCCGTCGGGTGAGGCGCACCGGATCCTGGCGGAGACGGTCCGCCTGGTCGCGGAGCACCAGGGCGTCCTGCTGGTGCCGTCGTTCGCGATCGGGCGGACGCAGGAGATCGTCTGGGAGCTGGACCGGCTCGTCTCGGCGGGCGAGATCCCGGCCCTGCCGCTCTACCTGGACTCGCCGATGGCCTCGAAGGCGAGCGACATCTACCGGCGCCACGCGGAGTACTTCGACGACGAGACGCGGGCGCTCCTCGCGTCCGGCGGCACGCCGCTCGACTACCCGAACCAGGTCGTCGTGGCCGACATGGCGCAGTCGCAGGCGATCGCGAAGGCGCGCCGGCCGTACATGATCGTGGCATCCAACGGGATGCTCACCGGCGGGCGCGTCGTGGGCCACCTCCGGAACCTGATCGACGATCCCGCGGCAACGATCCTCTTCGTGGGGTACCAGGGCGAGGGGACGCTGGGCCGCCACCTGCAGGAGGGCGCGAAGACCGTGCGCCTGGATGGGCAGGTCCGCGACGTCCGCTGCCGGATCGCCTCCATCAGCGGCTTCTCCGCCCACGCGGACGAGCCGGGGCTGCTCGCGTGGCTGGCCGGGTTCACGCACGGCAAACGCGCCGGTGACCCGGGCTTCCCGCGGCGTGTCTTCCTGGTCCACGGCGATCCGGGGCCCCAGGCGGAGCTCGCCCCGAAGGTCGCCGCGCTTGGCCTGGACGTGCACGTGCCGCACTGGCACGAGGCGGTCACGCTGGACTGAGCGGCCATGGAATCGCCTCGACCACCCGATTCTGCCGGGGTCACTCGGTGCGCCTGGTCGGGGCGAGAGGACCTGAGGCCGTCGGAACAAGGGAGACGACTCCGGGCGCCACGCTTATCGCGTAACCGGGTCGGGCTCTATGGGCTGACGATGCGGATCCGCAGCTTCTGCATGGGAGACCGAGGCGGGAACCCCTCGCTGTAGTACGGATCCAGGCTCCAGACGAGGGCCGCATCGTCCGATGCCGGCAATGGCGCCGGGATATTGAGCTCCATGGCGAACCGGACGCTTGCACCCGGCGCGATCGTCGGGGCTGGAGCGCAGTCGAGGACGTAGTCGGCTACGACCCCGCCCCCTTGGGTGTTGATTCGTTCCTGGTACGCAGGGCAGGGGCTGAGAGCGATGGGGTTCGAGGTCGGGTTCGTGAGGATGACGACGTAATGCAGCGTCTGGCCCGCGGTCGCATGGTCAGGCACCTCGAGGCTGACTTTGAGCGCCTCCGCCGGAACTGCCGGCGGATCGGTGGGTGAGGGTCCGGGTGTTGCGTCAAAGGCACCAACTGAGATCGACGAGCCCCCAGATGGGGCATCGCAGCGGGGAATACCACCCATCACCACCGGTGTGCGAAGGACCCCGCCCTCTGGCAGCTCGATCGCGAGGCTCAACGGTCCGATGGGCGGTACTCCGCACCAGTTGAACCATTGGAGCGTGACCAAGGCGAGCCCTTCCGTGGCTTCCGCGTGCAGCACGGGAGTTGGCTGGTCGGCCGGAAGGACCAACGGCTGGGCTGTCGGGCTCGGAGCCGGAAGGTCGGTGACGCTGAGGCGGTGGCCGGCCGCGTCGAGGATGGCGACCGACGGCCGGCCTGCAAGCCGGCACGGCTGCCTGCTCGTGTTCCAGAGCAGGAACCCACCGACCATCGAGCCGGTCGCACCTTGCCATTCGGCAAGACCGGCCGACACCT
This sequence comes from Chloroflexota bacterium, assembly GCA_025351245.1. Lineage (GTDB taxonomy): Bacteria > Chloroflexota > Limnocylindria > Limnocylindrales > CSP1-4 > CTSoil-043. The sequence continues at coordinate 18,247 of JANXWH010000086.1, read as the reverse complement.
GGTCGACCCGGCATGGGGCCGCGTCGGGAAGCTTTGCCGGAGCCGGCGTCACGAACGGGTCGGGCGTTTCAGGCGACCACGGGATGACCGTGGAGGAAGGGGTCGCGCTGGGCGACGACGATGCGGAGGGAAGCGAGCGAACGATGGTCGTCGCGGTCGGGCCGGCTCCGGAGGTACATCCGGCGACAATGAGCAGGACCGACCAGGCAACACGCGCTCGAGCCATCGTCTACCTCCGGCTGGGTGTCGTCTCAGACGAGCCGCGTGTCGGTGTTGCGCCGGTGCGCGCGATTCTCATGGCGCGCAATCGCCCGGCGAGCCGGACCCGGGTGGGGGTCCGGTTGGTTGCGGCGGTGGCGGCCCGAACCACGACCAGATACCGACGCGCCCGCACGAGAGAACCGCCTGGGTCCAGGGCCCCTTTCTCACGAAACCGCCTGCGACGGGGGCCTCCACCTGCCAGACGTCGCCGGCGTTGACGGTTATCGAGGTGAGCAGTCGGCCGCTCGATGAGCGCGCCTGGACGACCCAGGGCAACGCGGGCAGAACGCCGGCGGGGATGGCTTCGGCGACCGCGCCAGGCGCCAAGGTGCGCACCACTTCGCCGTTCACGGCCAGGGTGATCGTGAGCGTGGTGCCGTTGGAGACGCCAAGACTCATCGCGTCCGCCGGCACGGCATGCTGCCCGAGCCCGCCTTGCTGCAAGGTGGTGGATTCGCCGTCTGAGCAGGCGACGACCAGGACGGCAAGAGTGGCGAGCAGGGCGACGCTCCGGCACGGAAGGTTCGCTCTCATGACATCGCTGCTCCGCCTCGACGCGGGGTTGTAGCCAGGGCTCCCTCGCTCCTGGCCATTCTGGCCGTTGCCGCGCTACCGCGCGCCCCGGTGGTCGCCATCCGCTACGATCCGGGCCCGCCCCGCAGGAGCCACCCCGCATGACCGCGAACCAGCCGTCGCATCGCGCCTCGCCCCTGACGCCGACCGAGCTTGCCTCGATCCGACGGCCGTTCCGCGGTGCCCGCCTGCTTCCCGGCCGCGCCTACCATGACGATGCGTTCATGGACTTCGAGCGCGACGAGTGGTTCTTCCGCGAGTGGATCGCGGTGGCGCGCGCGGAGGAGATGCCACAGCCGGGGACCTTCATCCTGCGCGACTACTTCGGCGAGAGCATCCTGCTGGTCCGCGGCCGCGACGACGTCATCCGCGCCTTCTACAACGTGTGCCGGCATCGCGGCACGGCCGTGGAGGAGCGCACGTCCGGCAGGGCCGTCCGCTTCCAGTGCCCGTACCACGCCTGGATCTACGACCTCGACGGCCGCCTGATCCGCGCGAAGCACACCGAGGACCTGGAGGAGTTCAGCCACGAGACGTCCGGCCTCACCCCGATCCGCGCGGAGGCCTGGGGCGGCTGGGTCTTCCTCTGCTTCGACGACGCGACGCCCGGCCTGGAGACCTACCTGGGCGACTGGTTCGCCCACCATGCCGGTTTCGGGCGCGACTACGCGCGACTCCGGCGCGCTGCCCGGCTGGAATACGACGTCGCGGCGAACTGGAAGATCGTCGCGGAGAACTACTCCGAGTGCTACCACTGCCCGCCGGTCCACCCGCTCCTCAACAAGCTGACCCCGTACGACCTGGGCGAGGACTTCTTCCCCAGCGGCCCGTGGAAGGGCGGCTGGATGGTGTTCGCGAACGGCTGCGAGACGATGTCGATCGACGGCCAGCGCCACGGCCGGCCGCTCCTCTACGCGCGCGACGAGCAGGAAGCCGGCCGGATCTACTACTACATCCTCTGGCCGAACCTGATCGTCTCGGTCCACCCGGATTACGTGCTCACCCACCAGGTTTGGCCGGACGGGCCGAACCGCTCGAAGGTCGTCTGCGACCTCTATGTCGACGGGGACTCGGCCGGCTCGGTGGACGTCTCCGGCGCCGTGGAGTTCTGGGATATCACGAACCGCGAGGATTACCACGTCGTGGAGCTCCAGCAGCAGGGCACGCGCTCGCGCAGCTGGGAGGCCGGGCGCTATTCGAACCAGGAGGCGTCAGTCCACGCCTTCGACCTGATGTGCGCCGACCGCTACGCGATGGACGGCCGACGCACCGAGCGAGAGGCCCGGACGGAGCTCGCGAACGCGGAAAAGCGCCTGGCGGCACGGGCGGCGGCCGACGCGAGGACTCCAGCGGGCGGGTCGACACCGACGGCGTGACGCCGCGTGGCCCAACGTCACCGGGGTAGCGTCAGGCGCCGGCGGCGCTCCGCCGCGCTGCGATCCGGTCGGCGATTCGCGCCGCCGCGTCGGACCAGCCCGGATCGAACGCGCGGCCCGGCTCGTCCAGGTCCAGGACGAGCGGCGCGTGGTCCGACGGGACGGGCTTGCCCTTGCGGGCCTCGCGGTCCACCTCGACCGCGACGACGCGCGCGGCAACCGGGGCGGTCACCAGGAGGTGGTCGATCCGCATCCCCTCGTCGCGCTGGAAGTTGCCGGCTCGATAGTCCCACCACGTGAAGCGTCGAAGCGCGGGATTCCGCGCGCGCCACGCATCCTGCAGCCCCCAATCCAGGAGCGTTCGAAACGCCGCTCGCTCCGGCTCGGAGACGTGCGTCCCGCCGTGCGCGGCGGCCGGGTCCCACACGTCCAGGTCGGCGGGCGCGACGTTGAAGTCGCCGCCGACCACGAGCGACGCGCTCGGGTCCTGCGTCTCGTCCAGCCAGCGTCGAAGCCGCGCGAACCAGGCCAGCTTGCCGGCATAGAACGGCGATCCGACCACCCGTCCGTTCGGCGCGTAGACCGAGACGACCCGGACTCCGCCGCAGACCGCGCTCACCATTCGGGCTTCCCCGAACGGGTCGAAGTCCTCCTCGGCAAGAGAGACCGAGGCGCCGGCCGCCGAGGACCGGACCGGCCCGTCCCCGAAGCTCGTGACCACCTCCGCCAGCCCGACCCGGCTCGCGATCGCCACGCCGTTCCAGCGCCCTTCGCCGTGATGGAGCAGCTCGTAGCCGGCCATGGAGAAGGGGAGCACCGGGGCGGTATCGTCCGAAAGCTTCGTCTCCTGGAGCAGCAGAACGTCGGGCGCGGCGCGCTCCAGCCACCATTCGACCTTCTCGAGGCGGGCCTTGAGGGAGTTGACGTTCCAGGTCGCGATTCGCACCGCTCAGTACCGCCGGCCACGCTGCCGGGCAAGGTCGAAGGTCGCGGTGTCCGCGATCGCCATGACCGCCATCGTGCCAGCCTGGACGGGGTCGGTGACCACGAGGTCCACGTGGTCCGTGATGGAGCCGACCATGTTGAGGGCGATGATCGGGATGCCGACCGCACGCAGCTCGTCGGCGGCCCGACTGATGTCGCCGCCCATGATCGAGCCCGCCAGGACCAGGCACCGCGCCCGCGGCAGGTCCGCGACCGCCCGGACCGCCGCGGCGATGTTCGCCTCGCCGACGAGGGCGATCGTGTCGACCGAGATGCGCTCGCCGCGGAGGTTGTGGCGGTCGGCCTCCGAGACGGCGCCGAGCGCGACCTGGGCGACCTGCGCGCCGCCCCCGATGACGATGATCCGCTTGCCAAAGATTCGGTCCATGGTTCGGGTCGCCCGCCGCTCCCGGACGCCCGGCGCGCCGGCGACGGCCGCGTCCAGGATCGCCTCGTCGACGCCCTCGACCTCGATCTCCGTCTCCACGGCCGGCCCCGTCCCGGCGTCCGCGAGGCGGCGGACCGTGCTCATCGTGCGGACCGTCGCGCCGGCCCGGGCCATCGCGGCGAGGATCGCGGGCAACGCCCCCGGGGCGTCGTCGTGGACCACGCGGATCGCGACGGTCGGTGGGATCGCGGCGGACCGGCGGGGGCTCACGGGCGCATCCGTGGTTTCAGCGGTCCGCCAGGCCCCGGGCCAGGTCGGCCAGGGCGCCGGGGCCGGCGAGGCCGTGCGGGTCGGTGGGGTCGTGCTCGTCGAATGCCACGCCGAGGGCGGTCAGCGCCTCGCGCGTCGCCGCCGCGTCGCTGGTGGTGAGCATCAGCTCCCCGTCCGTGTCCTCCGCCACGCCGACGATCCCCGTGATATTGACGCCCCGCTCGGCGAGGGCCGCCGCGGCCCGGGCAAGCGAACCCGGCGCGTCGGCGAGCCGAACCGTGAACCAGACGGACACCTTCGATCACCTCCACCGCGATGGTAGCGCCGGCCTACCCATGCTGCTGGAGCCCGCCGACGCGCTGGCGCGGGCGCGCTACGATCGCGGCATGCCCGCGGCTCCCGCACCCAGCGTCCAGGTCTTCGGCCGCGAGGACAGCCGGCCCACCCGGGCCGCTCTCCGCTTCTTCAAGGAGCGCCGAATCAGCGTGCACTTCGTGGACCTGCGGCGCAAGCCGATCGCGCCCGGCGAGCTGCAGCGGTTCGTGACGAAGCTGGGCGCGGCCGCCCTCGCCGACACGACCACGGGGACGTGGCGGGACGCCGGCCTGAGCTATCTCCGGATGGACGACGCTGAGCTCTCGGCGCGACTCCTTGCCGATGCGCGCCTGTTGCGCCTCCCGCTGGTCCGGAACGGCAACGCGCTGACGGCCGGCCCGGCCGACGCCACCTGGAAGACCTGGTTCACCGTCCCGGGTTCCTGACCCGGCCGCCACTCGCCCGGAGGTCCCGATGCCCGACACCGACGCCCCGCTCCCCTCCCGCTCCGACGAGCCGGATCGCCCCGGCGCCCGAGGCGCCGACGGCGAGCCGATCACGACCGGCCGCGACCGACTCCGGGCCGGGCGCCTGCTCGTCCGCCGCGAGGCGATGGACCGGCAGGTCCCGGAGCGGGCCGGAACCGCCGACGAGCGGCTCCTTCGACGAAGCCGCACCGCGTTCCTCGACTCTGACCCCTGGCGGACGCTCCGGATCCAGGCCGAGTTTGTGGAAGGCTTCGACGCGCTGGCCGGCATCGGGCCGGCCGTGACGGTCTTCGGCTCCGCCCGGGCAGCCGAGGGCGACCCCGTCTACGAGCAGGCGCGCGAGCTCGGCCGTCTCCTGGCCGAGGTCGGCCTGACGGTCATCACGGGTGGCGGCCCCGGCGTCATGGCCGCGGCGAACCGCGGCTGCTTTGAGGCCGGCGGCTTCTCCGTGGGCTGCAACATCGAGCTGCCGCACGAGCAGTGGCTCAATCCCTGGGTGGACCTGGGCGTCGAGTTCCGTTACTTCTTCGTCCGCAAGACGATGTTCGTGAAGTACGCAGAGGGCTTCGTGATCTTCCCCGGCGGCTTCGGGACCCTCGACGAGCTGTTCGAGTCGCTCACTCTGATCCAGACCGGCAAGATCAAGCACTTCCCGGTCTTCCTCGTGGGGAGCGCCTACTGGGCGGGCCTCCTGGTCTGGTTCCGCGAGACGCTCCTTGCGGCGGGCGCGATCGCCGAGGCCGACATGGAGCTCTTCACGGTCACGGACGATCTCGCCGAGGTCGTGCGCGGCCTCCGGACCTTCGTAGAGGCGAGCAGCGCCGCCCACCCGGGGGAGGAAGCCTGAGGATCAGAGCGGGTCGAAGGTCGCCCAGTCCAGCGTGGGATCGGTCCGCCACGGATCCCGGGTGAACCCGTTCGGCGTCGTCCAGTAGCGCTGAATCTCGACGCCCTGCGGCGTGCCGTCCGCGGACTGTCCCAGGTTCCGGAAGACGATCAGGTCCGCCATCCCGTCGCCCGTGAAATCCGCGGTCGCGAGGCGGATGGCGTCGAACGCGAGTGGGAGGTTGGGCGTGGCGGGGTAGACGACCCGGCTCATGCTCGCGCTGGCGACGGATCGGTAGACGGCGAGGAGGGCCGATCCGTCGGCCTGTCGTTCGGCGACGAACAGGTCGTCGCGCCCATCCCGGGTCGCGTCCCCGACGACCGCCTTCAGGGCGTCCGGCGGGACCGGCGCCGTCATCCAGGTGGCCGGCGCGCCGAGCTTCATCCCGGCCGACATCACGGCGACCTGGACCGCGGTGCCCGTCGGGGCGGGTGGGAGGGCGGGCGGCGCGCTGCCGTCGGTCGGCGGCGGCACCACCGCCGGGCTGATCGGGCGGAGGATCACGAGGTCAGCGCGGCCGTCCCCGGTGGTGTCACCGACGAGGAAGCGGCTCGTCGAGAGGTCTTCCGCCACGCTCAGCACGACTCGGGCCGGGCCGAACGAGCGCCCGTTGGAGATCGCGACCAGCACGTCGGTCCGTGGCGCGTCGCCGGGGGTGACCCGGATCAGCGCCGCGTCGGCGCGGCGGTCCGCGTTGAAGTCGCCTGCCACGAGGCGCAGGGCGGTGGTGTCGAAGGGCTGCGGCTCACGGGCGCTGGACCACCACGTGACGGCCGGCGCAAAGCCGGTCCCGGTAGCGAGCATGACACGCAGGACGGCGACGCCGTCCGCGCCGCGCACCAGGCTGACGAGGTCCCGACGCCCATCCCCGTCGACATCCGCGGCGAGGCGGCCGAGGAGCGTCGCGTCCGGCGGGATCACGTCCAGGACGGTCGCCGCGTTGACGCTCGCGGCCGAAACCGCGGCCTCGAGCGCGGCTCGGTCCGTCGTAAGCAGGCGTGCCGTAACGCTGCCGTCAGCGGCGGCCTGCACCGTCGCCACGTCCCCGCGGCCGTCGCCGGTCATGTCGTTGATGCCCGGCCAGACCCACTCGAGCGTGCCGTAGGAGCGACGGAGGATCTGCTCCGCCGTCTCACCCAGGCGGCGGGCGCAATCCGCTGCCTGACGCTGGTAGAGACGCCCATTCTCGGGCGTCGCCCCGCACGTGCCCGGCCCGGACCGGTAGCTGGTGAGGAAGAACGTGCCGGAGCGGCGAAGGGAGAGCGGCCAGGTGGCCGCGATCGCTGCCAGGTGGGCGGCCGCCGGCGGCTTCGACGGCCTGTAGACCTGGTCGGACGAGTTGTCCCGCACGTCGAAACAGCGGCCCGCCGAATCCCGGCCGCCGCGCCAGACCCGGGCGTAGTACCACCCGTACTGCTTGATGGCGAGTGCGCCGGCCTGCAGGGCCGCGGGCGGGTTCGTGGAGCCCCACTCGGACGCCATGACCGTCTCGACGTAAGACCGGAACGGAACCGTGACGGTCCGCCCGAGCGCTGATCGATAGACCCGGATCGTCGTCGGCGGGACGAGGGTGCTCGTCCAGCCTGTGCACGTCGACCCGGCGAGGGTGGGACCAGCGCCGCTGGGGACGGCGAAGGCCCCCAGGGCGATCGCCGTTGCGACGACGGCCCTGACAAGCCGGTGTTTCATTAGCCGGCGGAGCGTACCGGCCCATTCCGGTTCCGTCAACCGTCGGTCCCGGCAGGGTGCGAACGGCCTGCGTCTGCGCGGCACCGCCCACGGCGATACCCGCGGCCCCGCCCAGCCCACGGCGATACCCCCGCGCCCGCCCCGCGGCCGCTGCGGCCCCGCCCGCCCCGCGGCCGGCGCGGCCCTGCCCACGGCGATACCCCCGCGCCCGAGGAACGAGGGCGTGCAGGGTCCGAGTCCTCCGGGTTATCGGCTGAGCTTCGGTTATCGGCTGAGCCGATCATCCGGAGGCGTGGCGTGCTCGGAAACGCGGCCAACCTCGCGATTGGCCGCGTTTCCACGCTCCGCGACAACGATCTTGATCGTGCCATCCGATCACGGGGCGTGCCATCCGATCACGCGGTCGCCGGTCCGGGTCCCCCGGGGCGCCCAGAAGACCTGCCACGCGGCAGGCCAACGGCCTCAGGGGCGCGGGAAGGCAACCTCGACGATTCCGTCGACCACCCGTATGGGGTAGTGCCGCAGGCGTCGGACCCGGGTGAGGCGGCGCGCCTCGGCCTTCCTGCCCGGGGGCTCGGGCTTCGGTTCGGCGCCGGGAGGGGACCACGGCAGGTGCGGAGCGCCATCGGCGTCGAGGCCGCCCGTGGTCGGCATCTGGACCGTCTCGCCGCTGCAGAGGTCGAATCGTCCATTGTGGAGCGGGCAGTCGACGACGCACCCGTCGAGGCGCCCGACCGAGAGCGGCGCGGCCATGTGGGGGCAGCGGTCGTCGGTCGCCAGCAGCCCGGCTGGGACGTTGGCGAGCAGCAGGTCCAGGTCGCCGTGGCTGACCCGGATCATGGCACCCGGCGGCAGGTCCGCGACGGGGAGCACGGCCACGAACGGCGCGCCGGCCGTGCCGGGTGCGGCCAGCCCCGGCGGCGTGGCCGCGATCCGCGGCGCCCCGCTGGAAGCGGGCTCGGCCGGCGGAGACGAGCCGTGTTCCTCGGCCACCGGGCGCCTACTCCCCGGCGAGCGCGGGCTGGTGCGCCATGCCCTCGGCGCCAGGCCGGCCCGGCGCGTGCGCGCCGTGCGCCGAGCCTCGGGCTGACCCGAGCGACGTGCGGAGCGGCAGCTCCCGGATCACGAGCACGGCCAGCAACGCGAGCACGGAGGCGGCCAGGCCAAGCCAGAAGACGGACCCGATCGCGAGCGAGATCGCTTCGTAGATCGACGTCACGATCTTCGGGACGAACGGTTGCACGATCGGCCGGAACTGGGCGGGGACGCCCGCCAGGATCTGCTGGCCCAGCGTGGTGCCGACGCCGACCAGGTTGTTCTGGTCGAAGCCGGCGCTCTTGAACTGGTCCACGAGCTGCTGCGGGACGCCGTTCGCCAGCAGGCGGACCGGGATCCGGTCGGCGACCTGGCTGCCGAAGAGCGAGCCGGCGATGGACAGGCCCACGACGCCGCCGATCTGCCGGAAGAACGTGAGGTTGGAGGTGGCAACCCCGAGCTTGCTGAACGGCACGGCATTCTGGATGACGATCGTGAAGACCGCCAGCGTGGGGCCGATCCCGACCCCCAGGACGAACTGCCAGAAGCGGATCGTCCACGGGTCCGACGTGGCGGCAAGGTTCGTGAACAGGAGCGACCCGACGCCCACAAGCGCGAGCGAGACGAGCAGGAGAGCCTTGTATTTCCCGGTCCGGGCGACGATCTGGCCGCTGACGATGCTCGAGATGATGACACCGACCAGCAGCGGGAAGAGCTCGTAGCCGGAGATCGTCGCGCTCTCGCCCCTGACCACCTGGTAGAAGCGGGGCAGGAAGATCGTGGCGGAGAAGAAGCCGAACGCCGCGAAGAACGTCGCCACCAGCGAGCCCGCGTAGGTCCGGTCGCGCCACAGGTCCAGCGGGACGATGGGCTGCTGCACGCGCGACTCGATGAACAGGAAGACCGGGATGAGCACGGCGGCGATGAGCAGGAGCCCGCCAACCTGCGGGGTCGCCCAGTCGGCGGTCTGCTTGTTCGTGAGGCCGACGAGCAGCGGGATCATCGCTGCCACGAAGACGATCGCGCCGACGACATCCAGGTTGAGGGGGTTCTTCGGGCGCTTCAGGCTGGGCAGCACCCGGCTCACCACCAGGAGCGAGATGAGCCCGAGGGGCAGGTTGATGTAGAAGATCCAGTGCCAGCTGATGTTGTCCGTGATGATCCCGCCCAGGGCCGGACCGATCAGCGCGGCGAGCCCGAAGACGGCCCCGAACAGGCCCTGGTACTTGCCGCGCTCGGCCGGCGTGAACAGGTCGCCGATGACCGCCAGCGAGATCGGGAAAAGCGAGCCCGCCCCGATGCCCTGGATGCCGCGGAAGAGGATCAGCTGCCACATCTCCCCGCTCAGGCCGGAGAGCGCCGACCCGATCAGGAAGACCGAGATCCCGAAGATGAGGAGCGGCTTCCGGCCGTAGTAGTCGGAGAGCTTGCCGTAGAACGGGACGCTGATCGTGGACGTGAGCAGGTAGATCGTCACCGCCCACGTGTACAGGTCGTTGCCACGAAGATCGGTGACGATCCGCGGCAATGCCGTACCGACAATCGTCTGGTCGAGCGCGCCCAGGAGGAGCGCCAGCAGGATCGCGCCCAGCACCTCGAACCGCGCGCGCGGCGAGATCTCGACGGCCGCGTGGGGTGCGCCAACGGGCGCGACCCCCGCGACCCCCGCCGCGCCCTCCGCGACCGGTGCCCCTTCTATCATGATCGTGCAGTCTCCCGTCTCGGACCTGGTCCGGCTGCGTCCGGCGGCAGGTCGGTCCCGTGTGCCTGGATCGCCTCGCGAAGCTCCTGGATGCCGCCCACGAGGCGGAGCAGGTGGTCCGTGTCGAGGCGATCCAGCAGCTCAACGAGCATGTCGCTGCGCCAGCCGTCGATCTCCTCCACCGCCCGCGCTCCCTCCGGCGTCTGCCGGACGGTCACGACGCGACGGTCCGCGCCGTCGCGCAGGCGTTCGACGAGCCCGCGCTGTTCCATCCGATCGATGATGCCCGTGGTATTCGGCACGGCGACGCCGAGCAGGTCCGCCAGGCGGGTCATCGGCTGGGGTCCGTGCTCCTGCAGAATCCAGAGCGTCTGCAGGTGCGCCATGCTGATGCCCTGCTGGTGCAGCCGTCGGGCGACCGCGCAGCGCTGGTGGCCGGCGATCACGGCGGTCCCGGCCACGATCTCGTCGATCAGCGCCCGGCGTTCGGGCGAGGGGAGCGGGCCGCCGGCGGCCGCCGGCTCGGTTGTTACGTTCACGGCAATAATCTACCGGGCCACGAGCAATTCGTCAACGGCAACCATTGTGATCGTGGAAAGCATCTAGAGATAGAGAGGCGGCCATGCGTTTCGCGTTGATGATCGAGCCACAGCAGGGGTGCTCCTATGCGGACCAGCTGGCGGTTGCGCAGCATGCCGAGGCGGCAGGCTTCGAGACGTTCCTGCGCGCCGACCACTACGACAGCTTCCCCGGCGAGGCCGGTCGGCCGACCACCGACGCGTGGGCCGTCCTTGCCGGCCTGGCCCGCGAGACGAGCCGAATCCGGCTCGGCGCCCTTGTCTCGCCGGTGACGTTCCGGCACCCGGGCAACCTGGCCAAGCTGGCGACGACCGTGGACGAGATGTCCGGCGGTCGTCTGGATGTCGGCGTGGGGGCCGGCTGGAACCAGGAGGAGCATGACCACCACGGCTTCCCGTTCCCGCCGATCGACGTGCGCGCCGAGATGCTGGAAGAGCAGCTCGAGATCCTGCGCGGCCTGTGGCAAGGCCCCGACGGCTGGTCGTTCAGCGGTCGCCACTACCAGGTCCCGGGCGGACGGCTCCGGCCGCGACCCGTCCAGCAGCCGGCGCCGCCGATCATCGTGGGGGGCGAGGGGAGCCCGCGCTCGATGCGGATTGCTGTCCGCTTCGCCGATGAGTTCAACCTCTCCAGCGCTTCACCGGAGCGCGCCGCCGAACGTTTCGCGATGCTCGACACGGTGGCGCGGGATGCCGGACGCGACCCCGCCACGCTCCGCCACTCCGCGATGGTGGGCGTCCTCATCGGGCGCGATGCAGCCGAGGTGGAGCGTCGGTCGCGGGCGGTCCTCGACGCGTTCGGCGTGGCGGACCAGGCAACCGCCTGGTTCGAGACCCGACGGCCGCGCTGGATCTACGGCACACCGGACGAAGCCCGCGCGATGGTGGCGCGGTTCGAGGCGGCCGGCTGCGAGCGGATCATGCTCCAGGACTTCCTGCCCTGGGACCTTGAGCACGTGGACCTGATCGGCGAGGTGCTGGTCCGCGGCTGACGTGTGGCGCCGGGCGGCGCCGGGCGGCCCGCGTGTCCGCGGCTGGTCCTTCGGCTAGTCCGCCAGCGAGGCCGCCTCGCGATAGGCGAGCTGGTCGCGCCGAATCGGGTCCGGGTTCGTCCCGCGCGCCCGCGCCAGGCGCTCGGTCAGCATCTGGAGCGGCGTCGCCGTCCCGATGAGCGCCGCCACCGGCCCGGGCAGCGCCGGCGCCTCCGGCGCGAGGATCCGGCCGGCCGGGGCCAGGAACGCCGGCCACGCACGGTCCAGATCCGCGGCGAGGATTGCCGCCGGCCGGATCCCGATGCGCGCCGCGGCCGCCAGCGCCTGCTGCGCCCGCGCCGAGCGCGCCTCGCGTCCCGCGCGATCCGCCAGGATGAGCACGAGCCCGGTCGCCCCGTCCATCGCGGGGAGGTGGCCGTGCAGGAACGTCTCCGTGTCGCGGAGCGTGGTCGGCAGCCAGGTTGCCTCCTCCACCTTGAGCGCGAGCTCGCGGCCGGCCGGCAGGTCGGCGCCGGACGCCACGACGATCACTTCGCGGCACCCGGCGAGCTCGGCGGCGATCCGTTCCGCCTGTGCGGCCTGCTCCAGGCCCGCGGCGAGGAGCGCTCGGATCGCGATCGGATCCGCGTCGCCGCTCTTGCCGGTGAGCGCGGCCCCCACCGCGATGCCGGCCAGGATCGGGGAGAGGTAGCCGACCGTGTGGCACCAGCTCCGGTCGATCTCCGCGGTTTCGAGGATCAGCGAGCCCAGCGCGCCGATCGGTGCGGCACGGCTGACGGTGACGGCCGCGATCTTCGCGCCGCGGGCGGCGGCGGCGCCCAGCGCCGCCAGGGTCGCGGCGGTGCCGCCCTCATGGCTGATCCCGATGATCAGCCCGCGGCGCTGGGGCGCCAGCGATGCCTCGAACGCCTGGCGGGCCAGGACGCTCCCCGGCTGGCCGGCGCCCTGGAGGCCGGCGCGTTCCGCCGCGTCGGCGATGATCGCGGCGAAGGCCATGGCGCCGTGCTCGCTCGTGCCGCATCCCGTGACCACGACCGGGTCGCCGGCCTGCAGCGCGGCGCGGATCGCCGCCGCGAGGCGGCCCGCCGGGGTGTCGCGCCCGGGCGCCTCCAGCTTCGGCGGAACGCCCGGCACGCCCGAGCTGCGCCGCACCACGCCCAGGCGCCGGAGCACGCGGCCGGCGAGCGCGGGCTCGGCGGCGATCATCTCGCTCATCCACCAGGGCGGCCCGTCGCGGTGCGCGGGGGCGGGCAGGAAGTCCCACGGCGCGGGCGGGCCGGAGAGGATCGCCTCCGGATCCGGGTGGGCGAGGACGGTCGGCTCGAACGGCGGTGGCAGCTCCATGCGGCCGATGATAGGCTCGCCGGCGGGGATGTTGGACAGGACGCTCGCGCGGGGTCGCGCGGGCCGGATCGCGACCCGGCGGTCGCTGCTGAGGGATGTGGGCACACATGGATGTCGGGGTGATGGTTCCCCAGGGCTGGAAGGGCGAGTTCGACGGCTGGCGTCCCGCCGACGCCTGGTCGAACGCGATCGCGCGGGCGCAGCAAGCGGAGGCTCTGGGCTTCGAATCGATCTGGGTCTTCGATCACTTCACGACCGTGCCGGATCCGACCCAGGAGATCACCTTCGAGTCATTCACGATGCTCGCCGCGCTGGCGCAGGCGACATCGCGGGCGCGGATCGGCCACATGGTGATCTGCACCGGCTTCCGCAACCCGGCCCTCACCGCGAAGATGGCCTCCACGATCGACGTGATCTCCGGCGGCCGCTTCGAGCTGGGGATCGGGGCCGGCTGGAAGGAAGATGAGTGGCTGGCGTATGGCTACGGCTTCCCGACGCTGCGCGACCGCCTGGGCGCGCTGGGCGACCACCTGGAGGTGATCCGGCGGATGCTGGGCCCCGGGAACGCCACGTTCGAGGGTGCCTACGCGCGGGTCGAGGGCGCGATCAACGTGCCGAAGGGGATCCAGGCGCACATCCCGATCGTCGTGGGCGGCAACGGCCAGCGGGTGACCTTCCGCTACGCGGCTCGCTATGCAGACGAGCTGAACCTGGTCTTCCTGGGGCCCGACGAGATCCGCGAGGCCCTGCCGGTCGTGCGGCAACGCTGCGAGGAGGAGGGCCGCGACCCTTCGAGCCTGCGCGTCTCGCTCTACGCACGCGACGACGACGCCCGTGCGGACGGCCAGGCGCGCGTCGACCGGCTGGGCAGCTACGCCGAGTTGGGCCTCGCCCGGATCGTCATGTTCCCGTCCCGCTGGGACACGAGCGAGGAGGGGCTCGCCTCGTTGGCCGCCGACGTCCACGCCGCGGGGCTGCCCCTCGCGCTGCAGGAGCTGGCGGTAGCTCGACGGTAGCCCGGCGTGGGCGCCCGACGCCGCGGTAGCGCCGCCGCCACGGCCCGGCGTGGGCGCCCGACGCCGCCCTACGCGACGCGGCCCTACGCGACGCGGTTTTCATTGAATGCACGATCACGACGGCCGCCGGGATCGCGGACGGGTCGGCGCGTCAAGACCGTTCGTCGGATGCACGAACTCGACCGATGTCCGGCCGATCCAGCCCTCTCACGCCATCCGTGAACCCGCAAGGGCCGCCGGGCCGGTCAGATCGTGCATCCAACGCAGACCCGTGCTGGGTTCGTGCGCCGGATGTACGGATCTGACCAGCGGGACGCGTTCGTGCGCCCACGTACAGCTCCGACGCGCACTGGCTCGCCGAGACACCGTACGGAACGTGGGCCTCCCGCCTTACGGAACGTGGGCCTCCCGCCAGCCATCGGGTCGGCTCAACGCGTCCGCCCCGCCCGCCCGAGCGGTCCATATCGCCATGCGACGCGGCCCAGAAGCCGTTCCGCGTCCACCGGTCCGTAGCGCCGCGAGTCGATGCCCGCGTCCGGCGCGTCGCTGGCGAGCCACGCCTCGGTCGCCCCGAGCAGCGTGGGCGGGCCGCTCGCGCGCACGACCCGGTCGCCCGGCCGCCCGGCGACGCGCTTCACCACGACGAGGTCGCTCACCGGCTCGTGGACGACGACGAGCGTCCCCCGGCGCGGCCAGCGGGACGGGGTCGGGTCCACCAGCAGCCAGTCGCCCGGACGGAGCGCCGGGACCATGCTCTCGCCGGCGACCTCGACGCGCCACGGCCCGCGTCGGGCGCGACGAGCGAGCGAGCCCGCGTCCCAGGCGAGCGCGAGGATCGCGGAGGCGACGAGGAACAGGCGAAACCGCCACGGTCGACCGGCGCCACGCCGCGGGAGACACGGACGGCCGCGGCGGGGCGGGCGTCCAGGCGGACCGCCCCTGGCGCGGCGACGCCGGAGGGCCATCGGCCGCTCCGGCGTCGATTCGGGTGTTGGCACGGCGCGAGGCCGCCCGCGGGCCGGGGCGTGCCCGGCGGGGATCGTCGGCTACTTCTTGGTAGCCCAGAACATGTCCGCGAACTCCTTGGTGGCCGCCTCGAGATCGGCCGCCGCCTGCGCGTCGATGCCCTGCTTGTTCTTGCCGGCCAGCTTGAGCAGGTTCCAGACCTTCGTGTGGAGGTCCGGGAACGCCGCGAGGTGCTCCGCCTTGAAGTAGTCGGACCAGATGACCTGGACCTCGTGCTTCACCTTCTCCGCGTGCTGCTCCTTGACGGCCACGCAGCGAACGAACTTGTTCCGGTCGGTGACGGCGGTCGAGCCCTCCGGGATCTGGCCGATGAGCTCCACCATCCGGGCGACGGTGCGGGCGGCGATGACGGCCTCGGACGGGTCGTAGATGCCGCAGGGGATGTCGCAATGGGCGTACGCCGTCGTTGTCGGGCGCAGCCAGCTGGTCAGACGAGACATGGGACTCCTCGCTTCTCGTGTCCTGGTCGGTGGGCCCGGAGACCTCGTCGCTGGGGTCGGCACCGGCGGCCGCAGCCGCTCCGGCCAGTTTCGGAGCGTGCCGGGAGCCTGTCAAACGTGGCGTGCGCCAGGAGCTTGGGCCCGTGTCCCGGTACTCTTACCGCGTCAAACGTGGTGGGGGAGAGGAGGGTCCCTCCAACACCCCGCGGTCAGCGGGGCAGCTGGCGTTTGGCCGGCGACCCGGCGAAGGTGCGGATCCGGGCGAGCAGCTGGCGCTCGGTGAGTGGGCCGCCCTTTTCGACTTCGATGCGTCGCTTGCGGCCGTGGCTGTCGTCATCCGTGCGGACCTGCTCGGCGAAATGCTCTACCACTTCGCCGTCACCCACCAGCAGCACGTCATCGTCGACCGACAGCACGTGGGCGACCTGGGCGAAGAAGGTCCGCATGTGCTCGTCGCGATGGCCCTCGCCGGCCGGGTGCTTCTCGGTGGGTGCCGGTCCGGTCGAGCGGTGCCGGGCGGGGACCGTGGAGTCGATTCGGTGGCGCACGGTGAGCTCGGGGCTCCAGCGCAGGACCGTGGCGGAGTTGGCGGAGATCCAGACACCGGTGGTGCGGGGACCGGTCATCGCAGTCCCTCCTTTCCCTGCCGCGGAGCCCGATTGACAACCGGTGGTGCCGCGCGGCCTGACACTGATTGGCGGGGCCGAGCCGCAAACCTGCCCGGCCCGGCTAGTAGTCGATCTCGTCCGACTCCGGTACGGCCAGGTTGTGGACCTTGTACGTCCCGGCGCCGAGCTGTGCGGTGACGGCCCGGTGGCCCTTGCCGACCGCGTCGGAGAAGGACTGGACCGGCGCCGCGACGGTCAGGCGAGCCACCGCCTCACCACCCCGCTCGTAGCGGGTCTGGGTCTCCGTCCCGTAGGTGTCCGCACTCCTGATGCTGAGCTCGGATGGATCGCATCCGATCAGGCCCGCGATCCAGGCCCGCGCATCCCACGTCGCCACTGTCCGGCTCCTTGCCATGACCCCAGATTTGCGCCCGGCGCGAGCCGCGAGGGCAACGGGCGAGAGAATGACCCAACGCCCCGGTGAGGTCCGGCGATGTGGAACTGCAACAGCAGCGCCTTGCCGGCATGCCCGGCGCGCCCGGGTCCTCCCCATTGTGACGCAGCGGGCGACCGCTGACGAGCTGGGCACGACGTTCTCCGGCCTCGTACCAGGTGCATCCACGTCACCGGCGGCATCTCCGCCAGTGACGTTCGCGGGTCAGGAGGGGGGAACGCCATCCGGCTGGCCAGGACGGGGCGGGTCGAGGAGCAGAAGCTCGAGCGTCTCGCCATACCAGCGCTCGAAGCGGGAGCCGCTCCAGCCGCGATCGACGACGAGGAGGCGATACGTCTCGGGGCTGCCGATGGCATACAGGATGTCGGCCGCGGTATCCAGGTCCATGCCCTCCCGCAGGCCCGTCGCACCGACCACGATCCGGAGGAGTTCGCGCTGACCCGCAAACCGCTGGACCTTGCCGAGATCCCGGAGTGCGGCGATGTCGGGATCGGCCGAGGCGGCGCCGCGCACCAGCTCGTCTTCTGCCCCCGTGAGCTGTTGCACGCGAGGGGGATCCAACTGCTTCCCTTCGTCGTGCTGGATGGGCACGTCATGGCTCGCCGCGTTGCGGAGACGGGACAGGTGTACGCCGCGCTGATCGCAGGGCCTGGGTATCTCGGCGGAGTTGGCTCGCTCAGCGACCCGGACGGTGAGGCGCTCTACGAGTTGGTCGCCCTGAGCGACGGGACGTGGGCGACATGGGATCCGCGATTCGTGCGAGGGCTCGCGCTAAAGGACGCCGGGCTGGCCGTCGGCCTCCTTGACCGGTCATCGGATTTCACGGCTGTTCTCAACATGCGGCTCGATGAACGGTCGTTCGAGAATGCGCGCCAGCGGATGGCTGCCATCCTCAGTCGGTACGGGAAGGCGATCTTCGACACGCCCCATCCAGTTGCGCAGCGATCCGACCTGGCAGCCATGATCGGTACGAGCCGCGTGATGATGTACCGGGCGCTGCGCGAGCTGGAAGCCGACGGTCTCGTGAAACGCGAACGCACCGGCGGCATCCGCATTCTGGATGGGGAGCGACTGGCCGGACTGGTTACGGTGGCGTCCCCGGACGGCGCTCCGGCTCTCTGACCACTGGGCAGTCGGAGCGTCGGGACGCTGCGTGGGCGATCCTAGTCGCGGGTGTCGGCGAAGGTCCCTGGAGTCTCCTCCTCCGGGGTCAGCGGCTCGGTCCTCTCACCAGCGGAGAAGTCGCCGTGAAGCCCTGCCTCCGAACTCTCCTCCGGGGTCAGCGGCTCGGTCCTCTCACCAGCCGCGAAGTCGCCCTGAAGTTCCGCCTCCGAGCTTTCCTCCGGCATCAGCGGCTCGGTCCTCTCACCAGTCGCGAAATCGGCCGGCAGACCCTGCGCGGGCGGAGTCTTGTCAATCACGAGATCCTCCTTGTCCTATGCACCTGCTGCGACACTCAGAGCTTGATGACGCCGACGAGCCAAAGGATCACCAGAACGATGACGATCACGCCGACGATTCCGATGCCGCCGCTTCTAGAGTTCATCTCGAGCTCCCGTCCTATGACCTGTACGGCCATTCAACTGTCGCGCGGCCCCACTCGGAGCCGACGCTGCCTGCGGACGAGGCCCTGCCCGCCGGGGGACCGCGCTGCGGTCAGACACTGGCTTCAGGCCGGCTCGCGCCGGAAGATCCCCACGGCCCAGATCACGATCAGCTCGAGGATCGTCCAGCCGACGAACGCGAGGATGGCCGCGACATCGAGCACCGAACCCGCGGAGTGGAGGGAGTCCGCCTTGAGGATCCCCTCGAACGGCGCGAC
>JANXWH010000229.1 GCA_025351245.1 Chloroflexota bacterium | reverse complement strand
CCGGCGGCGGACCCGAGCGGAGGCTCGCGCCCGTGGCGCCTCGCAGCTGTCGACTGCCGGTGAGCCCGGCGGCACGGCGGTCACGGCGTGACCCGCCGCCCCGACCTCACCGCCGACGTCTCGGAGATCCTGCTGAGCGAGGAGCAGATCCAGGCCAAGGTCCTCGAGTTGGGCCGCCGGATCAGCGACGACTTCGCCGGGCGCGAGCTGACGCTGGTGAGCGTCCTGAAGGGCTCGCTGCCGTTCATGGCCGACCTGATGCGGGCGATCACGATCCCCGTCCAGATCGACCTCATGGAGGTCTCCTCGTACGGCGGCACGGCGACCGAGTCCTCCGGGCTCGTTCGAATCCTCAAGGACCTCTCATCGAGCATTGACGGGCGCCACGTGCTCATCGTCGAGGACATCATCGACACGGGCCTCACGCTCAACTACCTGGTCCGCTACCTCCGCGGCAAGAACCCGGCCTCGCTCAAGATCTGCACGCTCCTCGACAAGCCGGCGCGGCGCATCGTGGAGATCGCGATCGACTATCGAGGCTTCCAGATCCCCGACCAGTTCGTGATCGGCTACGGCCTCGACTACGGCGAGGCCTACCGGAACCTGCGCTTCGTGGGCGTCCTCCGCCCCGAGGTCTACACGGACCCCGACTGATGTCACTCCACCGTCGACCCCTGGGACGCGGGCGCTGGGTCGCGGCGGTCTCGGCGATCCTCATCGTCGTCGGCTGCGCCCTGCCCTGGTTCCGGGCGGGCGGCGGCGAGGGGATGATGCCCGCCCTCGTGGGCAACGGGTTCTCCGGCCCGGGAATCCTCGCTTTCCTCGCGGCGCTGGCGACGCTTGCCCTGGTGGCCCTGCCCTACGCGATGGGCGATCGGCCGGTGGCCGTCGACCGCTGGTGGGTGTACGCCCTGCTGGCGGGGATCGCCGCGCTGGGCGTCCTCCTGCGAACGCTCGCGATCGTCCCCGAGCCGGACGGCTTCGGGACCATGCTGCCCGATCGCGCGCCAGGAATCTGGCTGGCAGCCGCGGGAGTCGTCGGCCTCGCGTTCGCCACCGCTGAGCTCTTCGGGGCGCGGCCGGAGTAGGCGCCGGATCCGGGCTCAGCCGCCCAGGTACGCCTTCTGGACCTCGGGGTTCTGGCGAAGGTTCGCCGCCGTGTCCTCCAGGACGATCCGGCCGGTCTGCAGGATGTAGCCGCGGTGGGCGATGCCGAGCGCCATGAGCGCGTTCTGCTCCACGACGAGGACGGTGGTCCCCTGCGCGTGGATATCGCGGATGACCTGGAAGATCTGCTCGACCAGGATCGGAGCGAGGCCCATGGACGGCTCGTCGAGGAGCAGGAGCTTCGGGTGGGTCATCAGCGCCCGCCCGATCGCGAGCATCTGCTGCTCCCCGCCCGAGAGCGTGCCGCCGGCCTGGCCGCTTCGCTCGCGGAGCCGCGGGAAGAGCTCGAAGACGCGGTCGAAGTCCGCCTGGAGCTCGCCCTTGTCGCTGCGCGTGTAGGCGCCCATCTGGAGGTTCTCCAGGACCGTCATCCGGCCGAAGATCCGGCGCCCCTCCGGCGCGTGGCCAACCCCTCGGCGGACGAGCTTGTGCGCCGGGACGTGGGTGATGTCGTCGTCGCCGAGGTGGACCGTCCCCGAGCGCGGGTGGATCATGCCGCTGATCGTACGCAGCGTGGTCGTCTTACCCGCGCCGTTGCCGCCCAGGAGCGTCACGATCTCGCCGCGGAAGACCTCCAGGGTGATCCCCTGCAGGGCGTGGACGTGAACATAGAAGGTGTGGACATCGTCCAGCCGCAGGAGCGGCTGCTCGACCTGGCTGGCGATGGGCGCGCGGGCGCCCGCCATGGCGGTCACGCGCTCGCTCCCTTTCCGAGGTACGCCTCGATGACCCGGGGGTCGCGTCGGACCTGGTCCGGCGTCCCCTCGGAGATCTTCTCGCCGTGGTCGAGGACCGTCACGCGGTCGCTGACGCCCATGACGACCTGCATGTCGTGCTCGATCAGGAGGATGGTCAGGCGGAGCTCGTTCCGGATACGCCCGAAGAGGGTCATCATCTGCGCCGACTCGGACGGGTTCATCCCGGCGGTCGGCTCGTCGAGGAGCAGGAGCTTCGGCTGGCTTGCGAGGGCGCGGGCGATCTCCAGGCGGCGCTGGTCGCCATAGGAGAGATTGCGCGCGATCTCACCCCCCTTACCCTTGAGCCCAACGAACGCCAGCCACCGGTGCGCCTGGGCGTCGGCCTCCGCCTCCTCGCGCCGGTGGCGCCCCAGCCGGAGCGCGGCGTCGAGCACGGTCGAACGGAGCCGGGAATGCATCCCGACCATGACGTTCTCGCGGGCTGTCATCGTCTTGAACAGCCGGATATTCTGGAACGTCCGGCCCAGGCCGGCCACCACCATGTCGTTCGGCCGGGCGCTCTTGAAGATCCCGAGCCTGTGCAGCATCCGCTCGTAGATCGGCGGGCGGACGATCGCGAGCAGGAACATCGTGATGAGGAGGCCGAGCGCGACCAGCATCGCCAACGCCAGGGCCACCACGGACCCGCTCACCTGCATGAGGAGATAGCCAAGGACCGCGACGATCACCGTCGGCAGGACCCAGATGAGCGGCTCGGCCCAGGCGCGGCGGCCGCGGGCGATCATCTCGTGGCCCATGAAATGGACCGAGCCGTGGGTCGGTTCGTACAGGCCCGCCACGACGTTGAAGAACGTCGTCTTGCCTGCGCCGTTGGGGCCGATCAGGCTGACGATCGACCCTTCGGGGATGTCGAAGTCGACGTCGTTGACCGCGACAAGGCCGCCGAACCGCTTCGTGACGCCGCTGGCGGAGAGGACGACGGCGGGGGCGCTCTCGCTCATGCCTGCACGACCTCCTCGTTCGAATCGGCGGCCTCCTCCGCCGATTCGTGCAGCTCCCGCTTCCGCTGGCGGCTCGGGAAGAGCCCCTCGGGCCGCAGCAGCATCATCGCCACCAGGGCCAGGCCGTAGAGCAGGAACTGGTACTGGACGAAGTCGATGCTGGAGATGTCCAGGCGCAAGAAGCCCAGGTCCACCGCCGGCAGGTGCAGGCCCTGGACGAAGTTCGTCAGCTGCTTCAGGAAGACGCTCTGGATCTCGTACAGCGTGAACGCCCCGATCGCGACACCCCAGATGTTGCCCATGCCTCCCAGCACGACCATGGCCAGGACGGTGAACGACACCGTGAACCCGAACTGGTCCGGGCTCACGATCGAGAGCTTCGAGGCGTTGAAGACGCCGGCCAGCCCGGCGGTGGACGCGCCGATCGCGAAGGCCAGGAGCTTCGTGGTGACGGTGTTGATGCCCATGCTCGCGGCTGCCACCTCATCCTCGCGGATGGCCACCCAGGCACGTCCCAGCCGGGAGTCCTGCAACCGGTAGAGCAGGATCATGGCGACCGCCACGATCGCCAGCACCGTGACGTAGTACGGCCACGGGTTCCCGAACCCGAAGCTCCCGATCCCGAACAGGCCGTGGAGGCTGGGCTGGTAGACGGCGCTGATGCCGTTGGTTCCGTTCGTGTAGGTGTCGCTGTTGAGGAAGACGACGGGAACGATCTCGCCGAAGCCCAGGGTGACGATGGCAAGGTAGTCGCCGCGCAGGCGGAGCGTGGGCGC
>JANXWH010000217.1 GCA_025351245.1 Chloroflexota bacterium | reverse complement strand
ACCACCTCGACGGGTGTCCCATCCGGGTAGCGCAGGTTCGCGGCGATGAGGTCGGCCGTGCGGCGCGCCATCGCCTTCGTCTGCACCTCCAGCGACTCGCGGATGCCGTGCATGCGGCCGTCGACGGCCGGGCGGATGCCGATCTTCGGCCAATCGCCCACGAAACGGCCGGCGGATCTGCTCGTCATGGAATTGCTCTCCTGTCGTGAGGCGGGAGCCCGACCGTCCGGGCGGGCGCCGCTTGGGAATCCTTCGATCGATGCCTACTCAGGCATCACCACGCCGATCGTCAGCAGCAGGTTGGCGTAGATGCGCTGTTCGCCGGTCAAGATCGCGAGGGCCAGGTCCGGGCCGCGCGCTGTGTCGTAGAACTGGAGGCGGCCGAGGGGCTGGAGCGGGACGTCCGGCAGCAGCTCGCGGAACTCGGCAAAGATGCCGGGCTCATCGCCGCTGTCGGGCACCATGACCTGGGCTGCCTCGATGGGGATCGCGTCCACGAGGACGCGGAGCACGTCCGTGACGGTCAGCTGCCCGGGAGCCAGGTTCAGGTAGACGCGGTGGGCGGCCGCGCTGGAGCGCGTCAGCAGCGGGTAGTTGCCGTCCGCGATCAGGACCTGGGCGCCGTGGCCGGCCTCGCCGAGCGCCTGGAGGATCTCCGGGTGGAGCAAGCGGGTCTTCAGCATCGTGCACTCCTGCTGCGGCTGGCCGGCGCGGCGCGGCGCGCCGCCCCGAAGGATCTAGTGGAACGGCCGGCGTCACGCATCCGCGGCCCCGGCGAACGGGTCGAACACGATCTTGCGGTGGGCGAAGCGGTGTTCCCCGATGGCCTCGAAGATTGCGGGTGCGTCGCCGAGCGGCGCGCGGTGGGAGATCATGGCCGCCATATCGAGGCCGCCGTCGAGCACGGCGGCGAGGCCGTCGGTCCACTCGTGGCCGGGCCACGGCGCCGAGTAGGACATGAAGCAGCCGGACAGTCGAAGCTCCCGGCGCATCAGGTTCTCGACGAATGACATCGGCAGGCTGGCGTCCGCGGGCTGGTTGCCGCCCAGGACCACGCTGCCGCGCGGGCGCGCCACCTCGATCGTCTGCGCGAGCGCGGCCGGCGACCCGGCCGCCTCGAGTGCCAGGTCGACACCGGCCCCGGTCCGCCGGCGAACCTCGGCTGGAACGTCGTCACGCGTCGGGTTCAGGGTCACGTGGGCGCCGAGGGCGCGCGCCGCGTCGAGGTTGGCCTCCACCACGTCGCTCGCCACGATCAGGCTGGCGCCCAGGATCCGCAGCCACTGGACGAGCATCAGCCCGATCGACCCAGCCCCGAAGACGATCGCCGACTGGCCGGCGGTGAAGCTGCCGAGGTCCAGCATGTGCCGCGCAACCGTGGAAGGCTCGATCAGGGCTGCCGCCTCGAACGGCAGGTCGTCCGGCACGATGAACGCGTTCGCCGCCGGGAGCGCCACGTACTGCGCGAACGCTCCGGCCCGGCGCGACCCGATGAACGAGTAGCTTCGGCAGGCTGAGAACCGGCCGGCCAGGCACTCCAGGCACGCGTGGTCCGGGACCAGCGGGACGAGTGCCGCGTGGCGCCCGACGAGGGATGGGTCGGCTCCGGGGCCCGCGGCGGTGATCACGCCCGCTGCCTCGTGGCCGAGGATGATCGGGTAGGTGCGGTGGCCGCGGACGAAACGGTGGATATCCGATCCGCACACCGACGAGGCCCGGACGCGGAGCAGGACCTCGGCGGGGCCGGGTTCGGGCGTCGGGACGTCGCGGTAGGCGAGCGCGCCCCGACCCTCGAGCACGGCGGCCTTCACTGGATGGCGCTCCCGGCTGCGGTGACCGCGGCGAGGCGGTCGAAGGTGGGGAGGAGACCCCGCGACAGCGCGAGGTAGACCTCGAACAGTTCGGCGTACCGCGCATGGCGGGCCGGATCCGGCTCGTAGACGCGGCGCCCGGGCAGCATGCGCGCCACCGTCTCGCCCGGATCACCGGCCAGGCCCGCCGCCCGCGCCCCGAGCGCGAAGAGTCCGAGGCCGTGCCCGCCCTCTCCGCCGTCCGCCCGGCGCGCAACGACGAAGGGCCGGCCCGTCACGTCCGCCTTGATCTGGTTCCAGGTCGCGCTGCGGGCGGCGCCGCCCGTGCCAAGCCATTCCGTCACGGTCACGCCGGTCGCCTCGGCGATGCGGAGATTGTCGTACACCGCGAAGGCGCAGCCTTCCATGATCGAGCGGACCATCTCCGCCCGCCGCGTCGCATACGACAGCCCGACAAAGACACCGCGCGCGGTGCTGCTCCAAAGCGGCGTCCGCTCGCCGGCCATGTAGGGCAGGAAGACGAGCCCGCCGGACCCGGGCGCGGCGGTCGCGGCCTCCTCGCTCAGCGCCTCGAAGGGCAGGTCCGGCCGGCCCAGGATCTCACGGAACCAGCCGAGCGTGCCGCCGCCCACGGTACCGCTCTGGAGGAGGTACTGGCCGGGCAGCACGTGGTGGCTGAAGATCAGCCGCGGCTCGACGACGACATCGCGGACGCTCATGCCCATGCCGCCCGCCTGCCCGCCCTGGTCCTGCGTCTGGCCCGGGCGGGTGACGCCTCCGCCCAGCGCTCCGACCGCCGCGTCGAGCGCGCCGACGAGCACCGGGGTGCCCTCCGCGAGGCCGGTCGCCGCCGCTGACGCGGGGCTCACGCCACCCGCCACGTCGCCGGCGTACCGGAGGGGCGGCAGCCGGTCGAGCGGGATTCCCAGCAGCGCGGCCGCCGCGGGATCCCATGCTTCGCGCCGGATGTCGAAGCAGTGGAAACCGTAGGCCTGGGTGAGGTCGCAGGTCGGCACGCCCGTCAGCCGGGCGACGAGGAACCCCGAGGCGGTGAGGAACCAGCGCGCCGTCGCGAAGGCATCCGGGCGGTGTCGGTGCAACCAGGCGAGCTTGGGCGTGATGTACGCCGCGTCGAGCGAGTTGGCGACAAGATCCACGAGCCACTCCGCGTCGGCGCTCGCCCGCAGCTCCGCGGCCTCCGCCTCCGCCCGCCGGTCGAGCCACGTCATGGCCGGTACGAGCGGCCGGAGCTCCGCGTCCACGGGCACGAGGGTCCAGCCGATTCCGTCGAGCGCGACGACGGCCACGTCCCCGGGGCGGACGCCGCCCTGCGCCAGCACGGCCCGAACGGTCGAGCAGCAGGCGTCCCACCAGCGCTCCGCGTCGATCTGCGCCCAGAGGGGTTCGGGGCGCTCGAGATCGTACGACGCGGTTGCCTCGGCGACAAGGTCGCCCCCGGCATCCCACAGCGCGGTCTTCGTGCTCGAGGTTCCCTGGTCAACGGTGACGATGTACACGGCTGGCGGTCGGGCGCCCGGGGGCCCCGCCTTCCCTCCTATGGCGGCGTGATCGTGCCGTCGAGGTCCCAGAGGTCCTCCCAGCGCTGGCCGGCCTTCCACGCGAAGACCTGGCCCTTGATGAGGCGGCAGTTCCGGTCGATCCCTGCGATCGCCTCCATCTCCGCCTCGGTCAGCGGCTCGCCCACCGCGCCCCGGAGGTTCGCGAGGTAGTTGGCGCGCTTCGTCGAGAACGGGATCGGCGTCTGGCCGCGCTGGACGGCCCATTTGACGCACACGACCGCGGGGTGGACGCCGAGCCGCTGCGCGATCCGGACGATCACCGGGTCGTCCACATCCACGGAGTCATCCGGCGTGCGATCGCGCTCGGGTCGGGCCGGGGACCCGATCGGCGAGAAGCCGACGGGCTCGATCCCGTTCGTCCGCACGAAGTCGAACAGCTCGGGCTGCTGGAAATGAGGGTGGAGCTCCATCTCGTTGACGGCCGGCCGGATGCGCGCGTCGCGAAGCACGAGCTCCAGCTTGGGAATCGTCATGTTCGACGTCCCGACGTGCCGCACGAGCCCACGGTCGACGAGCTTCTCGAGCTCAGCCCACGTGGCCATGAAACTCTCGTGAATGTAGGGCTTCGCGTGCGCGTCGCGCGAGTCGACGGTGACCCCGGCGGCATGGTGGTTCGGGAACGGCCAGTGGACCAGGTACAGGTCGAGATACTGGAGCCGCAGGTCCCGGAGCGACCTCTCGAACGCGGGCGCCACGTCGGCCGGGGCGTGCCTGTCGTTCCAGAGCTTTGACGTGACCCAGAGTGCCTCGCGCGGGATTCCGCGCGCCATGACGTCCGCGAGCGCCTGCCCGATGTCCGCCTCGTTGCGGTAGACGGCGGCGCAGTCAAAATGCCGGTATCCAACTTCTGCCGCGCCGCGCACCGCCGCAGCAATATCCGCCGGCGCCACGCGGTCCGACCCGAACGTCCCGAGGCCGATGGCCGGCATGCGGGCGCCGCTCGCGAGAACGCGCTGTGGCACGAGCGCCGGGTCGATGCCGTCCGTGGCGATCGAGAAGGGGGCAGTTGCGCGATCGGTCATCGGGCGGCTCCGGTGGTGACAGCGGGCACGACCGGCACGCCGCGTGCGCGGCGATCCGGCGTCGGCGCGTGATCGACGGGCGCCGCCGACACGGGTACCTCGGCGCGCGGCACGCCGCTCGAGCGGCGAACGATGAGCTCGCTCGGCAGGACGACGTCCCGCCCCGCGCCGGAGGTCCTGCCCTCGAGGCGCGACAGCATCAGCTCGGCCGCGCGCCGCCCGATCTCGTAGGCGGGCTGATCGACGACCGTCAGGAAAGGTTCGCCCACCCATGCTGCCGGCACGTCGTCGAAGGCGACGATCGACATGTCCTCGGGGACGCGGAGCCCCGTCTCGCGGAGCGCGCGCATCACGCCGAATGCGATGAAGTTGTTCGCGGCAAAGATGGCGGTGGGTCGCGGATCGACGGCCAGGATCTCCTGCGCCATCCGGTGGCCGTCAACCTGGTTGTACTCGCCATAGCGGACGAGGGCGTCGTCCGGGTTCAGGCCCGCATCGAGCAGGGCGCGGCGGTAGCCCGCGACGCGGTCCACTGACGTCGAGACGCTCCGGCGACCGGTCAGCACGGCGATGCGGCGGTGCCCGAGCCCGATGAGGTGCTCGGTCAGCTTGTAGGCGCCTGCTTCGGAGTCGCAGCGAACGCTGTCGACGTGGCGGGACTGGATGCGGCGGTCCAGGACCACGACCGGCATCTGGTGCGATGACAGCATCCGCAGCGACTTGCCGCTGCTGCTCGCGGGGACGAGGAGCACGCCATCAACCTGGCGCTGGACCAGCATGAGCAGGTACTGGGCCTCCTCCGTCTCCGACTCGTCCGTATTGCAGAACATCACGCTGAAGCCGTGCGCGCCGGCCACGTCCTCGACGCCGCGGGCGATGGTCGTGAAGAAGGGATTCATGATGTCCGAGAGGACCAGCGCCAGCATCTTGGTCTGCTTCGACCGCAGCTGTCGCCCGAGCGCGTTCGGGACATAGGCGAGCTCCGCGATTGCGGCTTCCACCCGCGCGCGGGCCTCCCGGCTGCTGTACCCGGAGTTGTTGATGACGCGTGAGACCGTCATGGCGGAGACGCCTGCCAGCTTCGCGACGTCGCTGATGGTGCTCATCCGGTGATCCCCGTGGTGACTCAGGTCAGGGGTTCCCGTGAATGGCCCCGAGGTGAGACCGGGGGCTGCCCGCACTGCGGACAGCCCCGGGGGTTCTCGGGGTCAGCCGAAGGACGGCCTACTTGT
>JANXWH010000209.1 GCA_025351245.1 Chloroflexota bacterium | reverse complement strand
TGGAACTGGATCCCGTACAGGCGGCGCACGGGATCAGCCATGGCGGCGAACGGCGTGGACGCCGTCTGAGCCGTGGGTCGGAAACCGGGCGGTGGCGCGACGATCGAGTCGCCGTGGCTCATCCAGACCGGCTGCTCCCGGCCCAGCCCTGCGAAGAGCGGGCTGTCGTCGGTGAACGTGATCGTCGCCGGGCCATATTCGCGCTTTACGGCGGAGACGACGTCGCCGCCGAGCTCGCGCGCCATCAGGTGCAGGCCGTAGCAGATGCCCAGGACGGGAATGCCGGCGCTCCACACGGCCGGGTCCGGCCGCGGCGCGCCATCCTCGTAGACACTGGAGGGGCCGCCGGAAAGGATGATCGCGCGCGGGCGTCGCTTCTCGATCTCCGGCCACGGCGTGTCGAAGGGCAGGAGCTCCGAGTAGACGTGCAGCTCACGTACGCGCCGGGCGATGAGCTGCGCGTACTGGCTGCCGAAGTCCAGGACCACGACGGTGTCCGGCTCGCCCCCGCTTCCCTCACCGCGGGGAACGGCGCCGCCCGGACGGTCGACGTGCGGGCGCACGGGCGCCGCGGCGTCTAGGGCAACCTCCAGGTACGCCTCCACCTCGGCGTCGTCCGACGCGAGGACGCGGTGACCCGCGTTGGCGAGCTCGCCGTGGACGGTCTTGCCGCGCCGTCGCGCGGGCTTCTCGTGGTCGTCGGGGCGCGGCGCCACGTGGTCGTCCGGACGCCGCGCACTGTCTTCGAGCGGCGCGCTGTCGTCCGGCGCGCGAGCTCGATCCGCCTGCTGCTCCTCCGCGTCGCTCAACCGCCGCCTCCTCCCTGGCTCGGCGCCTGTCGCGATCAGGGCCGTCGCCCGCAGTGTACGGGGGACGCCGGGGCCCGGGGCGGATGCCGGGTGCGGTGCCGGGTGCGGACGCCGGGTGCGGATGCCGGGTGCGGATCACGTCGCCGCGCGTCGCCTGCCCCTGGCCCGCCTTATCGGAGCGACGGTCGGGGCGCCGCAGTAGCGCAGTCAGCCCGCCGGGGCCGGCCGCAGGCGGAATGCAGGCCCCGCGCCCAATCGCTCGGCGGGCGTGCCGTACTTGAGGATCAGCTCCGTGACGGCCCGCGCCTTCGCGGTGTCGTCCAGCTCCTCCGCGACAAATGCAGCTCGGAGCGTGCCGATCCTGGCCACGCACCGCGCCTCCGCGCGCAGGTTGGCTGCCCAATGCGCACCCGGATCGCCCGCGGCCACCAGCAGCGAGCCGTCCGGCTCCTCGACGAACCCCACGGCCGCGACGACCGTTCGTCCACTCACTCGGCCCCGCGTCTCGATCGCGACGGCCTTCTCCCAGCCAACGAGCTGCTCGCCGTACGGGTCGCGCATCAGTGGGCGGATGGCCGCGAGAGACGTCTCACGGGGGGCAGTGTCCACCCTCGTGAGGCTTCGTGCGGGAACCGTCCGGGCCTACCTCCAGGCCCTGCGCGACGCCGCCACCGTTCCCGGCGCCACCGAGTACACCCTCCGGCCCCCGCTGGTCGACTTCCTGCACGCAGCCGCGCTCGACCTCGAGCGGGCGCCGATCTCGGTGCATCCCGAGCTGGGGCTGCTCTTCTACCGGCGAAGCCTCGTGTCGGATATGACCGATGACGACTTCGCCGACACGTACGCCCAGGACCTTGCCTGCAACTTATCGCCCGCGGAGCTGCCAGGACTTCCCCTCGGTGGCGACCGACGGCGCATACACGATCTCCACCTGCTGCATCTCGCGCAGCGTCCGGGCGCCGAGCGCAGCCATCGACTGGCGGAGCGCGCCCATCAGGTTCTCCGTCCCGTCGGTGACGTGCGACGGACCGAACAGGATCCGCTCCATCGGCCCGATGGTCCCTACCATGATCCGCGTCCCGCGCGGCAGGACCGGCGAGGGGGCAGCCATCCCCCAGTTCGTGCCACGACCTGGTGCCTCCTCCGCGCGGGCCAGCGGGCTGCCCAGCATGACGGCGTCGGCGCCGGCGGCGATCGCCTTCGCGATGTCGCCGCCCTTCTTCATCCCGCCGTCGGCGACGACCGGGATCCACCGGCCGGTCTCGGCGAAATATGCGTCGCGAGCCGCCGCCACGTCGCTCACCGCGGTCACCTGCGGGACGCCGATCCCGAGCACCTCGCGGGTCGTGCATGCGGCGCCGGGCCCAACGCCGACGAAGACCGCCGCCGCACCCTGCTCCATGAGCGCGAAGGCGGCTTCCGCGTTCGTCGTGTTCCCGACCGCGACCGGGATCGGCATGAAGCGAGTGAACTCGGCCAGGCTGAGCGGCTCGTACTCGGATGCCAGGTGGCGCGCCGACGAGACCTGGCTCTGTACCAGGAAGAGGGCCGCGCCGTGCTCCGCGCAGGCCCGCCCGAACCGGCGGGCGGCGCCCGGGGTGGCAGAGACCGCAGCCTTCGCCCCGGCCGCGTGGATCTCCGCGATGCGGCGCCCGATCAGCTCGTCGCGGATCGGCGCGGCATATGCGTCCGCGAGCACGGCCTGGATCTCATCGTCGCGGGCGGTGGCGATCCGCTCGAGGACCGGCTCAGGGTCCTCGTAGCGCGCCTGGACGCCCTCGAGGTTGAGGACGGCGAGCCCGCCGAGCCCGGCCAGGACTCCGGCGCTCCGCGAATCGACCACGGCGTCCATCGCGGCGGCGAGCACGGGAATTGCGAGCTGGATCCCGCAGAAGTCCTGGGCGAGGCGGACGTCGTTGGGGTCGACGGTCTCCGTTCCGGGCGCCAGCGAGACGTCATCGAAGCCGTAGGTCGGCCGAATGGAGTCGACCTTGGAACGGAAGTGGCGCCGCGCCGCGGCCTCCGTGGTCTGCATCGTCGATCCGGGTCCTCCGCGCCTGCTTTCGTCCGCCTGCCGCCGCGCCGCGGTCCTCGCCCGCGCCGGCCGTCGGTTCGGGGATTGTACGGCCGGTGCCGGCCGGACGGGCGCCGTGGCGCCGCGCCATCGTCCTTCGCGCGGCGTTCCCGTCGGACGGCCGCACCGGCTCGATCAGCGCGCGAGCCGGCGCCCATCCAGGTCCAGGCGGAACCACCGTGCGGCCTCGGGGTCCATGAGCTTGCCCAGGATCCGGTCGATCGTGTCCCGGTAGGTGGGCCAGACGACGAGGCGCAGCGCCTCCTCGCGGCCCGCCCAGCAGAAGCCGTCGTGCTCGTGGGAGAGGCGCGGCTCGGCGTCGGGGCGGACGTGGATCGCGAAGATCGCGCCGGCGACGATCGCGTCGGGACCCTCGTCGTAGAAGTGGGTCACCTGGTCCAGGTCGTAGAACGCCTCGATCTCGGCCGGGCCGAAGCCGACCTCCTCGCTCACCTCGCGCAGCGCGGCCATCGGAATCCGCTCGCCCGGCTCCAGGCCGCCGGTGACGCACTGCCAGAGTCCGGGGAAGATGCGGCCGGGCGCACGCCGGATGAGGAGGAACTCCGGCTCGCCGGCGAGCGGGACTCGGAACATCCAGCACTCGACGAGGTCGGGGCGGTGGGGGCTCATGTGCGGTCGGCCTCCGGGGTCGTGGGCGTCGCGGCCGTGCGGGCCGGCGCGGCCGTGCGGGCCGGCGCGGCGAACGACGCCGAGAGTGCGTCGAGCTGCTCGAGGTGCATCAGGTCGTGGACGCCCGCGAAGAGGAACCACTCGCCGCAGCGCAGGCGGCCGACGAGCGGGTGCTCCAGGGGGCACGGCTCCGTCTCGTGGCCGCCGATGGCCCGGGCCGCCCGCTCGACGACCCGCTGGCTGCCGACCAGGCGCCGGCGAAGCTGGTCGCGGCTCGGGTCGGCGGGTCCCGGCACGCCCGGCACGACGGTCGGGGCGTCGGCCGGGAAGCGGCCCTGGGCGGCCAGCGACGCGGCGGTGACGAGCCCCGAGCGCGAGGCGAAGGCGTGGCCGAGCGCCTGGGCCACCGTCCAGTCGGACTCCCCGCCGGGGAGGCCGAAGGCCGCGTCGGGGAGCGCGTCGAGATGCGAGGCGTACGCCTCCGCGATCGCCGCGTGCTGCGGGAGGATCCGCGCCGCGCTTCCCTCCCCCGCCCGCGCCCGGACGACGCGCCGCACCTCGAGCGGCCGGCCTTCGGCGAGCGCGGCGAATGGCGCCACCAGGTCGGGCGCACGCGCCTCGAGCGCCGCGAGCCATGCAGGGAGCGCTGCGGGGTCGGCCAGCATGGCAGCGATCGTACGGGAAAAGTCGACCGCCCCGGCGGCGGGCCGGGATTGGACCGGCGCGCCGCCTCGCCCGCCGCCGCCGCGCCCGGATTGGACCGGCGCGCCGCCTCGCCCGGCGCCGCGACGCGCAGCCGCGACGCCTCGGCCTGGTCGCTCGTCTATGGTGGAGGACGGCAAAGGAGGCACTCCGTTGACGTTCGCCGAGCTCATCCGCGCGCGCTACGCCGTGCGCGCCTATCGACCCGATCCCGTCCCGGACGGGCTGCTCGCGCAGGTGCTGGAGGCGGGCCGCCTCGCCCCGACTGCCGCGAACCGGCAGCCGATCGGGATCATCGTCGTCCACACCGCCGGCCGGGAAGCGGACCTCGGCCGCATCTACCAGTGGGAGTGGTTCGGCCAGGCGCCGCTGGTGCTCTGCGTCTGCACCGTCCCCGGGGAGGCGTGGGCGCGGGCGAACTTCGACGGTCGGAGCTACGCCGACGTGGACGCGGCCATCGTGATGGACCACATGGTGCTGGCCGCCACTGAGATGGGGCTCGGGACGTGCTGGGTCGCGGCATTCGACCCGGTCGCCGCGCGCGACGTCCTGGAGCTGCCGCACGGCGTGGAGCCGCTGCTGTTCACGCCGCTGGGCTTCCCTGCCGACCAGCCGCGCGCGAAGGAGCGCAGGCCGCTCGCCGAGCTGGTGCACCGCGAGCGCTGGTAACGCAGTCGGGTCCGGCCGCGGCGGCGATCCCGGGGGAGCGCCGCGCGCGATCCGCGGCCGTCGTCAGATCCGCTCGAAGCGCTCCACGGGGAGGACGAAGACCGTGGCGCCACCCACCTCGACCTCCAGCGGGTACGGGAGGAAGAACTCGCCCGGCTCCATGATCGGCGGCATCGGGTTGACCAGCTGCGTCCGGGAGTGGCAGTTCTCGCGGATGACCGCCAGCGCCGCATCCACCTGGTCATCCTCCAGGCCCAGGATCACCGTGGCGTTCGACTGCTTGAGGAAGCCGCCAGAGCTGTGCAGCCGGGTCGCCCGGAATTCGCGCTCAAGGAGCCCATCGACCAGGTGGCCGGCATCCTCCGTGTGAACGATCGCGACGAGGAGCTTCACGAGGCGGAGTATAGGCGGCGGTCCCGGCAGCGGCGATAGGCTCGCGGGCCCCCTCCCCGACGACGGTGGCTTGCCTTCGGGTGGACGGCGCGTATCATCCCCGCCATGGCCGACCCTGGTAGCCGGCCCGCCGCCCGACCCAGACGTGGAGGCCTCGTGCGCGACCTGGATCCGACCGGCGCAGCCGGCTCTCTTGCCGCCGCCATCCGGGCGATCGCTCGCAGCGCGAGCCTGGACGCGGCCCTGGACATCGTCCTCCGGAGCGTCGCCGACGATCTGGGCGCAACGCTCGCGCTGATCGTCGCCACGGACGAGGATCGATCCCAACGCCACGTCCTGCGAAGCCTGGGGTTGGCGGAGGGCGACATCGCGACCATCGAGTCCGACGCGGCCGATGCGGCTGATCCCCTGGCGGTCGCCGCAGCCGAGCAACGGATCGTGGAGACGATCGCAGCCGGCACCGGGGGGCCGGGCGGCCCGAGCACCCTCGCGCTGACCGACCGGCTGGGCCTGGCTCGACTCCACGCGTTGCCGCTCGTGGTCGGGCGAGGCGCGATCGATCACGTCGTCGGCGTGCTCGCAGTGGGCTGGACCGCGGAGGCGCCCGCCGCGCACGGGTCGCCCGGGCTCGTCGACGCGATGGCCGACCTTGCCGCGCTCGCGATCGATCGGTCGCGCCTCGCCGCCGGCATGGCCGAGCGCGCGGAGTGGATGGAGCGCCTCGCCCACATCGACCCGCTGACGGGGCTCGCGAACCGGCGCACCTTCGACCGGGTCCTTGAGCTGGAGGTCGCCCGCGCAATCCGCCAGCAGAGCGAGGTGGCCGTCGCGATCTTCGACGTGGATGCATTCCGGGCGACGAACGATGCGGTCGGGCACGCAGCCGGCGACGACATCCTGCGGGCCGTCGCTGCCATTCTCGCGGAGCAGGTTCGACTCGTCGACACGGTGGCACGGATCGGCGGCGACGAGTTCGTCGTGATCGCTCCGGGGAGCGGCGGACTTGCGGTCGCCGACCGGGTGATCCGCGCGGTACAGGCGCTGCCGGCCGTGGATGGCCGCCCGGTCTCCGTCTCCGCCGGCGTCGCGCGATTCCCGCTGGACGGGGACAGCGCCGACGAGCTCTTCTCGCGCGCCCTGGACGCGCTGGAGCTGGCGCGTTCCGGCGGGCGGGGCGCCGTGGCGAGCGCTCCGGCCGCGAGCTGAGGCCGGCCGGTCAGTTCGTCCGCGTCCTGACGGCGGGGTCAGCCGCGCATGCGTTCGGAGCCGTGTCCCGGATCACCTGCGGGCGCGGCAGCCAGGCGGCCCGCGAGCCGCGGCCCGAGGCCCGGGATCCCGGCGAGCACGCCCCAGATGGCGGTAAACACGTCGTCCGCGGGCGCGGTGCCATCGACAATCACCCATCGCGTCGGCTCGGCTGCCGCGAACGAGAGGAAGCCGGCGCGCACGCGCTCGTGGAACGCGCGGTCGAAGTGCGCCTCGAACCGGGTTGTCTCGGCGGCCGTCTTGCGGGCCAGCCCCACCTCTACCGGGACGTCGATGAGGATCGTCCGGTCGGGCCGCAGGCCACCGGTGGCGAACCCCACCACGGACCGGAGCTCGTGGAGCGGCAGCTCGCCGCCGCAGCCCTGGTAGGCCAGCGTCGAGTCCGCGTATCGATCGGAGATCACGAGGGCACCCCGGCGAAGGGCCGGCCGGATCACCTCGTCGACCAGTTGCGCGCGGGCGGCGTTGAACAGGAGGGCGTCCGTGCGCTGGGTCAACCGGATCCCGACCGGTCCGGCGTCCATGAGGATCGCCCGGACCCGTTCGCCGCCGGCCGTCCCACCGGGCTCCCGGACCAGCACCACGTCCTGGCCGGCCGCGGCGGCCGCGGCGCGGAGCCGCTCCGACTGGACGGACTTGCCGCTGCCATCGGGGCCCTCCAGGGTCACGAACCAGCCCTTCGCCCCTCGCTCGCGTGCCTCCACCACCGGAGTGTACCCCGGCCCGCGGCCGATTCATCGCCCGGCGCCGTGGAGGCCTGGACCGTTCGGACGCCTCCATGGCCCAGTGCGTTGTCCGGTGATCGCACAGGGATAGGCTTCGCTCACGCCCGAGGCTGGCGTCCCCCCGAAATCGCACGCAGCGGTGCACGGCGCGGCGTTGGGGGTGCGGCCGCCGGCTCCTCCCAGATCGAGGCCTCGGCGGGCCGCCCGAAGAGGTAGCCCTGCCCGAACGGGATCTCGAGCTTCTCCAGGACCGCACGTTCGGCCTCGGTCTCGATCCCTTCGGCGACGACGTGACAATCGGTCGCCCCCGCGAAGTGGAGGAGGGCGACGATGAGCGCCTGCCGCGTGAGATCGGCGTTCACGCCGCGCACGAGGCTGATGTCGACCTTCACGAACTGCGGCCGGAGCTCGACGAGGTGGTTGAAGTTCGCGACGCCGGCACCGGCATCGTCGACCGCGAGGCGGAGACCCGAGCCGAGCGCCACGAACGCTGACCGCAGCGCCCCGTAGTCGTTGATCGTGTCGTGCTCCGTGACCTCGAGGACGATCGGCCTGGTTCGAACTGCCAGGATCGCGCGCAGCTCGTCCCCGGCGAGGATCAACGCAGGCGAGACGTTCAGGCTGAGGAAGCGTTCCACCGGCAATCCCTCGGACGCCGCGACGGCCGCGCGCAAGGTGGCTGATTCGAGCTCTGGCTCGAGCCCGCAGCGTCGAGCTTCGGCGAAGACGAGGTCCGGCGCAGTACCGTCGTCGAACCGCGTGAGCGCCTCGTACCCGATCGGCCCGCGCGTCGCGAGATCGACCATCGGCTGGAAGACCGGATGGAAGGCTCCGGTGGCGACGATCGTCGCGATCCGCGTCCGGGACCGGGCCAGCGCCCGGCGCGCCTGGATCGGCTTCTCGAGGAGCAGGCGCGCACTCGGCGCGAACTCCTCGAGTCCGGGAAGGTGGTCGGCGAGGCGATCGGCGCGGGCCGGGTCGCAGGTCCCGACTGCCAGGAGCCCGATCGGTCCGTCCTCGCCCAGGATCGGCGCAAACACGGTCGCCTTCAAGCCCGTCGCGGCGAACCGCACCCCGTACTCGCCGTCCTCTGGACGCGGCGCCCACCGTTCGGTCCAGGCCCCTGCCCGTGCGCGCTCCAACAGGTAGGCGGACCGGTCGGCTGGGAGCATCCCGCCCACCTCGACGGGGCCGACCCGCGCGCCGGCTCGGCCGAGGACGACGGCTCTGCCGGTCTCGTCGAAGGCGAGGACCGTCGGCGAGTCCATCCCGTCGAGGCCGAGAAGCGCGTCGGCGATCGCCTGGCCCGTGACTTCGGGTGTCTCGCCCGCCTGGAGATGGCTCAACGTCGCGGCGATCTGCGCGTGCTCGCGGGTGGTGCCCTCGAGGGCCGTCTCGACCTCGCGGACGTGGGAGACATCGCGCTTCACCGCCACGTAGGAAGCAAGGGCACCCCGTACATCGACGACTGGGGTGATCGAGGCCTCCTCGATGTACGTGGTCCCATCCTTGCGGCGATTGACGAGCTCCCCCGTCCAGGTCGCACCGGCCGTGAGCGTCGACCACATGTCGGCATAGAACGCGGGCGTCTGAAGACCGCCCTGGAGGATCCGTGGGTTCCGGCCGATCACCTCGGCGCCGGTGTAGCCGGTGATCCGCTCGAAGGCCGGGTTGACGTAGACGATGTTCACATCCGGGTCGGTGATCACGACGGACTCAGCCGTCTGCTCGATGGCAGTGGCGAGGCGCGTCCGCTCCGCCTCGCCAGCTTCACGGACGGCGCGCGCCCGAAGCGTGCCGACGCCGTAGGCGAGGTCGGCCGCAAGCTGCTCGAGGAGCACGATCTCCTCGTCCCTGAAGGCGTCGCGCTCGTCCGAGCAGATCCCGAGCACCCCGAAGACGTCGCCATCGCGGCCGAGCGGAAGCGCCGCCACCGACGCGTAGCCACGCGCCAACGCCTCGGTGTACCAGGGCGCCGTGGCGGGGTCCGCGGCAAGGTCGCGGCTGATCACCGGGCGTCCCGAGCGGATCGCAACGCCCGACGGTCCTCGGCCATGCTCGTTGTCGTGCCAGCTGACGGTGACGCTGGCCAGGTAACCCGCCTCGTACCCGGCATGGGCCATCGGGCGGACAGTTCCCGTCGAGTCCTCCTCGCGATAGCCGACCCAGGCGAAACGGAAGCCGCCATGCTCCACGACGGCACGACAGATGGTCTCGAGGAGCGCGGACTCGGTCTCAGCGCGAACCAGCCCTTCGTTGCCCGCGCTCAGCGTCCTGAGTACCCGGTTGACGCGGGCCATGTGTGCGTCCGCGCGCTTCCGATCGCTGACATCACGCGCCGCGCCCTCGACCGCGACGAGCCTGCCCTGCGCATCGAGGACCGGGGTGCTCCTCTGCTCGAGCCAGACCCAGTGACCGTCCGCGTGGCCCACCCGCATGACGACCGCTTCCGCCACCTGCGGCGCGCCCGGATCGCGCTTCAGGAGGTGGCGGTCGTCCGGGTGGACCAACCGCGCCATAAGGCCGGGATCCGTGTAGAACGCGCCCGGCGGGTAGCCCAGCACGGCCTCGACCGACGGACTCACATACTCGAAGGCCGGGGTCGGGAAGACCCGATAGCGAGAGATGACATCCTGGGCGTGCTCGGCGAGGAGGCGGAAGCGACTCTCGCGCGCCTCGAGCTCGCTGGCCTGGCGGGCGCGCTGGGCGTCGTAGCGGCGGAGCATGATGGCCAACATCGCGCCGGTCACAGCCACAAAGGCCCAGCCCTTGAGGGTGGAGATCGTGACGAGTGCCACGGGATCGCTGACGAGAGCGCCGAGAACGCGATCGCTCAGGCCGATCCAGGCGACCGCGGTAATGACATACCCGAGCACGATGGTCCGGGCCGACAGCTCGGCTAACCGGCTCCAGCGGCGGTGCACCCTCTATGCCCTCCCTCGATCAGTAACGACGCGCGTATGTTCGGCTCGGAAGAAGGATTGGGGCAATGGCCCAGATGTACTGCGGCGCATGTCGCCGTGGGCCTGCGACACGGTGAAGTTCGTGTGGACCTGGATCCGAATCGAGGTCGGAGACCACGAGGAGCGGCGGGTGCTCGAGGGCGTCCTTGTAATCGACGAGCTGTCGGTACGCCGCCCGCCGGTCCTTGTGCTTGCCCTTGTACTCCCAGGCGAAGGAGCCCTTCTTCCCGACGTCCGCGAAGCCGTCACGGCCGTCGAGCTTCTCGGCGCCCTTCTCGAAACGCGTACGGGAGCCGCTCGGGTCGGCATCGGTCGGGGTCGGCTCGCCGAGCATCCGGCACAGGTCGCCGAAGTGAGACTGAACGGACGCCCGCTCGCCGGTCGCCACGCCACGCCACGCCACGTCGCGGCGAACTCGGTGGGGGTCATCCGTGCGTCCGGTCGAGGGTCCCCATGCCGGCGAGGATAGCGGCTGCGAAACAGGCTCGGCCGGTGCGCCACGATGCGGACATCGTGCGGGGCCGCCCGGCCGCTTCAGATCGGTGAGCCGTAAGGACTCAACGCGCTACCGCTGTTTGCGGCTACCGGCCCGATCCCACCCCTGGGCCTCGACCCATTGAGACGTCACGTTCAACCTGACCACGCCTTCGTGGACCTCGGCGACCGCCGATGGCGGCAGATACAGCTTGGACGACAGGAGGCCGCGGGACACGGTCAGAAGGATCTCGCCCGAGCTCACAACGGTTCCGAGCGACGTTTCGTCGGTGTCCTCGACGAGCCAGCCTCGCTTGATATCGACGAACCGGAAGGTGCGTCGTGGGGGCTCGTCCCGCCCAGGGACGATCGGCGAGCGCGTCGACGCGCTCCACCTCCGGAGCGGTCCATACGACATCGGCGTCACCCGAGCCCGAGAGCTCGACGGGGCTACCGCGTGGTCGGGCAGTCCCAGATCCCGGACGACTGTAGCCCCGCGGAACGAGCGTGACAAATGGCTTCTCTTGAATGCCCGTGACGACCCGCGCGCGGTGGCCGCGCGATCGGAGCTGGGGAGCTTGGCTCTGCCGGCGCGGCAAGATGGATGGCAGTCCTACGCCCGCGCAGGCGCTCGCCGGCTCCATCGTGCTGTGACGCCAGCGAGGACCAGGTCCAACCGGTCGCCGGCCGCGAACGCAAGCGTCACCAGCAGGATCCCCGCCCAGACCCCGGGCATCACGCCGGTGCCGATGAGGATCACGGCCACGAGCGCCACGTCGCGGCGCACGGCCAGCATCGCCGGGAGCAGGAAGAGCACGCCGTACGAGCGCAGGGATGGCGCACCCAGGACCAGGAGCAGGCCGGCGGCTGCCCCGAGTCGCCGGTTCGGCACGAGCATCGCCAGGAGGATAGTGAGCCCGGTCGCGGCAGGCGAGAAGAGCCCCGGCAACAGCTGCACGAGCGACGAGCCGCGCAGCTCCCACGCCGGGTCGGCGGCGCGGCCTAGCTGCGCGATCCACGCCTGCCACGTGCCGACCCCGACCAGCGGCAGCGTGGCGAGCGCGACCGCCGCCGCCACGACCACTCCCAGCAGCGCGGCCCACGGCCGCCGCCGCAGGAGCGCGGCCCATGCGTGCGGCTGCGTGAGCTTGAGCGCGGGCGTGACCGTCGCGAGGATGCCGTCGACGATCGCCGGCCGGCCGCCGTCGCGCGGATCGTGCGGCGTGGGCCGCCACGGACCCGCGGGCGGGTCGAAGAAGACCGCCACGAACGCGGCGACGAGGAGCACCTGCGCGTTGCCGCCTACGAGGCCCTCCGCGAACGGCAGCCAGCAGAGCGCGATCGGCACCGCGCGCCACGGCACTCCCAGCCGGCGCGCGAGGAAGATGGCGGCGCCGACCGCGGTCGCGAGCCACGCGGCCACGACCACACTGCGCGGAAGGGCGAGGAACGGCGCGAGGAACGGGAGGACCGGCGGCGGGTAGAGGAACGGGAGACCGTAGCCCTCCGACGCGGTGAAGCTGGAAGCGAGGTACGGCTCCCCGCCGTGGACCCAGCGCTCGGCCGCCCGGAGCGGGATCTCCAGGTCCACCATCACCGGGTGGGTGAGCAGGACGATCACGCCGCCGACCACCGCGACGGCCGCCGCCAGCATCTCCAGCGCCCGGGCCGGCGCCACCGTTTTCAGTCGGCCGAGCGGGGTTCGACGGACGGGGTCGGCCGGCCGGGCGAGCTCGGCAGCAGCGGCTGGCTGGGCGGTTTCGGCAGTGTCGGCCGGCCGGGCGAGCTCGGCAGCTTCGGCTGGCTGGGCGGGTTCGGCAGCAACCACCCCGTCACTCTAGCGGCGTCGAGCGACCGGGTCGCGACCCGGGAGCCGCTCGGCCCCCGGACCCAAGAGCCGTTCGCGCCCCGGGCGGCCACCCCGGCAGCCTGCGCCGCCCCCGGCACTCCTGCTACCGTTTCGACATGCGCGAGATCACCGACCGGGCGCTCGACACCGCCCGAGCCCGGGGAGCGACCTACGCCGACGTGCGGGTCGT
Organism: Chloroflexota bacterium; assembly: GCA_025351245.1. Taxonomy (GTDB): domain Bacteria; phylum Chloroflexota; class Limnocylindria; order Limnocylindrales; family CSP1-4; genus CTSoil-043. The sequence goes on along the minus strand of JANXWH010000209.1, from coordinate 3,311 downwards.
CCGGCGCCTCGAAGAGTCGATCGATGTCAAGACCGGGACGCTGGCCGGCGTCTCCACCAACGAGAGCGAGGGGTTCGGCGTCCGCGTCCTCGTCGACGGGGCGTGGGGCTTCGCGGCCAGCCACGTCCTCACGACCGCCGAGGCGGATCGCGTCGCGGCCCAGGCCGTCCGGATCGCACGGGCATCCGCGACCGCGCTCCGCCGGCCCGTCGTGCTCGACGGCCGGCCGCCCGCCCACGGCCGGTTCGAGACCCCGGTGGCCGAGGACCCGTTTGCGGTTCCGCTGGAGGTCAAGATCGGCGACCTGCTCGCGGCGGACGCGGCCATGCGCCGCGTCGGCGGGATCGCCTTCACCGACTCCACGTACGGCGCCCAGCGGGAGTGGAAGACCTTCGCCGCGACGGACGGCAGCTACACGGAGCAGGTGATCACCCACGTCGGCTCGGGCATCGAGGCGAATGCGGTGGATGGCGACGAGCTGCAGCGCCGCAGCTTCCCCGATTCGGGCGGCGGCTGGCAGGGCGCCGGCTATGAGTACATTCGATCGCTGGGGCTGGCCGCGAACGCCGAGCGCGTCGCGACGGAGTCGGTCCAGCTCCTCTCCGCGCCAAAGCTGCCGCCGGGGCGCCGGACCATCGTCCTCCACCCATCGCAGCTCTATCTCCAGGTCCACGAGAGCTGCGGCCATCCGACGGAGCTGGACCGCGTCTTCGGGACGGAGGCGAGCTACGCCGGGACCAGCTTCCTGACCACCGACAAGCTCGATTCCGGCTTCCGGTACGGCTCGGAGCTGATCGACATCGTGGCCGACGCCACCGCGCCGGGCGGGATGGGGACGTTCGGGTGGGACGACGAGGGTGTTGCCGCCCAGGCCGTGCCGCTCGTGGAGGCCGGGCGCTTCACCGGCTACCTCAGCAGTCGCGAGACGGCCCCGCGGATCGGCCGCGAGTCCGGCGGCGCGATGCGGGCCGACGGCTGGAACCGGATCCCGCTGATCCGGATGACGAACATCAACCTGCTGCCGAAGCCCGGCATGAGCTTCGACGAGATCATCGCCGACACCGACGACGGCCTCCTCCTGGCCCACAATCGGAGCTGGTCGATCGACGACCGGCGCCTCAACTTCCAGTTCGCCACCGAGCTCGCGTACGAGATCAAGGGCGGCAAGCTGGGCCAGCTCTACCGCAACGCGACCTACACCGGGATCACGCCAGAGTTCTGGGGAAGCTGCGACGCCGTCGCGGACGCGTCGAGCTACGTGATGCTGGGCACGCCGAACTGCGGCAAGGGCGAGCCCCCGCAGACCGGCCACGTCGGGCACGCGTGCTCGGGTGCCCGGTTCCGCAACGTCCAGGTCGGAGTGATGAAGTGAGCGCCATCGAGATGCGGACCGGCGGGACGCCGGCAGAGCGGCTGGCGATCGCGGAGGTCGTCCTCCACCACGCCGAGGCCGCGGGCGCCACCGAGGCCGAGGTGCTCGTCATCGCCGAGGATGCCGCCCTGACGCGCTTCGCCAACTCGGAGATCCACCAGAACGTCGCCGAGGCAAACGTCCGGGTCAGCCTCCGGTTCGTGCGCGGGAAGCGGGTCGGGGTCGCGGCCACTGGCCGCACCGACGAGGAGGCCCTCCGCCGGCTGGCGGAGACCGCCGGGCGGATCAGCGACCTTGTCGAGGAGACGGCCGACTGGACCGGCCTGCCGGATCCCGGCCCGATCCGCCTCGTGGACGGTGCGTTTGCCGCCGGCACGGCGACCGCGTCGCCGGAGCTGCGCGCCGAGGGCGTCCGGGCCGTCATCGCGGCGGCCGATGCGGCCAGCGTGACAGCCTATGGCTCGTTCGCCACGACGGTCGAGACCGTGGCCGTCGCCAACTCCCGCGGGATCCGGGCGGCCGAGGCGCGGACAAGCAGCCAGCTCATCACGGTCTCCATGGGCCCCGAGAAGGGCACGGGCTACGCGGAGGCGGCCGCCGTGGACGCCACGACCATCGACGCGGCCGCCCTGGGCCGCGAGGCGGCCGAGACTGCCCAGCGATCAGCGCAGCCGGTCCCGCTCGAACCGGGCGACTACCCGGTCGTGCTCGCCGAGTACGCGGTCGTCGACATCCTGGACATGCTGGGCTACCTGGGCTTCAGCGCCCTCGCCGTGGAGGAGGGGCGCTCCTTCTACGAGCCGGGGAAGCGGATCGGGAGCGACCTGGTCAGCATCCGCGACGACGCCCGGGACCCCGCCGGCCTGCCCGCCTCGTTCGACTACGAGGGCGTGGCCTGTGAGCCCGTGGCGCTCGTGGACGCCGGCGTGTGCCGGGACGTGGTCTGGGACAGCGCCACGGCCGCGCGAGCCGGACGCCGCTCCACCGGCCATGGCCTGCCGGCCCCCAACCCGTACGGCCCGTTCCCGATCCATGCCCAGATGGCTGCCGGGACGACGCCTCGCGCTGAGCTCGTGCGCGGCCTGAAGCGCGGGCTCTTCGTCACGCGCTTCCATTACACGAACCCGGTCCATCCAAAGCTCGCCGTGATCACCGGCATGACGCGCGACGGCACGTTTCTTGTCGAGGACGGGGAGATCGTCGGGCCGGTCAGGAACCTCCGCTACACGATGTCGTACCTCGATGCGCTCGCGGCGGTAGAGGCCGTGAGCAGCGAGCGGCGACTCCTGAAGGGCTTTCTCGGCGGCGTCCTCGTGCCCGCCGTTCGGCTGAGCAGCTGGCGCTTCACGGGGACCACGGGCAGCGACTGACTCCCCCGCCGCGTCGCCCGCTGCGATGGTCGCCGCGGTCACCGCGGATCGCAGCTCGTCGACGACCCGCCGGAGGAAGTGCTGGATCACGGCGCGTTCCGCGTCGTCGAAGGGCGCGAGGGCGGCCTCAACGGCGTCGCCCCGCCAACGGTAGGCGATCGCCACCGCGATCGAGGAGTCGGCCGGCCAGGCACTGATTGCCCTGCGGTCGGACCCCGTCGCGCAGGCCGCCGTCGGGCCCATCGAGGATGCTTTCGTCGGGGCCGCCCGGACCGTCGGGTTCGTGGCCGCCGCTTTCATGGGCCTGGGACTCGCCTTCTCGCTGCTGCTGCCGTCACTGAGCGCTGAGACGCGCGAGGCGGCCGTGCCGATCTCCGAACCGCTGGACGCCGCGGTGAGCTGAGCCGGAACGCACGAAGCCCGTATCCGGTTGACTCCGAGCCGATCTCGGCTGTGGCGTCGCACGGCGCCGAGCGCTCCGCGCTGACGGCTCTTGCTGCGCCACCCGCAACAAAGGGCGGGAACAGGGCACCCGCGAGCTGTCGCGAGGCCCGTTTGTTGCAGTCCGG
>JANXWH010000188.1 GCA_025351245.1 Chloroflexota bacterium | reverse complement strand
ACTTCGCTAGCGCGCCTCCGCCTCGCGCGCGTCTTCGCGGCGCCCCGCCTGCCGTCGGCGGTCATGCTGCGAGAGGAGCCGCTTGCGGAGGCGGATCGAGCCCGGGGTGACCTCCACGAGCTCGTCGTCGCCGATGAACTCGATGGCAGTCTCCAGCGTCATCGGCCGCGGTGGGACCAGCCGAAGCGACTCATCGTGGGCGTGGGTCCTGATGTTCGTCAGCTTCTTCTCTTTCGTCACGTTGACGTCCATGTCGCCGGAGCGCGAGTTCTCGCCGACGACCATCCCCTCGTAGACGTCCGCCCCGGCGCCGATGAGCATCTCCGCGCGCTCCTGGAGGTTGAAGAGCCCGTACGCGTTCGAGGTGCCCTGGCGGTCCGCCACGAGGACGCCGTTCGTCCGATGCGTGACGTCGCCGGCGTACGGACCATAGCCCTCCCCGATCTGGTGGAGGAGCGCGGTCCCCCGCGTCTCGGTCATCAGCTGGCCGCGGTAGCCGATCAGGCCGCGGATCGGCAGCACGAAGTCCATCCGGACGCGGCCGTCGGCGTCGGTCGACATCTGCTCCAGCCGGCCCTTCCGACCCGCCAGCGCAGTCTGGATCGTCCCGATGTACTCGGGCGGGATGTCGAGCGTGATGCGCTCGTAGGGCTCCTGCACCGCGCCGCCGACCGTCCGCAGGATCACCTCCGGGCGGCTCACCTGGAGCTCGAAGCCCTCGCGTCGCATCTGCTCGACGAGGACGGCAAGCTGGAGCTCCCCGCGGCCACGCACCTCGAACGTGTCGCCCGATTCGGTCGGGAAGAACTGGATCGCGACGTTGCCCAGGATCTCCTTCTCCAGGCGTGCCCGGAGCTGGCGGCTGGTGAGGAACTTTCCGTCGCGCCCGGAGAGCGGCGAAGTGTTGACACCGAACGTCATCCGCAGCGTCGGTTCGTCCACCTCGAGGCGCGGAAGCGGGCGCGGGTCGGCGGGATCGGTGAGGGTGTCACCGATCGTGACCTGCGGCAGACCGGCCACCGAGACGATGTCGCCCGGGCCGGCTTCCTCGATATCGGCGCGCTCGATCCCGTGGGCGGTCTGGAGCGCGGTCACGGTACCGGAGAGCGTCACTGTTCGCCCGGGCTCGACAACGCCGCTGGAGTCGTCCGCCTGCTCGCGGACCACGACGATCCGCTGACCGACCCGGATCGTGCCATTCATCAGCCGGCCGACTGCCATCCGGCCCACATACTCGTTTGCCGACAGGTTCGTCACCAGCAGTTGCAGCGGGTGGCCCGGCTGATATGTCGGCGGCGGCGTGACGGAGACCAGCAGCTCCAGGAGCGGCCGGAGGCTGGTCCCGGGCACCGCCAGCGCCCGCGTTGCGGTGCCGGACTTCGCGTTCGTGTAGACGACCGGGAACTCGATCTGGTGGGCATCCGCGCCGAGGTCCATGAAGAGCTCGTAGATATCGTCGAGCACCTCCGTGGGGCGCGCGTCGCCGCGGTCGATCTTGTTGACCGCGACCACCACCGGCAGGCGGCGCGCCATCGCCTTCTGGAGGACGTAGCGCGTCTGCGGGAGCGGCCCCTCCGCCGCGTCCACGAGCAGCAGCACCGAGTCCACGAGGTTGAGCGAGCGCTCCACCTCGCCCCCGAAATCGGCGTGGCCGGGGGTGTCCACGATGTTGATGTGGATCCCGTCGAAGTCGACGTTGGTCTGCTTCGCGAGGATCGTGATCCCCTTCTCGCGCTCAAGATCCATCGAGTCCATCACGCGCTCCGCGACGACCTGGTTGGCTCGGAAGGACCCGGTCTGGCGCAGGAGCGCGTCGACAAGCGTGGTCTTGCCGTGGTCGACATGCGCGACGATCGCCACGTTGCGCAGATCGGCGCGCACGGCGAGTGCGGCAGGCTCAGTCGGGGGCGCCGGGAGTGGCGCGGCGGTGGCGGTGGGCATGCGGGCTCGAGGGCTTGCGTCGGTCATGGGCCGCTCGATTGTCGCACAGGTGCGTTTCGTGCCCTCACGGCCCTGCTAGCATGGCTGGCGTGACCGTTGCCGCCTGCATCCTGGCCGCCTCCCCGGACTCCGCCCTGCGGGAGGTGGACGGCACGCCGAACGTGCGCCGCCTGGTCGACCTGGCATGGGCCGGAGGCGCCCTCCCGGTGATCGTGGTCGCGGCGGACCCCGACGGCGCGATCGCCGCCGCGCTGGCCGGCGCCCCGGTCGTCCTGGGCGCACCGGCCGGCGTCGAGCTGGGGCCTGCGGGGCAGATGGCGCGGGCGATCGACCTCGCGCGGTCGGAGGTGGATGCTACGGATGCGGCGCTCCTGTGGCCGGCCCGCATGGGCTGGCTGGACGCGGAGACCGTCACGTCGCTCATCGAGGCGCACGGCACGGACCGCGAGACGCTCCTCCGGCCAGCGTACCGAGGCCAGCCGGGCTGGCCGATCCTCGTGCCGGTCGGCCACCTCCCGGCGCTCCGCTCGCTCTCCCCGGGCCTGGTGCCGCAGGCGATCGCGGATGCGCTGGCCTCCGCCGTTCCCTCGCGAACCGTCGAGCTGGGCGATCCCGGAATCGTGCTGGACCTGGACACGCCCCGCGACGCGCTCCCGCTGTTCGATGGCCCGCCCGAGCCGCCGGCCGGCCATCGGCACGAATGGGGCGCGCTCGTGGCAGCCGGCCCGGACGAGGCGCCGGAGCCGCCGACGACCCGGGACTGATCGGCTCGCTCAGCCGAGGCCGAGCGCCCGCCGGGCGCGCCCCACGTCGTCGACCGTGAACGCGGTCTCCACGACGCCCTCCCGCCGCCCGAGGAACAGGACGCCGTGGATGTCCACGCCCGCCGCGGCGAGCTTCTCCGTGGTGGCGGCGAAGCCGCCCGGCTTGTCATCGATCTCCACGACGAGTGCCTCGCCCTCGACGAAGGGGTACCCGAACGAGCGCAGCACCGCCCGCGTGGCGCC
>JANXWH010000126.1 GCA_025351245.1 Chloroflexota bacterium | reverse complement strand
GCGGCCGCGGCTGCCAGCTCGGGCGTGACAACCGCCAGGAGGCAGCAGCGCTCGACGAAGGCCTGGGCCGGCCGCGGCATCCGGCCCACGACCTCCTCGGCAAGGTAGTCGTGCAGGTCACCCTGGCGACCAGAGAGACTTCGGATGACGGCGCGAACCTCGTCACGCGGGCGCCCGCGGACCACCGACTCGACGAGCCGGAGCGTGGCCGCCCATCCTTCCGTCGTGCGCGCCAGGTCGTCGAGGAGATCGCGCTCCAGCGGGTCGTGGTAGGTGTCCCGAAAGAGGCGCTCTGTCTCATCGCGGTCGAAACGCAGGTCGTCCGTGCCGATCTCGGCGGCTTCCCCGATCGCCCGCAGGCGGGCGAGGGGGAGTGTGGGCCGCGTGCGCGACGCGATGACGACCGCCAGCCGGTCCGGGCCGCGGACCACGAGCTCGCGGACGATCTCCCGGATCTCCGGGACGTCGTCCACCTGCTGATAGTCGTCGAGGATCAGGGCGCTGCCGACGACCGCCCACGCTCGAAGCTCGGCCAGGAGCGTCTGGACGATCGCTCCCCGGCTGCCGAGGTTGGCGGCCAGCTCGCGGAGAAGCCCCTGGGTGTTCGGGGCGAACGCCGGATCGATCTCCCGCCCCGCGGCGACGATGTGGTGGATGAAGACGGCCCAGTCGCGATCGTGCTCATCCAGGCGGTACCAGAGCGTGCGAACGCGGGTTCGCCGGCTCCAGTCCGCGAGGAGCGTGGTCTTGCCATAGCCGGCATCGGCGACGATGAGCGCAAGCCGGGACCGGGTCTTTGCGTGAAGCCAGTCCAGCAGCCGGTCGCGCCGAAGCGTCTCCTCGGGGAGGAGCGGAGGCTGAATCTTGCCGATCTGGACCGGGTAGCCGAAGACTTCCACGTCGTCCTGCTGGGCGGAGCGCGGGGAGCGATGCGAAACGGGAGCCGGCCCGACCGGGACGAGATGCGTCGGAACCGTCTGCGGATCGCCGGCGAGCGAACGGGCCGGCCATCGACCTCCCGCGGGGCCGCGGGCGGGCGACAGGGAAGTGGGGCCGGGAGCCGGGGAAGCCATGCCGCCATCGTGCAGCAGGACGCTCACCGGTGGCTTATCTCGACCTCATCGGGGTGGCTCGGCCGTGTGTCCGGTTCGCCGCTCGCGGGGCGCTGCCCTTCAGGCGCCCTCGTACTCGAAGCCGATCTTGAGGTCGACGCGGTACTCGATGATCTCCCCGTTCTCGACTCCGGCGGTCGATTTGACGACCTCGATCGTCCGGATGTTCCGGACGGTCCGGGATGCGGTCGCGACCGCCTGCCGTGCGGCGTCGCTCCATGAGGTCGGGCTCGTCCCGACCATCTCCCGGATGATGATCACGCCCATCCGTGCCCTCCGTGCCCCCATGCCTGCCGGTCTGCGCAGTTCCGCGACCCGCCACGGAAGTCTAGGCGAGCGAGAGGCACCGGCGCGCGCGTCGGCCTCAGGCTCGCGGAGGCCGGCAGATGCGGGGGCCGGCAGATGCGGGGGCCGGCAGAGATGATGAAGCCCGCGTCGACGCGCGCCCCCGCGCCGCCGCGCTACGGCGCGGCGCCCCTAGCGTTACTACGGCGCGGCGCCCGCGTAGCGTTCGCCGGCGTAGCTGACGAAGCGCGTCTGGCTCTTCTTGAACCAGAGGTCCACCTCGCCGGTCGGACCGTTTCGGTGCTTGGCCAACCGGAGCTTGACGACCTCTCCGTCGGCGTCCGCATCCTGGCCGCGATCCTTCTCGCGCCACAGGAAGACCACGAGGTCGGCGTCCTGCTCGATGGCGCCGGATTCGCGGAGGTCAGAGAGACGGGGCTCCTTCGACTCGCGCATCTCGGGCTGCCGCGAGAGCTGCGAGATCGCGATGACCGGGACACGAAGCTCGCGGGCAAGCGCCTTCAGACCGCGGCTGATCTCGGACACTTCCTGGACGCGGTTCGCGTCGCGCGAGGTCGACGACGCCTGCATGAGCTGGAGGTAGTCCACGATCACGAGGTCGAGGCCCACCTCAGCCTGGAGTCGGCGGGCCTTCGTCCGGAGCTCCATCGTGCTGATGTTTGGCGTGTCGTCGATGTAGATCGGCGCTTCGGAGAGGCCGGTCATCGCCTTCGAGACGCCCACGAAGTCCATCTCGTCCAGGAAGCCGGTTCGAAGGCGCTGGCTGTCGATGTTCCCGACCGAGCTGAGCAGCCTGAGAACGAGCTGCTCCTTGCTCATCTCCAGGCTGAAGATCCCGACGCTCTTGCGCGGGGTGTTGCTGATCGCCGCGAACTCCGCGATGTTGAGCGCGAGGCTCGTCTTGCCGACAGAAGGGCGAGCCGCGATCACGACGAGGTCCGACGGCTGCAGTCCGGTCGTCAGCGTGTCGAGGTCCGCGAAGCCGGTCCGGACGCCGCTGATCTCGCCGCGATGTGTATGCAGGTAGTCGAGCCGGTCGAACGCTTCATGGAGAAGTGTGCGAAGGGGGCTGAAGCCGGCCGCCACGCGACGCCCGGAGACCGCGAAGAGCTCCGATTCCGCGCGGTCGATCGCCTCCTGGACCTCGGCTCCATCCTCGTAACCGATTCCCGCGATCTTGCCGGCGGCCGCGATCAGGTTGCGGAGGACCGCCTTGCGTTCGACGATCCGCGCGTACTGGGCGGCGAAGACGGCCGTGGGCGTCTGCTCCGAGAGCGACGAGAGGTACGCACGGCCGCCGATCTGCTCGAGGTCCCCGGCCCGCTCCAGCGCCTCGGCGACCGTGATGATGTCGATCGGCTCGCGACGCTCCCAGAGCTCGAGCATCGCGGCGAAGATGCGCCCGTGCGCCTGCCGGTAGAAGTCGTCGGCCCGAACGATGTCGGCGACCTCGATGATCGCGTCGCGGTCGATGAGGAGCGCACCCAGGACGGATTGCTCGGCTTCGATGCTCTGGGGCGGAAGGCGGTCGAGGGACACGCGGACTCCGGACGCTGTGGGGTGGAAACCTGCCAATCGTGGCGGCAGGCCGCCGTGGCCGCCACCGGGATGTCCACGAACTCGCGGCGATATCCCCAGTGGGGCCGGAGTGTTTGGCGGGAAGCGTGGAAAGCCTGTGGACGGTCCCGGTCAGCCGGGCCGCTCCGGTCAGCCGGGCCGCTCCCGTGAGCCGGACGGAGCCGCTCAGTCGAGGCGGCGGATCACCCCGATGAGCTTGCCCTGGATTCGCACGGCCTCGTAGTACTGCGGCGGATAGGCGGGGTTCGCCGGCTGCAGCCGAATGCGACCGTCCTCCTTGAAGAACCGCTTGAGCGTGACCGCGTTCTCCTCGACCTGGGCGACGACGATGTCTCCGTTCCGGGCCGTCTGCTGGGGGCGGATCACGACGTAGTCACCGTCCGCGATCAGCGCTTCGATCATCGAGTCCCCGCGGACGCGCAGCAGGTAGGCGTCTCCTGACGGGGCGAGCATCTCGGGCACGGCCTGGTAATCGCCGACCACCTGGTAGGCCTCGATCGGACCTCCCGCGGCGATCTCACCGATCACCGGCAGCATGTGCGCCTCGCGGGCGGCGGACTGGGGGGTCAGCTCGCTCGAGAGCCCGAGGGCGATGGCCGCCTTCGGCGTGAAGCGGAGCATCCGGCTCTGGGCCGCGCCGCGCTCCAGGAACCCATCTTCCTCGAGTGCCTTGAGGTGGTGATGGACGGCGGAGGTGGAGGCGAGGCCTACGGCGCGAGCGATCTCGCGGACGGACGGTGGAACGCCGTTCGCCCGGATCACCGCCGCGATGTAGTCCAGGATCTTCCGCTTCCGTTCCGCGTCGTGCTTCGTCACGCGAGCTCCTTTCGGGCCTTCCGGCGCATCCTACCGAACACCCGTTCGATTGTCAAGCGGCGTAGCGAACGCATGTGGACGGCGGCTGCCCGCCCCCGCCCGGGGAACGAGGGCCTGCAGGGGCCCGGTTATCGGCTGAGCCGATCAACCGGAGCCATGGCGTGCTCGGAAACGCGGCCAACCTCGCGATTGGCCGCGTTTCCACGCTCCGCGACAGCGATTCCGATCGTGCCATCCGATCACGGGGTCGCCGGTCCGGGTCGCCGGTCCGGGTCGCCGGTCCGGGTCGCCGCTCCGGACCGCCCCGGGCGCCCGTTTCCGGCCATTCGGCACTGGCGACGGGCGCTCGCCGCGCCCACGATCCGCGTCTCTCGGCCGGTCCAGGAGATTGCTATGACGCGCGTCCTCGTGGTCCACCACGACGTGGATCTCTCCGATCAGGAAGTGGATGCCCTCCGGCGTCGCGGCTACGACGCGCGGCAGTGCATGGGCCCGATCGGGGCGAGTTGCCCCATCCTCTCCGGCCGCACCTGCGACCTTGCCGCGGGCGCGGATGTCCTCGTCTACGACGCGTTCATGACCGGCGAGCCCGACGGCGCGCGTCGGCTCGTGGAGGGAATGCGGGAACTGCACCCGGACCTGCCGATCGTGCTCGTGGCGACCAGCTTCGAGCCGGAGTGGGTGGAGACCGCCGGAGCGCATCGCGTCACGCCGCTTGCGGGAAATCCGACGGGGGATCGGCTTGCGACGGCGATCGAGGCGGCCATTGCGCTCGCGCGGTCCGCGCCGGCCGACGGGGCCTGATCGCGCCGGCCGACGGGGCCTGATCCGGCCGGCCGCACGGCGCCACCGAGCCGCAGGGGGTGCGGCCAGCCCGCCGCGTCCCGCTCCGGTCGGCGGTCCCGTCCCGGTCGGGGGTCGCGTCCCGGCCGATCCCGCGTGCCCTGGTCGGCGGTCCCGCTCTGGTCGGCGGTCCCGCTCGGGTCGGCGGTCCCGCTCCGGTCGGCGTGCTCCGGCCGATCCGGCGTGCTCCGGTCCCCGCGTCGCGGCCGATCCGTCGTATCCCGGTCGTCGCCGCGGGGCTGGTAGACTGCCCGCTCCGGCCGCTCGCGCGCGTCGCGTGAGGACCACGCCGGGTTCGCGGAGTGCGGCGACACCAGGATGGCACGTATCGGTCGGCGTTCAGCCGGGCAGGCGGGGAGAACCGGGAGCGCGCGGCGGGGTCGCCGGGGCGCGATTCTCGCTCGTTCTTTGACCGCGTTCGCGCTGCTGCCGCTGGCGAGTCGCCTGCCGACCTACGGGCGCCTGACGCTGGATCTCCTCGCCGATGGGCGAGTCTCGGTCGCCCGCAAGGCGCTCCTGGCCGGCGTCGTCGGCTACGCGGTTTCGCCGCTGGATCTCATCCCGGACCGGATCCCGTTCCTGGGCGCGCTCGACGACGTCGTCCTCGCCGTGCTGGGCGTCGAGCTCTTCCTGTCCGGCATCTCGAGCGAGCTGATCGATGAGAAGCTCGACCGCCTCGGCATCCCGCGGACCGCCTTCGACGAGGATCGGGCTCGCGTACGGCGCACCATTCCCACCCCGGTTCGCCGCATCGTCAAACGTCTCCCCGCCACGTTGGCGAGCGCCGGCCGCGTCACCCGCGACCTGGAGCTCGGCCGGCACGTGCGCGCCTGGATCACCAAGGAGGGTTCCCCCGCGTGAAGGTCATCCTGACCACCGATGTCGCCAAGCTCGGGAAGAGCGGCGAGCTCAAGGACGTGGCCGAGGGCTACGCTCGCAATTACCTGATCAAGTCCAACCTCGCCGTCCCGGCCGCCGGCGGCGCCTTCCGCGCCTGGCAGCACGACATCGCGAACCGCGAGGAGAAGCGGAAGCGCGAGCGTGAAGTGGCGGAGATCGCCGCGAACCGGATCGGCTCCACGACGCTCACGATGGGCGTCAAGGTGGGCGAGGGCGGCAGGCTCTACGGCTCCATCACGACCCAGGACATCGCCGACGCGCTGGGCCGACGCGGGATCATGGTCGACAAGCACAAGGTGGACCTGGACCAGCCGCTCAAGTCGCTGGGCACCTACAAGGTCGCGATCAAGGTCCTCTCCGGGATGACGCCGGAGGTCACGATCATCGTCGAGCCGAAAGGCTGACGGGCAGGATAGCGCGGCCGCGAATGGCGGCGCGCCGCGGGCGCGACACGGGCGCGAGTGGCGAGGGCGTCCAGGGCGGCGCGAGTGGCGAGGGCCCCGCGGGCATGACCGAGGGCCCCGGGCCGCCCGCCCCAGGGCCGGCGATTTGCGGTCAGCCGCCGGTCCGCAACGATCGGACGTCGTACACGCGGTAGTTCTCCGTGTGCGCAGCGACGGGGAACCGCGCCGCGTACGCGGCCTCGTTCGCCTTGAGAGTCGAGCGCTCGTCGGGGCCGATCACGACGTAGTCCACCTGGTAGCGGCGA
>JANXWH010000124.1 GCA_025351245.1 Chloroflexota bacterium | reverse complement strand
CGTGTCGGGGATGACCGAGCTCACGAACCGGGTGAGGGTGTCGCGCACCTGGGGCACAGCCACGGTGATCTCGCCCTCGGCGGTCTGGACCCGTCGGGGCCGGTGGCCGTTGCGGGAACCCGCGGCGTCGGGCGTGCGCTCGTAGCGGGCGCGTCCGAGGAAGGCTTCGAGCTCGTCCTCGACCGCGCGCTGGAGGATGAGCTGGGCGCCCAGGCGCCCGAGGGTGCTCAGCTGGTCGGGGCCGGCGACGCCGCCGGCCAGGGCCGCCTCGATGGCAGCCTCGATCTGGACGCTGGGGGCTATTCTTCGATCCACGGCGTGGTCTCCTGATGCGAACTTCCAAGGTCCGCTTCGGAGCCTACGCCGTCTTCACTTTTACAGCGGTCTCAGGACGCCACCCGTTGAGCCCGGGCCTACTGCCCCGTCGTGTCCGACTGGAAGCATGCGGTCGCCCCGCCGTCGCCTGGGTCGGCGGGCCCAGCGTACATGTCCGTATCCCGCGGACAGTGCTCCGCGTCCTTGACGATCGCGATAACCCTGTGCGTGTGCGGCTCCGAGCAGCCAACGGCGGTCGTGCCGCGGTCATCGACGAGGGCGCACGACCCAACGGCCCACGAGCCCACCTGGGCCGGACTCCTACAGCCGCCGAGAAGCAGGGCGAGCGCCGCCGTTCCCGCGATCATGCTCCGGCGATGATCCATTCTCCGTCTCCGGTCTCCCCCGCCGCCGCTACGACGGCCAGACGCAAACGTCGGTGACGTTGCGAGCCGTCGGCCGAGGCCCGGCCTGGACGGCAATGCGCCGTTCTCCCCGACGAGACTCCCTGGCGCTCCACACGGACGGATCCTGTCGCGATGCTCCGCGACGGGATCCGGGTGCCTACCCGCTGAGGTTGTGCGGGGCCACGGATTGATCCCCACCTTCGAGAAGGTGAAGATCGTATGCGGGGCGTTCGGGTCCAGGGTGTCGGAGACGGACATCCTCTTCTCCGGGCCGGAGAGCCAACTGCCGCCGGTGCTGGCCGCGTTCGAGCAGACCTTGTCGCTCACCACGGCACCGCCCCGCGTGTACCACATGCAGACCTGAATGATCCGCTTGCCGCTGAAGATGTTCGCGTCAGCTTTCGCCTTGCCGTCGTACCCGAACCCAGGCTATGGCCACTCCGTACTGATGGCGTAGCTGGATCCCCACGCGATCTGGGGAGTGACGCCGCCGTCACCCTGCGGGGGATCGCTGAACTCGAGGCCCACGGTGCCAGACCCAGGCTGGAGCACACACTGGTAGGTGTCGACCCTGATGCTGTTCTTGGCACCGTACTTGTGCCCGTCGATCTCGAGCGTCATGGGGGCCTGGCTGGCCACCAGGTCACACCCCGACGGGTCGCCGGACCCTGGGCGATGCCGCGAGCACTGGAGTTGCTCCGGCCATGACGAAAAGTGCCGCGGCACAGACCGCGACTCGACCGAGACGTCGCAACTGGGATCCTCCCTCATGCCAGCGGTCATCTGCCGCCTACAGGCCGGAGCCTGCGACCGCGCAGTGTCTCGGACAAGGGACCAATGGCCTGATCGGGCGAACTGCGAAAGACGCGCGGCGGCCCGCGGGATCAGGCTGCGCGCCGGGGCGCGGAAGGGTGGTGGGAGAACACCGTCCAGCACTTCGAGCGGTGCTGGTAGCTGAGCACGAAGCGCGCGTCGTCGGTCCCGACCTCGAAGATCGTCCGCGGACCGGTGATCGCTGGGTAGTCGTTGCGCTCGGGGACTCCGCCGGCGCTCGTCGCGGAAGCCGCGTATGGCGCGATCAGGGAGGCCCTGGAGAACGTTCTGCGGCATGCCCACGCGGCGCGGGTCTCGATCGAGATCGCAACCGCCCCCGACCATGTCTGGGTGGCCGTCACCGACGACGGCACCGGCATCGATCCGATGGTCGCGGCCGACGCTCGGCGGCGGGGTCATTTCGGTCTCGCCGGGATGGAGACGGCAGCCGCCCTCGTGGGAGCGAGTGTTGTCGCCACACCGGAAACGGGTGGGGGCACGAGGCTCAGCTGGCGATGGCCGACGCCGTGATCCGGGTGGTCGTCGTCGATGATCATCCGGTGATCAGATACGGGCTGGAGCGCCTCCTGCTGGATGCCGTTCCGGAGGCGGTGATCGTGGCAACGGCCACGAGCGTCGAGAGCGCACTCAAGGCGATCCACGAGGCTCGACCCGACGTCGTGATCAGCGACCTGATGCTCGGCGAGGCTCCGGACGGCCTGCGACTGCTGGACCTCGTCCGGCGCGGACCCGCAGCGTGCCCGGTCGTGATCTACTCCGCCTACGACACACCTGCGCTGGTCTTCGCGGCCCTCGAGGGCGGGGCCGCCGCGTACCTGCGAAAATCGGCCCGACCCGCCGCGATTGCAGAGGCCGTTCGCGCGGCAGCGTCCGGGAAGCGGCTGTTCGACCCGGACCTCGTGCGAATCGCCCACGGAGCGCGACAGGCTCCGTCCGATCGGGAGCGCGAGATCCTGCGGCTCGTGGCTGCCGGCAGCAGCAACGTGGCGACTGCGACTCACCTGGCGCTCAGCCCGAAAACGATCGAGAGCCACCTGCGCCGAATGTTCAGGCGCTACGGAGTCTTGTCCCGCACTGAGCTGATCGCCGTGGCAAGGGAGCAAGGTTGGCTGTTGGGTGGCAGCACTCTGGCGTGAGCTGCATGCCGGGGCGCGAGGCGATGCCGGATGGGGAACGGGACCGGTCTGGGGAGATCGGCCGCGCCGGCCGCGAACTCCGGTCGTCGCCCGCTAGACTTGCCGCCATGCCGCCATCTTTCCGCGCCCCCAGGGGCACGCGCGACCTCCTGCCCGACGAACATGCCGCCTTCGCGCGCCTCGAGCGGATCGCACGCGAGCTGGCGTCCCGCTACGGCTACCACGAGATGCAGACCCCGATCTTCGAGCAGGCGGCCGTCTTCGAGCGCGGGATCGGCGCCGCCACCGACGTCGTGGAGAAGGAGCTGTTCCGGGTGACTCCCAGTCGCGGCGAGGAGCGCGAGGCGTGGGCGCTGCGCCCGGAGGCGACCGCGGGGATCTGTCGCGCCTACGTGGAGCACGGGATGCAGACGTGGCCGCAGCCGGTGAGGGTCACCGTGACGGGGCCGATGTTCCGCTACGACCGGCCCCAGGCGGGCCGCTACCGCCAGTTCTGGCAGTGGGACGTCGAGGCGATCGGCGATCCGGGTCCGGCGGTCGACGCGGAGATCGTGGAGCTGGGCGCACGTTTCTACCGGGATGCCGGCCTGGCGGACGTGGAGCTCCTCCTCAACTCGATCGGCGATCCCGCCTGCCGGCCCGCCTACCTGGCCGACCTCGTGGCCCATTACCGCGCGAACGAGGCCCATCTCCCCGAGCTGGAGCGCCGCCGCCTGGAGACGAACCCACTGCGGCTCCTTGATTCGAAGGATCCGGTGATGGCCGAGGTCAACGCCGGTGCCCCGCTGATCACGGATCGCCTGTGCCCGGCGTGCGCGGCTCACTTCGCGGCCGTCCGCGCACACCTCGACGCGATGGGCGTCGCGTACCGCCTGGAGCCCGGGCTCGTGCGCGGGCTCGATTACTACACGCGGACCGCGTTCGAGTTCTACCGCCGCGGGGCGGAGGGCCAGCAGCAGGCCCTGGGAGGAGGCGGTCGCTACGACGGCCTGATTCAGCTGCTCGGCGGCAAGCCGACTCCCGGGATCGGATTCGCGCTCGGGCTCGACCGGGTGGTCCTCGCGCTCGCGTCCGCCGGCGCGAGCAGGCCGGCTAACGCGGCCCCCGTCGCGGTGGTCGTCGGCGCGGACCCGGGCGACACCCAGGGCCGGCTCCGGATCGCGACTGAGCTGCGCGGCGCCGGCCTTCCCGTCCGGGCCGATCTCGCGGTGCGCAAGCTCGGCCGCCAGCTGGAGGCGGCGGTCCGCGAAGGCGCCCAGTTCGCGGTGATTTTGGGCGACGAGCTGGCCGCGGGCGAGGTCCAGCTGCGCGACCTCGATGGCGGGTCGCAGAAGTCGGTGCCGCTGGCCGACCTGCCAGCGCTCCTTCGGCGCAAAGTGCGGGGCTGATGGGCGGCGTGACCGAGCGGATCGCCATCGGCCTGGAAGCCACCCCGACGAGGACCTTCGCATCCGCGCTCGACTGGCCCGGCTGGAGCCTAGCCGGACGCGACGAGGCCGTCGCGGTGGCCGCCCTGGCGGCGAGCGCCGGGAGGTACGAAATCGTGGCCCGCGAGGCCGGCCTCGCATTCGGGCCCGTCGCGCCGGGCGACATCGAAGTCGAGGAACGCCTCCCCGGCACGGCGACGACGGCA
>JANXWH010000120.1 GCA_025351245.1 Chloroflexota bacterium | reverse complement strand
CGGCCACCTGATCTTCAAGACCTCCGACGACGCCGCCACGCGCGCCGTGCTGGAGGCCGGCGGCTACGAGTTCATCGAGGGCGAGTCGCTCCTGGTCGAGGTGGACGACCAGCCGGGCGGCATGGCACGGGTCGCGCGCCGGCTCGCGGACGCGGGCGTGAACATCTACGGGCATCTCTTCATCGGTCGCTGGGGCGACCAGGCGCAGTTCAGCTTCGTGGTGGACGACATCGACGCCGCCCGGGCCGCGCTCGACGGGCTGAGCTCCGTCCACGCCGGCTGACCGGGCCGGCGACCCGCCCGGCCGTGCCGACCCGCGCCAGAGCCGTGTCGACCTGCGCCCCGGCGGTGCCGACCTGCGCCCCGGCGTCGTCGGCCCGCGCCCCGGCCGCGACGACCCGCGCCGGAGTCGCCGCATGAACCCATGGCGCGAGATCGCCGACCGCGTCTTCATCCGGCGCTTCACGTTCTTCGACCAGACGATCGGCGCGGTGGTCGGTCGCGAGCGCGTCCTCGTCATCGACACGCGTTCCACGCTCGTCCAGGCGCGGGAACTGCTCGACGACCTGCGGCACGTGAGCCGGCTGCCGCACGTCGTGCTCAACACCCACGCGCATTTCGACCACGTCCTTGGGAACGCCGCGTTCCGCCCCTGCGAGATCTGGGGCGAGGACGGGTGCGCGCGCTTCATGCGCGACCTGGGGCTTGCCCGGCGGACCGGCGTCGCCGCGGAGATGCCCGAGATCGCCGACGACCTGCTCGCCTCCCCGGTCGACCCGCCGGATCGCACGTTCGCCCGCGAGACGACGCTGGACCTCGGGGACCGCCGGGTGGACCTCCGGTTCCTGGGTCGCGGCCACACCGACCACGACGTGGCCGCGCTGGTGCCGGACGCTGGGGTCGTCTTCGCGGGTGACCTCGTGGAGGAGGGCGCGCCGCCCTCATTCGGCGACGCGTTCCCGCTCGACTGGCCCGCGACGCTTGGCCACCTGCTCGACCTGCTCGACGTGGCCGGCGAGGGCCAGGTCGTGCCGGGCCACGGTGAGGTCGTGGACCGGGACTTCGTGGCCGCGCAGCTCGGCGAGATCGCGTTCCTCGCGGAAATGGCGCGCCGCCAGTGGCCGGAACTCCGCGCGGCCGGCCACGAACCCGCCGGGCAGGCTCCGGAAGGCCTGGTGACCGACGCCGCACGCCACCTGGGCTGGCCGGCGGCGCCGGTCAGGAACGCCCTGTCGCGCGGCATCGCCCAGGCCGCCGGACGGCTGGGGGTACCAACGGTCCCCTGACCCACGGGTCATGGCGCCCGCGCACCGGCTTCGTCCATGATTCGCGAATGCCCCCGCGATCCGTCCGTCCGTCCGGCAGCCCCGATTCCGCGCCCCGTCGAACGCTCGCGATCGCCTGATCCCGATGGCGATCGAGCTGCTTCCCGCGTGCCTCCAGTGCGGGTCGGTTGCTGCTCGCCCCGGGATTGCGTTCTGTCGCCGCTGCGGGCTGCCCTACGGTGACGCGCCGCGCGCCGATGCGGTGCTGCCGACCTGCCCGGTCTGCTATCACGACGCCGAAGCGGACGGGCTCCTCCCCTCCCCGCGCTCGCCCGGGTTCCGCGTGTCGCTCGCCGTCCACCGGCGCGAGCACGACCACGCCCCGGTCGGCGACGACGACTGGCTGGAGTCGCTCCGCGAAGGCGACCGCGTACGGATCGGCCGGTGGCGCGCCCCGTTTGATGTCGTCAGGCGCTACCTGGTCACCGGGATCGTGGACGGTGGGCGCCTCCGGGCGGTCCGCCACGACGCGATCGTCTCCGCCATGACCCAGATCGCCCGCTGGGGCACCAACGCGCAGGTCCTCGGCGACCAGCCCGAATGGGCAGAGGCCCGGGCTGCCGTCGCCACGCTCATGGAGCGCTACCACCGCGGCCGAGCCTGGCGCTGACGGGTCGATCTCCGCCCGGGTGGCCTGACGGTAAGATGCCGTCGTGAGCACCCAGAGGCCGACGTCCCCCGAGCGGGGTGACTTCATCCGCGAGATCGTGGCCGCCGACGTGCGGAACGGCAGGCACGCGACCATCGTCACTCGCTTCCCGCCGGAGCCGAACGGCTACCTGCACATCGGCCACGCCAAGTCGATCTGCCTCAACTTCGGCATCGCGCATGAGTTCGGCGGCCGCTGTCACCTCCGCTTCGATGACACGAACCCGACCAAAGAGGAGCAGGAGTACATCGACGCGATCCAGGCGGACGTCCGCTGGCTCGGGTTCGACTGGGGCGAGCACCTCCACTTCGCGTCCGACTACTTCGGGCAGCTGTTCGATTGGGCCGTTGACCTCATCCGGACTGGCAAGGCCTACATCGACGACCTCACCGCGGACGAGATCCGCGAGCACCGGGGCACGCTCACCGAGCCCGGCCAAAACAGCCCATGGCGGGACCGGTCGGTAGACGAGAACCTGGACCTCTTCGAGCGGATGCGAGCAGGCGACTTCCCCAACGGCGCGCGGGTGCTGCGCGCCCGGATCGACATGGCGGCTCCGAACATCAACCTGCGCGACCCGGTCCTCTATCGGATCGTGCATGCGGCGCATCCGCGGACGGGTGACGCGTGGTGCATCTACCCGACGTATGACTTCGCCCACGGCCAGTCCGACGCGATCGAAGCCGTCACGCACTCGATCTGCACGCTGGAGTTCGAGGCTCACCGGCCCCTCTACGACTGGCTCATCGAGAACCTGCCCGTGCCGTCGCGTCCCCGGCAGTACGAGTTCGCCCGGCTCAACCTCACCTACACCATCCTCTCCAAGCGCGTCCTCCTGCGCCTGGTCAACGAGGGCCACGTCCGGGGCTGGGATGATCCCAGGATGCCCACGATCTCGGGCCTGCGACGACGCGGCTTCCCCGCGGAGGGCCTCCGCGACTTCGCGGCCATGATCGGGGTGGCGAAGGCCGACAGCGTCGTCGAGGTAGGCATGCTCGAGCATGCCGTGCGCAACGTCCTCAACCGGACGTCGCATCGCCGCTTCGCAGCCCTGAACCCGCTGAAGGTGGTGATCGAGAACTACCCCGATGGCCAGGTCGAGGAGATGGAGGTCGTCAACAATCCGGAGGACCCGTCGGCCGGGAGCCGGAAGGTGTCTTTCTCACGGGAGCTGTGGATCGAGCACGACGACTTCATGGAGGAGCCCGCGGCGAAGTTCTTCCGTCTGGCCCCTGGCCGCGAGGTGCGGCTGCGGTCTGCGTACTTCGTGACCTGTCGTGAGGTCGTGAAGGACGAGGCCGGTGAGATGGTGGAACTGCGCTGCACCTACGACCCGGCCACGCGCGGCGGCGACTCGCCCGACGGCCGCCGGCCCAAAGCCACCCTCCACTGGGTCTCCGCCGACCACGCCGTTCCTGCCGAGGTCCGGCTGTACGACCATCTCTTCACGCGCCCCGACCCCGGCGCGGACGGCGACCTCTTCGCGGACCTGAATCCCGGGTCGGAGACCGTGCTCACCGGCTGCCGCGTGGAGCCGGGCCTCGTCGAGGCGGCCGTCGGCGAGACCGTCCAGTTCGAGCGGTTGGGCTATTTCTCTCCGGACCCGGACTCCAGGCGCGGTCAGCTCGTCTTCAATCGCACCCTCACGCTCAAGGACAGCTGGGCCAGGCTCCAGGCACGGGCCCGGCAGGACAGCTGACCGAGCGTCGCCCGGGGGAGCAGCGCGGGGCAGGGCCCGCATCGACTGGGGTACAATCCGGCTCGCGCGGTCGCGGCCCGTGAGCACGTTCACGGGCCGATCGCTGGCGAGTGGCCTAATGGTAAGGCACCTGACTCTGGATCAGGGGATTGAAGGTTCGAATCCTTCCTCGCCAGCCAACTTCCCCTCACAATCCGACCGTTTCGCGCCGCCCGGCGGCAGGTCGCGGCACGTCGCGGCACGTCGCGGCAGGGCCCGTGGATGCTCTGGTGGATGCTATCGCCCGCCACAGATCGGCCCGTCCGGCCTGATGGACCCCGACCATCTGGAGAACCCCGAGGAGACCGTGGCCGCGATCAACGCGGCCATCGCCGCACTGCCATCGAGCGAACCTGCTCACTGAGCACACGCGTCGGCGCCGAGAACTCGGCCGCGAACGCCACGGTGGAAACCGGCCGTTGTTGGCTGCGGCCCGTGCTACGCGGGGGAGGGCGTGAGCAGGGCCGTGTACAAGAGCGCGATGATCGAGACTGCGACAACGGAGATCACCACGACGACCGCTGCGAACACGAGCAGTCGCATCCCTCGACTCGGCGGACTGGGCTGCTGCCACTGTGCCATCGGCTCCCCTCCGGGTTTGACCAGTCGTGGGACGCCCGCGGTTCTCGCCACGGCCGGATCGGTTGTCCCTCGATGGCGGTGTGAGGCTCGGCTCGCCGACCCACCATAATCCGGACCGCTCAACGCCATCGCGACAGTCGGGTCTGGCCCACGGCGTCCGCGATGGGGCCGGGCAACACGGGTGGGACCTCGTTGATCTGCGTCGCGAACTTCCAGAGGATCACTGGCATGAACGCGAAGAAACCCCCGGCGAGGACGTAGGCCACCCCGACGAGGGCGGAACGGTCGCTCCGGGACCTACCAGCAGGACGGGGCCCAGTGCTCCTCGACATCTTCCGAATACCGCCGCAGCTCGCGGTCGAGCTCGGGTGACACGGGTACCGACGCGCGTCAGCCGACCTCGCCGTCCGCTCCCTTTCTGGCCTTCCCGTCCGCCATCCGCGAGCGCATCTGGTACGAGCTCGTCGCGTACATCTGCTTGCGGTCCATCTCCGGCATCGGGACCGCAAGCTCGGCCACGGCGCCCTCGAGCTCGGCGAGGATCGCCCGCAGCTCGGCG
>JANXWH010000105.1 GCA_025351245.1 Chloroflexota bacterium | reverse complement strand
GCGGCGGGCGGCGGCGGGGGAGCGGTTCCTCATCCGCCGGCCCGCCCGCCCGCGGCGCGGGCCATCTCTCCCGCGGCGCGGGAGCGGTTCCGCGTCCGCCGGCCCGCCCGCCCGCGGTGCGGGCCATCGCGGGCCATCTCTCCCGCGGCGCGGGCGTGTGGGCGGCAGCGCGGACTACGCGAGTCCGCCTCGTGCGGGTACCAGGTCTCGACGACGGCGGGTACCGCGCTGCGGCGGATCATGGCCGTCGCGGTGCGTAATCGGCCTGAGAGCCGGACCGGGGACCTTCGCGGCCCGATCGGAGACCTTCGACGCGTGTGGTTTCTCCGACCTACGCGCAGGGTTCGTACTACGCGACGAAACGAGTCGTCGCCAGCATACTCACGGCGCTCCCCGGCTCATTGCGGGTCCGGCCGCGCCGCTCCTGAGCACGACGCGGGCAGCCCAGCCCTCGCGACGCGACCGCCGTCTCTCGCGATCCTCCGGAGTACGAACTGGGCGCGTATCTCGGAATTGTGCCGGACGCGAGGAGGGCGCAGGGGCGGACGTGATAGCGGCCACCCGGCCAGAGGGCGGTCCCCCCGTGCCGTCGGCACGCCGCCCGCGGCGCAGGCCGGCCTTCACGGGCCGGCCTTACCGGGTCAGCCCTCGGCCGGCCGGTTCCCCGTGTCCCGGGTAGGGCTCGGCGGTTGGCCGGCTGCCGGCGATCCGCACGGCATAGCCGCGGCCGCGGACGTTGCGCAATCCCGGGTGCCCCTCCGCCACGAGCTTGGCGTTGATCCTCGTAAGGTGGCTGCGGAGCGTCTCGGGATCCACATCCGGGCGGCCGGGCCACGCGGCGCGGAGCAGGGCGCGATGATCCACGACATCGCCACGCCGGGCGGTGAGGACGGAAAGCAGCTCGAACTCGGTCGGGGTCAGGGCCAGGCTGCGCCCCGCGACCGTGGCCTCGCGGCGCCCGAGGTCCATTCGCAGCCCGTCGAGGCTCGGCTCGTAGACGCCGCTCGTCGGGAGGCCGCGCCGGACGGCGGCATGGATCCGCGCGATCAGCTCGCCGACGCGGACGGGTCGGCCAACGACGTCCACGGCACCGGCGTCGAGGGCGGCCACGACCCCGGCCTCGTCCCGGAGGTCGGCCATCACGATGATCGGGGCGTCGGTCCTGGCCCGGGCGCGGGCCACGATCGCGACGCCCTCGCCGTCGGGGAGCGTCAGGTCGAGGAGGAGAAGGTCCGGCCGCTCGTCGGCCAGCCGGGCGAGCGCCGTCTCCGCGCGATAGGCGGTCACGACCTCGTGGCCGGCGTTGCCGAGGGCGCTCGCGACCGCCCCGACGTCGACCGGCAGGGCGGCCGCGACGAGGATGCGGAGGCGGGCGGGAGAGGTCGGGATCGCCACGATCGAGAGCATCGTACGGGTCGGATCGCGACGGCCGTCCGACCGGCCGGATGCGATCGGGGGGCGGTTCGGTTGCGGATCGGATGTGCCGAGCCAGGCGTTCGCAACCGCAACCGGCCCGGCACCCTTTCCGAACCCGGCCGTGCCGGGACGGTACTGAACGCGGATCCGCCACGGGGTACGGTCGCGCTCCCGCCGTCCGGGGTGTGGCCCAGCGACCCCCAGGAGGCCGCCCGATGGATCGCCCGCGAGATCCCGCCCGCACCTTCCCGGAGATCCCCGACGCCCCGCTCTACAATCCGGGCTTCGAGCACGACGCGTGCGGCGTCGGGTTCGTCGCGGACACCCGCGGCAGGCGCTCCCCGCAGCTGGTCGCCTATGCGCTTGCGGCACTCGCGTCACTGACGCACCGGGGCGCGATCGCGGCCGACGCGAAGACCGGCGATGGCGCCGGGATCGGGCTGCCCCTCGCGCGCGCGTTCACCGCGAAGATCCTCGACGAGATCGGACGCACCGACGTTGACGTCGCTCGCGTCGGGATCGGGATGGTCTTCCTGCCGGCGGCCGCGGGCGGAGCCGCGGCGGCGGCCAGGCTCCTTGAGGATGCCGTGCGCGCCGAGCGTGTCGACGTGCTCGGCTGGCGCGACGTGCCGGTGGATCCGTCCGTCCTGGGCCCGGAGGCCGCGGCCACGGCGCCGGTGATCCGGCAGGTGGTCGTCGCCCGGCCGGTCGGGATGGGCCAGGCAGGCTTCGAGCGTGCACTCCTGCTCGCCCGGCGGTTCGCCGAGGCGGCCGCCGGCGCCGTTCCGGACCTGGCCGGGTTCCACGTCGTCTCGCTGTCGGCCCGGACGCTTGTCTACAAAGGCCTCTTCGTGGGCTCGGAGCTGGGCCGTTTCTACGCCGACCTGGCGGATCCGGCGATGACCGTCGCCTACGCGACGTTCCACCAGCGCTACTCCACGAACACGCACCCAGCCTGGGCGCTCGCCCAGCCGTTCCGGTTTCTGGCCCATAACGGCGAGGTCAACACGTTGCGCGGCAACCGCGAGGCAATGCGTGGGCGTGCCGCGCGCCTGGGCGGCGGACGCCTGGGCAGCCGGATCGGCGCACTGGCTGCCGAGGGCCGGCCGATCCTGGATCCCGCCGGCTCCGATTCGACGTCGCTCGACGAGGCGCTCGAGCTGCTGGTGGCGAGCGGGTGCCGCGTCGACGCGGCGCTTCTCGCGCTGGTCCCGGAGGCGCTCGAGCTTCGCGACGCGCCCGTCCCGAGCCTCGCCGCATGGCAGGCGGCGATGCAGGCACGCGTGGAGCCGTGGGACGGTCCCGCGGCGCTCGTCTTCGCCGACGGTCGCCGCGTCGGCTGCCTCCTGGACCGGAACGGGCTCCGCCCGGCCGCCTTCGAGGTCCGGCGCGACGGCCTGGTCGTCTGTGCGTCGGAGGCCGGGTTGCTGCCGGCTGCCGCGGGCGACGTCGTACGCCGCGGGCGCCTGGGCCCGGGCGAGCTCCTCGTGGTCGACACGACAGCCCGGCGGCTCTTCGAGGACGCGGAGGCCAAGCGGGATGCGCTCGCCACGGCGCCGGCCGGTGACCCGCCGCGCCTGCTGGCGAGCGGGCCGGACTTCCGTGCGGCTCTCGACCCGTCCCCGGACGCGGATGCCGCGCGTCGGCGCCAGCTCCTCTTCGGTCTCGACGCCGAGGCGCTCCGGCTGACCGTCACGACGATGGCGACGAGCGGTCGCGAGCCGATCTGGAGCATGGGCGACGACACGCCGCTCGCCGTCGTCGCGCGGCGGCGGCGTGGCGTCGCGGCGTACCTCCGCCAGGCGTTCGCGCAGGTCACGAACCCGCCCATCGATCCCGAGCGCGAGCGCGCCGTGATGAGTCTGGAAGTCCCCGTCGGGCCGCGCCCGCGACTCCTCGACCCGGCGCGCCGCGGCGCGCCCCGCTGCGTTCGGCTCGCGCACCCGGTCGTCGGCCGCTCGGAGCGGGCCGCGCTGCTCGCCCTTGGCGACGTGGGCCCGAACGGCGGCGCCCCGTGGCGAATCGTCCGCCTGGACGCCACGTGGCCGGCCGCGGACGGCGAGTCCGGGCTCGCGGCGGCGCTGGATCGGCTGGTCGCCGATGCGACCGCGGCCCGCGACCGCGGCGCGGATCTCCTCGTCGTCTCGGACCGCGATGCCGGGCCGGGCCGTCCACCCGTCCCGAGCCTGCTGGCCGTCGGCGCGATCAACGCCGCGTTCGTGGAGGCCGGCCGGCGGGACGCCTGCGACCTTCTCGCGGAGGCGGGCGACGCCTTCGACGTCCACGCCGTCGCGATGCTCCTTGCCGCGGGCGCCGATGCGGTGTACCCGTGGCTGGCCCTGCAGGTCGCGGGCGAGCTCGGGGGCGGGCGTGGCCGGGAGGACCTCGCACCCGCGGTCGCGGAGGCGAACGCGCTCGCCGCCATCGACCACGGCATCCGCAAGGTGCTTGCGAGGATGGGGATCAGCACGCTTGCGAGCTACCGGGGCGCGCAGCTCTTCGACGTGCTTGGCCTGGCGGACGAAGTGGCGAACCGTTGCTTCCCGGCCGCCCCGCGGACGGCGGGCACGGCGACGTTCGCGCGCCTCGGCGGCGAGCTTCTGGTCCGCCACGCGGCCGCCTACCTGGAGGCACCGGACGTGACGCCGCCGCTGCCCGACCCGGGCTTCGCGCGGTTCCGCGCCGGCGCGGAGCTGCACGCCTTCGCGCCGGCCGTGGTCAAGGCGACGCAGGCGCTCGCCGCGGGCCATCCGGTCGGGATCGGCCCGGGCGCCGCACTCGCGCCCGCTCAGGAGGCGGATGCGATCGACGATCGGCTTGCGGTCTACCGCGCGGCGGTGAGCCGGACGGAACCAGCGCTCGTGCGCGACATGCTGGAGCTTCGCCGCCGGCGCCCGGTGCCGCTCGCGGCCGTGGAGCCGGCGACGGAGATCGTGCGACGGTTCGTCAGCTCGGCGATGAGCCTCGGGGCGCTCTCCCCGGAGGCCCACCGCACGCTCGCGATCGGGATGCGCCGGCTCGGCGCCACGTCCAACACGGGCGAGGGCGGCGAGGACCCGGCCTGGTACGAGCCCGACGAGAACGGGGAGCTCGCCGAGTCCGGCATCAAGCAGGTTGCCTCCGCGCGTTTCGGCGTGACGGCGCGCTACCTTGCCCGGGCCGAGCAGCTGGAGATCAAGATGGCCCAGGGCTCGAAGCCGGGCGAAGGCGGCCAGCTGCCCGGGAAGAAGGCAACGCCGTTCATCGCCGCGCTTCGTCGCGGCCAGGTCGGCACGACGTACATCAGCCCGCCGCCGCATCACGATATCTACTCGATCGAGGACCTGGCGCAGCTGATCGCGGACCTGCGGGCAATCAACCCGGTTGCCCGGATCGGCGTGAAGCTCGTCGCCGCGGCGGGCGTCGGGACGATCGCGGCCGGCGTCGCCAAGGCACACGCGGACTACATCCTGATCGCCGGGCACAGCGGCGGGACCGGCGCCAGCCCGCTGTCGTCGATCAAGTCGGCCGGCGCGCCGTGGGAGCTGGGGCTCGCGGAGGCGCACCAGGTCCTCGTCCGCCAGGGGCTTCGCGACCGCGTGGTGCTGCGCACCGATGGCGGCCTGCAACTCGGGCGGGACGTGGTGGTCGCCGCGCTCCTGGGCGCCGAGGAGTATGGGTTCGGCACGAGCGCCCTCGTCGCGCTCGGCTGCGACATGGCCCGCCAGTGCCACCTGGACACCTGTCCCACCGGCATCGCCACCCAGCGGGCGGACCTCCGGGCGAAGTTCACCGGGACGCCGGACCAGGTGGTGGCGTTCTTCCTCGCGATCGCCGAGGACGTCCGGCGCGAGCTCGCGGCGCTCGGCCTCACCCGCCTAGGGGAGGCGGTCGGCCGGATCGACCTGCTCCACGTGGCGGCCGGATCCGCGCTCGCGCTGGACCGCATCGTTGGGGCGCCGACCTGGCGCGCCCCCGCGGTGCGTCGTGACGGCCCCCCGAAGGCTCTTGGGCGGATCGCCGAGGCGCCGGTTGCGTCGGCTCTCGAGGAGCGGCTCACGGCCTCGATCTCGTCGGCGCTGGATGCCCTGGCGGCGATCGGGTCGAGTCCGAGCGTGCTCCGGCGCGGGGTCGGCGGCACGTCTCGGGTCGACGATCGGCACGCGGGTCCCATCGTGCTGGCGGCATCGGTCACAACCGCCGAACGGACGCTCGGCGCCCGGATCTCCGGCGAGCTCGAGCGCGCGCGGGACCGTGCCGGTCGACGCGAGCAGGCGGACCTGGCGACCGGCTTGCCGCTGACCGCGGACGCGCTCCGCGCGATTCACGCCGTGGAGTTGCGCCTGTCCGGATCAGCCGGCCAGAGCCTCGGGGCGTTCCTCGCCCCAGGCATACGCGTCGTCGTCACCGGCGTCGCAAACGATTACGTCGGCAAGGGCCTGTCCGGCGGGACGGTCGTGGTCCGGCCGCCGATCGCCGCCGGCTACCGGGCCGAGCGCGAGGCGATCGCGGGCAACACGTGCCTGTACGGCGCCACGGGCGGGCGCCTCCACCTCGTGGGCCGGGCGGGCATGCGCTTCGCCGTCCGCAACTCGGGAGCGGCGGCGGTCGTGGAGGGCATCGGCGCGCACGGCTGCGAGTACATGACCGCCGGCGTCGTGGTCGTCCTTGGCCCGACCGGTCGAAACTTCGGGGCCGGCATGACCGGCGGCCGGGCCTGGCTCTGGGAACCGGAACGCGCCGCTCCGGGCCGAGTCAACGCGGCAAGCGTCACGGCCACCGCGCTGCCGGCACTCGCCGGAGCGCGTGACGATGCGGCGGACCTGGAGGCCGAGCTGGCCGCGCTCGTGGGTGCCCACGCGGCCGAGGGAAGCGGCTTGGCCACGTCGCTCCTCGCGGACTGGTCGCGTGCCCGCGCCGCCTTCTGGCTCGTGGAACCGGTCGTCGTCGGGTAGTCGCCCGCGTCAGGCGCCGCCGTGGAGGCGCACGCGCCGGGGGACCGACGCCGTGGAGGCGCACGCGCCGGGCTCCGCCGTGGAGGCGCCGCCGAGGGACCGACGCCGGCGCCCGTTGCGCAGGCGGCAACAGATCGGATGCGCGCCGCGCCCGGACCAGCCCGACACGCCCCCGACCGAGCTCCCGGCCGCGTTTGCTGCCCGCGACGCAACATTGAGGGCCGATGACCCGGCAGATCCGTCCGGGTGGACCCGCCACGAGCCGGCACCCGCGTTCCTCGGCCCGAAACCGGCGGTTAGTTGCAGGCTGAGCAACAGGAGCAGGGGCGGGCGCCCGGGCGCGCGGGCGGGAGCCGCCGGCTTGCGCGGCCGGGAGCCGCCGGGAGCCGTCGACGGCTACTCCTCGGTCGCCTCCAGGCGGTAACCGACTCCGCGCACGCTCGTGGGGAGCGGTGCACCCGACTCCTCCAGCTTCGCGCGGAGCCGCGCGAGGTGCGGCTTGAGCCACTGCGGGTCCGGGTCCGCGTCGCCCGGCCAGCCCGCCGCGAGCAGGCGGTCGTGCGGCACCACCCTGCCGCGGGCCGAGGCCAGCGCGGCCAGCAGCGCGAACTCGGTGCGGGTCAGGGCCAGCACGCTTCCCTCGACCGACGCCTCGTGCCGCCCGGTGTCCAGGGTCAGTCGGCCAACGTGCAACCCGCCGGCCGGCGTCTCGCCGGCCTCGTGCCGCCGCATGACCGCGCGAATCCGGGCCAGCAGCTCCTGCTTGCCGAACGGCTTCGTGACGTAGTCGTCGGCGCCCGCGTCGAGTGCCTCCACCTTGGCCAGCTCGTCCGCCTCGCCGGTCAGGACGATGACCGGGGTCTGGCTGGTTCGCCGGATCTCGCGGCAGACGTCCACCCCGTCGCGGCCGGGCATCGCCAGGTCCAGGAGCACGAGGTCCGGGCCCTCCTCCTCGAAGCGGCGCAGGGCGGCCTCGCCGTCGTATGCGGTGATCACCTGGTGCCCGGCGGTTCCGACCAGGGCCGTGATCGCCCCGACCATGGCCGGCTCGTCGTCCACGACGAGGATCCGCAGCCCGGCTGCCTGCGCGAGCGTCATCCGTCCCTCTCCCATCAACCCGGCGCGACGGCCGGAAGCGCGACCACGAACCGGCTTCCCCCGAAGCCGTTTCCCTCGATCCAGATCCTGCCTCCCATTGCCTGCATCAGGCGACGCGCGGCGTAGAGCCCGATCCCGGAACCGCGGCCCCGGCGCCCGGTGGCCCGGACGAACGCCTCGAAGACCGATTCCCAGTCCTCCGCGGGCACGCCGGGCCCGTCATCGGTGGTATAGGCGCGGATCTCGCCGACCTGGCGCCAGGCGCCGACCGAGACGCCCCAGTTGCGCGGAGCGTACTTCGCCTCGTTTTCCAGGAGCAGCTCCAGCACCTGGCGGAAGCGCGCCTCGTCCCCGACGGCGATCAGCACCTCCTCCGGAGGATCCCAGCGCAGCCGGTGGTAGCGGAGCAGGGGCCGCAGCAGCTCGACCGTCTCGCCCATCGTCCGCCCGAGGTCGAACGGAGAACGCGCCAGCACGCCCAGCCCCTCGCCGCGGACGGAGACGAGGATCGAGTCCACCAGCCGGTCCAGGCGGCCGATCTGGTCGATCGCCGCGTTGCGCCAGTCCTCGCTCGACGCGCGCGCCGGCGCGTCGGTCAGGCCACCCGCCGCATCGGCCAGCAGGTCCACGTACGCCCGGACCACGGAGAGCGGCGTGCGCAGTTCGTGGGTGACCACGGAGAGGAGCTCCGCGCGGGCCTCGTCGAGGGCCTGGAGCTCCCCGAGCTGCCGCTCCTGTTCCCGCTGCAGACGCCCCTTCTCGACAATCCCGGCCAGGAGCGCAGCGATGGTGGCGAGGAAGTTGATCTCCCGCGGCGTGAAGCGCCGGGTGGCGACCGTCTGGACGTTGAGGACGCCGACCACGATGTCGTTCCAGGTGAGCGGAACAGAGAGCATCGAGGTAAGCCCCGCGAGGTCGAAGCCCCGGAGGTACTTGAAGCGGGGGTCGAGCCGGACGTCGGGCACCTCGATCGGCCGGCGCGTCGTGGCCGCCGCCCCAGTGATGCCCTCGTCCAGCGCCAGGCTGACGCGGCTCACCTGGTCGCGGTCCAGGCCGTTCGTCGCCGCGAGCGTCAGCCGGCCCGTGGCGTGGTCCAGCAGGTAGAACGAGCAGACCTCGACGTGGAGCGCCTCCGTGGTCCGCTCCACGAGCGTCAGCATGAGCGCGTCCCAGTCGCGTGCCTGGGTCGCCAGCTGGGCGAACTCGTGGAGGAAGGCCAGCTCGCGGAGGGTCCGCGCGGTGTCCTCGTCGACGCCCGGGGCGACGACGGGAGCGGCCGGCGCGGTGGTCGGCATGGGTGCCGGCTGGTTGGTCATCAGCGCGATTGTCGCGCGCTGCGGCGTATCGTGCGCCGACGGGCCCCGACGCGTCTGCGCGCCGCCGCTCAGGACGGCGTGCCAGCCGGTGCGGGATCCGTGACGCTCGCCCCCAGCCGCTCCAGGAGCGGGTCGGTCCACGTCCACGCCGCGCCGTAGTGGGCGCCCACCGCACCGTGGCGCGCGGCCTCGGTTCGGAGCGGCAGGCCGAAGATCTCGATGAACCCCACGGCCGAGGCGTGGTCGAAGGAATCGCCCGCGTCGTAGGTGGCCAGGTTCTTCTCGTACAGCGAGAGAGGCGAGCGCCGCCCGGACACCACCGCGCTGCCGTGGTCGAGCCGGACCCGGACCTCGCCCGAGACGACGCGCTGTGCGCTGGCGACGTAGCCCCGCAGGTCGCGGTGGAGCGCGCTGAACCAGAGGCCGTCGTAGGTGAGCTGGGCCAGCTCGTCCGCCACATGGCGGTTGAAGCGGAGCGTGTCCTTGGTGAGCGTCAGGGACTCGAGCGCGCCGTGCGCCGCCTGGAGGACCGTGGCGGCAGGTGACTCGTAGACTTCGCGGCTCTTGATCCCCACCAGCCGGTCCTCGACGTGGTCGATCCGCCCAACGCCGTGGGCGCCGGCGAGCTCGTTGAGGCGCTCGACGAGCGCAACCGGGCCGAGCCGCTCGCCGTCCAGGCTGACCGGGACCCCGCCCTCGAAGCCCAGCACGAGGTCCATGGCCGCCGGCGCGTCGGCGGCCGCCACGGTCCATGCGTAGGCATCGGCCGGCGGCGCGGTCCACGGGTCCTCCAGGACGCCTGTCTCGCACGAGCGGCCCCAGATGTTGACATCGATGGAGTACGGGCTCGCCTTCGTGATCGGGAGCTCGATGCCGCGCGCCGCCGCGTAGTCGATCGACTGGTCGCGCGAGAGGCCCATGCCGACCCGCATCGGCGCCACCACCTCGAGGGCCGGGTCCAGCGCGTGGACCGCCACGTCGAAGCGCACCTGGTCGTTTCCCTTGCCCGTGCAGCCGTGGGCCACCGCGTCGGCGCCCTCCTTCTGGGCGACCTCCACCAGGAGCTGCGCGATCAGCGGCCGCGCGAGGGCAGTCGCCAGCGGGTAGACGCCCTGGTAGCGCGCGTTGGCCTGCAGGCTGGGCCAGCAGAAGTCCCGGACGAACGTCTTCCGCGCGTCCACCACGTACGCCCGCGAAGCCCCGGCGGCGATCGCGCGGGCTTCCACGCCCCTCCGAAGCGAGCCGCCACCGACGTCCACGGTCAGGGTCACCACGTCGACGCCGAACTGCTCGCGCAACCAGGCGACCGCCACCGAGGTGTCAAGACCGCCCGAGTACGCGAGGATCACCTTCTTCATGTGCGCGTCTCCTCCGTTCCCGGTTCTAGGGATAGGTGCTGGTGAGATCGGCCGCGGAAAGGCCGGCGGCCGACTGTGCGACGAACGTCCCGAGGCGGGCTCGCCAGCGCTCCAGCGCGGGCTCGTCGGCGAACAGGACCAGGAGCGTGTTGTCCCCGGCGAGCGTGCCGACCTGCTCATCGAAGCCCGACTCGTCGATCGCCTGCGCGATCGCGGCCGCCGTCCCGGGGGTGCTGACCAGGACCAGGGTGAGGCCGCTTCGCGCAACCCGGACCGGGTAGTCGGCCAGCACGCGCCGCAGGCGCGCCTCGCCGGGGCGGGGGAGTGGACGGCCGGGC
This sequence comes from Chloroflexota bacterium, assembly GCA_025351245.1. Lineage (GTDB taxonomy): Bacteria > Chloroflexota > Limnocylindria > Limnocylindrales > CSP1-4 > CTSoil-043. The sequence continues at coordinate 4,310 of JANXWH010000105.1, read as the reverse complement.
TCCGCCGTGCCGACCGCGACCCCGGCCGTTGCTGCCGAATCGTCGGCGAACGTCCGCGGCGTGACGTAGGCGTGACGATCCCCGCGTGGCGCCTTGACCAGGCCGAGATCGGCGATGTCCCGGCTGACGGTCGCCTGGGTGACCGCGAAGCCGCGCCGTCGAAGGAGCACGGCGAGCTCCTCCTGGCTGCCGACGGCCGCCGTCTCCACGAGCTCGAGGACGGCGCGGCGACGGGCGACGCGGGCGGCCCCGCCGGCGCGGGCGGGTGCCTCCGCGGTCATCGTGGCAGCCTCATGCCGTCGTGCCCGCGGTAGCGGTCGTCGCTGCCGCCGGGCCGCCGGTCGAGATGCGGGTTCCGAAGGTCGGATCGTCGAGGGCACGCGCCAGCGCTCCCGGTGCTGCGGCGTCGCAGATGATCGCCTCGGCGCCGGGCGCGGCGATCCCCGCCAGCGCCGCCCGGACCTTGGGGACCATCCCCCCGCTGATCGTGCCGGCCACGATGAGCGCCTCCGCGTCGGCGGCGCTGATCGTGGCGAGCTTCGCGCCGGCGGCCCCGCGGATCCCGTCGACGTCGGTCATGAGGATCAGCTGCCGAGCGCCCAGCCCGGCCGCCAGCCCGGCCGCCGCATCGTCCGCGTTGACGTTGCAGACGATGCCATCCTCGTCGCGCGCGAGCGGCGCCACCACCGGCACCTGGCCGCCCACCAGGATCGCGTCGAGCAGGTCGCGCTTGATCCCCACCACGTGCGCCACGAGGCCCATCCCCTCGACCCGCTCGCCGACCAGGAGGCCGCCGTCGACGCCGGAGAGGCCCACGGCGTCCACGCCGACGTCGCGCAGGGCGGTAACCAGCTCGCTGTTGACGACGCCGCGCAGGACGGCCGCCGCAACCTCGATCGCCTCCGCGTCCGTGACGCGCAGGCCTCCCTCGAAGCGAGTGGGGACGCCCAGCCGGTCCAGCCACTCGGTCATCCGCTTGCCACCGCCGTGGACGATCACGACGGGCCGCCGGCGGGCGATGGTGGCCACTTCGGCCAGAACCTGGCGCTGCTGGACGAGCGTCGTTCCGCCCAGCTTGAGGACCACGATCTCGCTCATCCGTGGGCCCCGGTCACGTCGTGTACTCGGCGTTCTCGCGCACGTAGGCCTCCGTCAGGTCGCACCCGAAGGCCTCACCCGTCCCGTCGCCCACGCCCAGATCCAGGCGGATCAGCACCTCGTCGGCCGTCATCGCGGCGCGCGCCGCGTCCCGGTCGAACGGCAGCGGCCCGCCCGCGTAGACGGCGTGGCCCGCGATCGCGATCCGGAGCCGATCGGGTTCCACGCGGACGGGCGTGCCCGCGCGCGCCGCGGCATCGGCCGGGGCGAGGCCGGCCGCTTCCAGGACCCAGGATTCGGCCGCCTGGGCGTTGCCGACCGCGCCGGCGATCCGGCCCCAGTTCGGGTCCCGGCCGTGGACGGCGGCCTTGACAAGGCTGCTGGAGATCACGGCCCGGGCCGCACCCCGCGCGTCGACGTCGTCCCGGGCGCCCGTGACCTGGCAGGTGATGAGCGTGGTCGCCCCTTCGCCATCGGCCGCCTGCTGCCGGGCGAGCGAGCGGGCCACGGCCTCGATCGCGCGGCCGAGCGCGGCGGCGCCCGGGCCGCCGGCGCGCACCGGCGCCGCGCCCGACGCTCCCGACGCGAGGACCAGGACGCTGTCGTTCGTGCTCGTGTCGCCGTCAACGGAGAGCTGGTCCCACGTCCGCGCCGCGGCCCCGCGGAGCATGCGGTGGAGCGTTCCGGGGTCCGCGGCGGCATCCGTCAGGATGACCGCCAGCATGGTCGCCATCCGCGGATGGATCATCCCGACGCCCTTCGCAATGCCGCAGACGGTCACCGGAACGTCGGTCCCGTCCGTGCCGGGGAGCGCCAGCCGGACCGTCGCCCACTTCGGGCGCGAGTCGGTGGTCATGAGGGCGCGGGCCGCCGCCATCAGCGCCTGGTCGCTCGCCGCGAGCTGGCCCGGGATGCGCTCGGCGATCGCCGCGGCCACGAGGTCCACCGGCAGCCGCGTTCCGATCACGCCCGTCGAAAAGGCCAGCGTCCGGCCGGCGATCGTGCCGAGCGCCGCCGCCAGGCTGGCGGCGAGATGGCCCTGGTCGGCGTCGCCGGGGGCGCCCGTCGCGGCGTTCGCGGAGCCGGAGGTGGAGAGGATCGCATCGGCCCAACCAGAGCCGGCGGGGCCGTCGCCACCGGTCTCGGAGAGGTGCGCACGGGTAAGCCGGACGGGAGCGGCGGCGAACGCGTTGCGGGTGAAGACACCGGCCGCGGCCGCAGGCGTGCCGGTTGTCGCGATCACCGCGAAGTCCGGACGGCCGGATCGCTTGATCCCGATCGGCGCACCCAGGGCGCGGAAGCCGGCCGGCATCACGGCCCGCTCCTCCGCGTTCGGGAGGTCGGTTGCCAGGGGTGCGACGCCGCCCGCATCCGCGGCCCGTGCCGCGGCCCGTGCCGCGTCCGGTGCGGCCGAGGCGACCCCCGTCGGCTCGACCGCGGCCGCCGGTGCGGCCGAGGCGACCCCCGGGTCCGTCGTCGGTCCGTTCACGGGACCAGCGCGTGCTGCTCGAGCCCGGCCGTCTCCGGGAGCCCGTGAACGAGGTTGAAGGCCTGGATCGCCTGGCCGGCGGCGCCCTTGACCAGGTTATCGATGACGCCGATGGCGAGCACCCGGCCCGTCCGCTCGTCCAGTCGGACGTGGACCCGGCACGTGTTGCTGCCCAGGACGTGCTTCGTCGCCGGCGGCTGCGGCACGACGTGGACGAACGGCGTCTCCGCGTACGCGTCCGCGTAGAGCGCGTCGAGCTCCGCCTGCGTGACCGGGCGGCTCGGGCGCACGTGGCAGGCGGACAGGATGCCGCTCGTCATCGGGACCAGGTGGGGCAGGAAGTCGATGCCGCGGGCGCCCGGGTTTGCGGTCGCGCCCCGGGGCGCGCCGGACTCGTCGAGCCCGCCGAGGGCCGCCAGCTCCTGCTCCATCTCCGCGACGTGGCGGTGGCCGCCGACGCCGTACGCCTTCACGCTTTCGTTGACCTCGCCGAACATGAGGTCCTGCTTCGGCTCGCGGCCTGCGCCGGAGACGCCGGACTTGGCGTCCACCACCAGGTCGGCGATGAGCCCGGCCCGCGCCATCGGCGCCAGCGCCAGGAGCGTGGCCGTCGGGTAGCAGCCCGGCGCGCCGACGATCGCGGGCCCGGTGTCGCGCAGCGCGCGCAGGGCGTCGGCGTGGAGCTCGGGAAGCCCGTAGACGGCGCCGGCGAGGAGGTCGGGCCGTGGGTGCGTGAAGCCGTACCAGCGCGGGTAGTCGGCCGGGTCGCGGAGCCGGAAGTCCGGCCCCAGGTCGATGATCGCCGCGCCGTTCGCCGCGAGGTCGGGCACGATCTCCGCCGCCGCGCCGTGCGGCAGCGCGAGGAAGACCGCGTCGGCATCCGGGACGGTCGCGTCGACGTGCAGGCCGGTCCGGTCGAGGTGGATGTGCGTCCCGCCGATCGGCTCGCGGGAGCGGCCGCGGCCGACGAGGCCCTCGATCTGCACGTTCGGGTGGCGCGAGAGCAGCCGCACCAGCTCCGCGCCGACGTATCCGGTCGCGCCGACGATGGCGACGCGGATCCGCGGGCCCGCGGGCGAGGGCGTGCCATCGTGGCCGCCGCGGGGAAGCGGCACGGCCCGGCGACTGGGCGTGACCTGGACCGATCGCCCGGTCGTGGCGGGCACCGCCGCGTCGACGGACCCGGTGGTCGCGCTCACGGGCACGCGCGGCCGCTCACGGGCGGCTCCCCGAGGGTCGCGCTCACGGGCGGCTCCCCCGGATCGTCGTGGTGGCCGGTGCGGGCCGGCCTGCGGTTTGGTGCATGACGCGCATGACTATACATCGTCGCTGCATAGTCATGCAAGTGCGCCTGGCGACGTGGGAGGGAATCCGGCACGCATCCCAACGTCTGTGCCGGGCGGGCGAGAGGCGGCGGGCGCCGCGCGGGGTCCGCTCTTCCCGGCTGGCGGTTCCGGGGCGCGACACCAGCGAGGAACGCGGGTCCCAGCACGACCCGAGGCGTGTGCGCCCGGTGACCACTGCGACCGGCGAGGACGCACGGCACGGTCGACGCGTGCTTCCGGTGGCCCGAACAACCGTCCAGCGGCCGCCCGGCGCATCCTGTGACGCAAGATCGCTCCCTGCCGGATCGCGGCCGGTCGTAGTGGCCACCGGAAGCACGCGTCGACCGTGCCGTGCGTCCTCGCCGGTCGCAGTGGTCACCGGGCGCACACGCCTCGGG
>JANXWH010000104.1 GCA_025351245.1 Chloroflexota bacterium | reverse complement strand
CCGCAGCGAGCGGAGGAAGCTCGCCAGGTTGACAGCGATACTGTCGGGCGCTTCAATACGGCTTGTCGCGGCTTGGTCCATGGCTGAAGGGTCTCCGACTGCAGATCTCAGCAATCGCAGTTATACGCTCTCCAAGCGCTGTAGGTCAAGCCAAAACTAGGCAGACGCTCTAATTGAGCGTACGCCGAGCGGGAGTAACTCAGCTGGCAGAGTGTCTGCTTCCCAAGCAGAATGTCGCGGGTTCGAATCCCGTCTCCCGCTCCAAACCCCTCTTTTCCGTCCATTCGGTCATTCACGGCGCGTCCCCGCCCGTGTCAAGGCCGAAGATTGAGCGGAGAGGGGGACTCCGGGGCGGTTGACCGGTCCGGGTTTTCGCCGGGGATCTGGTATCGACGGGCCCCGCGGCATTCTGCTCGGGGGAGCCGTGAGTTCGCCGGGGCAATCTGCCTGAACTCGAAGCCTGTCGATCCCGACCGCCGGGAGGGCCGAGCGGGCGACGCATGGAGTCGCCCGACGGGTCCCGGCGAAGGATCAGACCGATGGCCTTTCCCAGCAACGGGCTGCCGAACCTTCGAGTTGGCGCGATCGAGCGCAATCCCGGCGTCGCTTCCGTCGACCCCAGCCTCACCCTCGCCGAGCTGTGGACCCCTGGAGGTTGGCCGTCTTGAAGTCGGTGTTGTAGTCGAGGACCGACGGCTCGTCGGCGTCGATGTGGTACTCGGAGACCTTCTTGACCTGCCCGACGATGGACGCGGAGCCGAGGGCCTGGTCGAGGTAGCCCCACTGGCCGTCAAGCACGTACGAGTCGGGGTCGCCACCAACGAACGACGCGATGAGGTTCGTGTACCCGGCGTTCTTGATGAGGGTGATCGGGTCTTCCATCACGTACGAGTTGTAGTCGCCGAGCAGGAGGACCTCGGCATCGCCGGTGCCGGTCGGATTGGTGGCGAACCGCTCCTCACGGGCCTCCTCGGCGGCGTCCTTGTGCCCGCTGTTCGGCTGGGAAGCTGGCGCTTCACGGGGACGACCCGCAGCGACTGACGGGGCGGCGGTATCAGGCGCCGGACCCAGGATCGGCCTCGCCGGCCGTCTCGAATGCGCGCCGCAGCGCCGGCGGCGCCGGACGGTGCCAGACCGCCTCGTATGCTTGGAGAACGTTGTCGCGCGTGACGGGGACGGCGGGGAGCGCGACCCACGCCGGTGTCTCAGCGCCGACCAGGGCCATGATCACCGCGGTCGCCTCGGCGACGCCGAGATCGTATGGCATCTGGGCCCCGACGCCTTTGATCAGCCCGCCGCGGGCGATCTCGGCGGCCGCCTCGTTTCCGAGGTCGATCGTGATGATCGGGATCTTCCGCCCGATGGCGCGGAGGGCCCGGACCACGCGGATCGCGGGCTCATCCCAGGCAACGAAGAGCGCGTCAACGACGGGGTTCTGGGCCAGCGACTCGACGACGACGTCACCGGCCATCTCGAGGTCAAGGAACTCGGTCAGGCGGAGCGTGACGTCCGGCCGATGCTCCCTCATCCACTTCCGGAACCCGATCTCGCGCTCGTTCGTGACGAAGAAGTCGACACCGAAGCCGACGATACCCACGCTGCCGCGCGGCGGGACATGGGGGGAGAGGATCCCGGCGGCGACCTGGCCGTTACCGAAGTTGTCGGCGGAGATGACGCTGACATAGTGCTTGCCGGCGATCATCCCGATCGGTGCGTTGTCCATCAGGACGAGCTTGATGCCTGCTTCGGTGACCCGCCGGTGGGCATCCGCAGTGCGCAGGTTGTCCAGCGGGATGCTGATGATCGCGTCCGGGACGCGGGCGATCAGGACCTCCAGCGCCTCCACCTGGTTCTGGGCCCGAAAGCCACAGTCGACGACGTCGATGAGCCTCGCCCCGTAGCGATCCAGCGTGTCGCTGATCCCGGCGATCTGCTGGCGCGACCAGTCGCTGCCCGTCGTGTGGATGACGACGGCGACGGAGTAGCCCGCCGCCCGGGCACGGGCGGCGTCCGCGTCGGATACCGCAAGCTGGTCCACCGAGGCGGCCGATTCCCCGTGCGGGCCCAGGCCTTCGACAGAGATGCGCCGGAAGGACTCGCCTGCCCTCATCGGTTCACCCTCGCGAGATCAAGGACGGCCGTCTCGGATCGCGATCCGGAGCGAGCATGGGCGGGCCGGTTGCCGGGACTGGCCTCCCGGCGGACGGGCGCGCCGCCGGGAGCGTCCGGATGCCGGGCTGGCGACCCGTTGTCTATCCAGGACTTGAGGTAGTCGGGCGAGAACAGCTCATCGACGACGGCCAGGGCCGCGCCGATGAGGCCCGCCGTCCGTCCCAACTCGGCCCGGACGATCTGGAGGTTCTGCGTGGCCAGCGATCGCGACCGGCGATAAATCGCCTCCCGGATCGCCGCGATGAGGATCTCGCCAGCCTGAGAGACCCCTCCGCCGACGATGACCATGGTCGGGTTATACGCATTCACGAGCGTCGCCAGCGTCTCGCCGACCAGACGCCCGCAGCGCGACAAGAGCTCGATGCTGAACCGATCGCCGCGGTTGGCGGCCATGCCGACCTGCGTAGCTGTGATCGGGAGGCCCGCCGCGAGCACGTCCGCGAGGTAGCGACTACGGCCGTCGGCGGCCGCCAGCTGGGCCTCTCGGGCGAGCGCCGCTCCGCCGACGAGGGCCTCGAGGCAGCCGCTATTGCCGCACCGGCAGATGACCGTCGCATCGTCGGTGATGGCGACGTGCCCGATGTCCCCGGCGAACCCGTGGGCGCCGCGGTGGACCTTCCCGTCGGAGCAGAGGCCGGCGCTGATCCCGGTCCCGATCTTCACGAAGAGCAGATCGCTCGAGCCGCTGCCTCGCCCCGCGTGGAGCTCGCCGAGGGCCATGAGGTGGGCCTCGTTGTCCACGAAGGCCGGGGCGCCGAACCGGCCGCTCAGTCGGCGTAAGATCGGGTAGTCCTGCCAGCCGGGCATCAGGTGCAGGGCGGCTCGCGCGCCCAGGCGGCCATTGGGCAACTCGACGAGGCCCGGGACGGCGAGCCCAATCCCCCAGATGTCACGAGCCTCCGGGTGCTCCTCCAGCATCCAGTCGAACAGCGCGTCGACGCGATCGAGCGCTCTCTCGGCGCCGAGCGTGACATCGGCCGGCTCATGGTGTTCGACAAGCAGCCGGCCCGACAGGTCGACGAGCCCGACGCTGAGGATGGTCGTGCCGAGCGAGCCGACGAGCAGGTGGCCGGCCGTCGCCCGGAAGCGCACATGACGCGGAGCCCGCCCGCCGG
>JANXWH010000100.1 GCA_025351245.1 Chloroflexota bacterium | reverse complement strand
GACAGGCTGATCCGCCCGCGCTCATGGTTGATGTCGATGACCTCGGCCTCGACCTCTTCGCCGACCTTGTAGCCGGCCTCCGGGTTGTTGACCTTGTTCCACGACAGCTCGCTTTTGTGGACGAGCCCGTCGATCCCACCGAGGTCGACGAAGACGCCGAACGGCGCGATCGATCGGATGTTGCCCTTGACCTTCTGGCCCACCTGCAGGCTGCTGAAGAGCTCGTCGCGCTTCTCACGCCGCTCCTCGTAGAGCGCCACCTTCTCCGAGAGGATCAGGCGGTTCGCCTTCCGATTGACCTCGAGGATCTTGAGGCGGAGCCGACGGCCGACGTACGGCTGCAGCTTCTCGGCGATCTCCTGGGCGGCGTCACGGGGCTGCTCGTTCTGGGGACGACGCGGGAAGTCGACGATCTGGCTGATCGGCACGAACCCGCGAATCCCGCAGTCGACGATGAGGCCACCCTTATTGTGGTCGATCACCGGCGCCTCGATGATGACGCCCGTTTCGAACTGCTCCTGCATCGAGCGCCACTTGCGCTCGAGGCCGGCGCGACGGAGCGAGAGGACCACGTGGCCTTCCGGCGACTCCGGCTGGAGCACGTAGACCAGGACCACATCCCCGACCGCGAGGACCGGAGAGGACTCGGCGTTGCGACCGTAGAGCTCGCGGTTGGAGACCACGCCCTCGCTCTTCGCCCCGATGTCGACGAGGATCTCGTCCTTGTCGATCCGGACGATGGCGCCCTCGACGACGTCGCCGTGCTTGAAGCTCCGGATCTCGGTGTCCTGCTCCGCGAGCAGCTCTTCCATGGTCGAGGGCTCGGGCCGGGCTGCCGGCGCGGGGAGAGCAACTTCGGGCTCCTCGGCCGCGGGCGCGTCGGCGAGGTCCTCGGGGCTCACGCCAACCGGACCCGCTTCTGCGACGGGCTCGGCGACGGGCTCTGCGACGGGCTCGGCGACGGGCTCTGCCACGGGCTCGGCCACGGGCTCGATCATGGACGGCTCGGGGGTCTCGGCGGCCACGTCGGCGACCATCGTCGCCGGTTCTGCGACGGGGGCCACCTCGGGGGCATTCGCCTCCGACGTGATCTCCGGCGTGGTCCCTGCCTGCTGCTCTTCGGTCAAGGGTTTTCCTACCTCTGTCATGGAGTCCGCCCGAAACGAGGACGACGGCCGAGCCGCGCTCACGCCGTCGTCGTTGGGTCGGGTTCGGTCCGTGCGCCCTGCGTGCGGTCCGCTCCTCCGCTCCGTCGGTCGGAAGCTGTTCGGCTGTCGAGCCCTCGCGGGGCCGCGCGAGTCTAGCACACGACTCTTGGCGGGTACAATCCGCAAGCCGTGCCCGAGCTGCCCGACATCACGATCCTGGCCGAAGCCTTCGGCGCCGCGCTTGTCGGCCGGATGATCGTCGCGGCAAGCGCGCCGGACCCTCTCGTGCTCCGGGCGACACCAGCCGAATTCGCGACCCTCCTCGGCGATCGCCTGCTCGACGTCCGGCGGCGCGGCAAGTTCCTGATCCTCGAGGCCGACCGTACCACCCTGTGGGCGTCACCGATGCTGACTGGGCGGTTCGGGATGGTCGCGCCCGGCGTCGCGCGCCCGAAAGGGTCCGTCATCCTCCGGTTCGGGCCGTGGGTCGGGCCGGGCCCGGACGTCGTGGCGCCCTGGGTGCGCGGCGCCGCCTGGCTCCCGATGCGGGACGCCGAGATCGAGCTGCGCTATCTCGATCCAACCCGGATGGGCAAGCTCTACCTGGTACCGGTCGACGCGCCTCGCAGCGTGCCCGGCACGGAAGCGGCCGACCTTGGGCCCGATGCCAACGACCCGGCTTTGACCGTGCACGAGTTCCGAGCCCGGATCCGCCGCCATCCGGGCGAGCTCAAGAGACTCCTCCGGAACCAGTCGTTCGTCGCGGGAATCGGCAATGCGTACAGCGACGAGATCCTCTGGGCTGCGCGACTCAGCCCGTTTCGGCGAAGATCGAGCCTCGCCGGCGAAGAGGTCGACGCCCTGTATGCGGCGATGCGCGAGACGTTGGCGTGGTCCGTCGACATCCTCCGAGCCCGCGTCCCGCCCACCTTCGAGAAGCAGGTCCGCGACCACCTGAAGGTGCACCTGCGCGGCGGCCTGCCGTGCCTGCGCTGTGGCGCAGCGATCAGTCAGGTCGGCGGGCGCGAGGCGACATCGTACTGTCGGGCATGCCAGCGCTGACGTCCCCGCCCGGCGCGATTACGGACACAGGCTCCTAGGGCAGCTTCAGGACCTGACCCACCCGGATCCGGCTCGGGTTCGGTATTCCGTTCAACTGCACGAGCGCGCGCGTGGTGGTCCCGAACTTCGCAGCGATCGAGCTGAGATTGTCACCCGGGCGAACCGTGTACGTACGGCCGCCGACCGGCGCCGGAGAAGCGGACGCCGGCGGCGTCGAGGGGGATGACGGCGGGGTCGGTGCGGACGCATCGCTTGGTGCCGCGGTCACGGGCGGGCTCGACGGCGTTGAAGCGGACGGCGTCGATGGGCCGACGGTCGAGCCGGCCACGCCGTTGCCGGACGCAGGCCCCGGTGCGCCGGGACCGCGCGCCAGGAGGAAGGCCCCCAGGGCTGCGCCGATGATCACCACGCTCGCCGGGGCTGCCAATCGACGAAGGCCCTCCGGTTCCAGCGCCGCCCCGAGTGGGCCCCGGTCCATGACGACCGGCAGCATTGATGCCAGGCGCCCGGGGGCGCGTGCCGTGATGTAGCGCGGACACCCCGGGCCGCCGGACCCGACGCAGTATCGGCGTTGGTGATCCAGGCCGAGCCGCCTGCCGCCCGTCACCCGGGAACAGCGGTGGTCGCGCGACGCCTCGGCATTGCGCCACGGGCCGGCCGCGGACACGAGGAATGGGCACACGACGATTCGGGGCGGCGCTGCCTCCGGCGCGTCGAGCGCTTCCAGCACGGGCTCGTCCATGTCGGGGAGTGTATCGCGGTGCCACCGATCCGCCGGGCGCCACGGGCACGGCCGCGCGCCAACGGTCGACGGATGTGCCCACTCAAGAAACGCAAAAATCCTGGCGACGTCCTATTTTCCCGAAAGGCTGCCCTCTCAGTATCTTCGGCGCTGGAGAGCTTAACTTCCGTGTTCGGGATGGGAACGGGTGTGGCCTCTCCGCTAGAGTCACCAGGATCTTATGCATGTGGTTCGCGTTTCGGCAGCGGCTCTGCAGCGCTCAAAGGCGCAGCGGGCGCCGGAAGAGAGATCTTCAACTTCGCGTCGTTCGGGCGTCCAGGACGCCCAGGTGGATCCCGATCCACGGCGCTGGCCCTTGGTCAGCGTTGGAAAGGTCAAGCCCTCGACCATTAGTACGGCTTGGCTGCACCCGTTGCCGGGCTTCCACGTGCCGCCTATCAAGCAGGTAGTCTCCCTGCGGTCTTACCCGGTTAACCCGGTGGGGAACCTCATCTCGAGGCGAGCTTCGCACTTAGATGCTTTCAGCGCTTATCCCAACCGAACGTAGCTACCCAGCAGTGCCCCTGGCGGGACAACTGGCACACCAGCGGTTCGTCCACTCCGGTCCTCTCGTACTAGGAGCAGCTCCTCACAAGTTCCCTACGCCCACGACGGATAGAGACCGAACTGTCTCACGACGTTCTGAACCCAGCTCGCGTGCGGCTTTAATCGGCGAACAGCCGAACCCTTGGGACGTACTTCCGCCCCAGGATGCCACGGGCCGACATCGAGGTGCCAAACGGTGCCGTCGATGTGAACTCTTGGGCACCATCAGCCTGTTATCCCCGGGGTAGCTTTTATCCGTTGAGTGATACCCCTTCCACTCGGAGGTACCAGATCACTAAGCCCGACTTTCGTCTC
>JANXWH010000094.1 GCA_025351245.1 Chloroflexota bacterium | reverse complement strand
AGCTGGTCCCGGTTCGGGCGCTGCAGGCGCGGGCGTCCCCGGCGCTCTGGGTCGGCAGGAATGGCGTCGGCGGGCGGGAGGTCGAACAGCTGGTCCATACGCGAATCGTAGCTGCGCCGGCCGCCCCTGGGAATCCCCCCCCAGCGCGATTTCTTCACAACCTCTGAGCCGATCAGAATCGCCCAGTGCACGCTCCGAAACGCGGCCAACCACGGCTTTCGCCGCGTCTTCACGCTCGTGGCTGCCACATCTGATCGGCTCAGCCGATATCGGACGCGGCCCCCGGCCCCGTTTCCGCGCCGCGACTACTGCCCGGGATCCAGGTCGCCTGGACCGAGCACCTCTGCTCCTCGGGGTGTGGGGTTCGGCGCCGGGCGCCGGACGGTCTCGACCGGCTGAACCCTGGCGCTACTGCTGCGTGAGCGAGGGGCGGTAGCCCCCCGCCCGGCGACCCGAGTGTGCACCGGGTGGGCACTACGACCGCCCGCGATCCGGCAGGGAGCGACTCTGTGTCATGGGATGCACCGGGTGACCGCTGAACGGTTGTTCCAGTCACCCGGCGCACGCCGGAACCGCGCCGTGCGTCCTCGCCGGTCGCAGTGGTCACCGGGCGCCCACGCCAGACACCGGGCGCCAACCGGCCGGCGTGTGCGCATCGGCCCCGGGCGCGCAACGGGTCGGGCCAGCCGCGTCGCGGACGTGGGTCGCGCATCCACGCACAGCGGGGCCGCTTCGGCGTCGGTCAGTCCGCCTCCGCGTCGGCCAGGTCATGGGTGTCGCAAGCAGGTTGACCGCCACCTGTCAGACTGACGGGCCCACTGACCCTCCTCTCGCGACATCCGGAGACACCCCCGATCATGAGCAGCACCGTCTACCTCTCCGCGAGCGGCATCGTCAGCGTCCGCGCCGAGCTCCAGCAGCTCACCGGCGTAGAGCGGCCGGTCGTCATCGCCCGAATCGCCGCCGCCCGTGAACTCGGCGACCTCCGGGAGAACGCCGAATACGAAACGGCGCGCAAGGAGCAGTCGATCCTCGAGGGGCGGATCATGCACCTGACCGTGCTCCTGCGCGATGCTGTCCAGATCGAAGGCTCCTCGACGAGCCACGTCAGCCTGGGCACGACCGTCACGGTGGAGGACGATCAGGGCGAGGAGACGTACACCATCGTCGGCAGCCACGAGGCCTCGCCCGCCGACGGTCGCATCAGCAGCACCTCGCCCATCGGCCGGGCACTCATGGGCAGACATGCCGGCGACACGGTGATCGTCGCCGCGCCGCGCGGCACGTTCGGACTGCGGATCGTTTCCCTGGCCTGATCGTCGGGGGGGGGCGCTCCCTGGCATGCCGGCGAGCGGCGGCCGGGGTCGCAGCGTCCAGGACACGGCCCGTCGAAGGCCTGCCGCCCATTGCCGTATCCATGTGAGCGGTTGAGCGTGGCTTCAGGAACGCGCAGCTCTACGGCAGCGTGAGCTGGCCCAACAGCCGGGTGGTCGCCAGGTCCGCCAGGGGACGATCCAGCCGCTCGAGGAAGATGACGAGGTTCCCCTGGTCCCGGCGGTCGAGGAACGCGACCGACGGCACCCAGATCGCCTCCGCGTCGAGGGCGGACCGGACGAACGTGGCGAACGCCCGGGCTGCGACCGGGTCCAGCACGAGCTTCGACATGTCGTCGATGGAGAGCTGGGCCTGGTTGGCGCCGTCGCGGAAGTCGATGGTCCGCTGGAGGCTGACCGTGACCTCGTGGAGGTCGCGCGGCGGGACGGAATCGCCGGCTGGCAGGCCCATATCCTCCAGGTGCCGGAGCCATTCGGCGGCCGCTACCTCACGGGACGAAGCCAGGTAGTGCGTCGGCTCGCCGGGCAGGTTCCAGCGGCCACGCGGAAGTCCGGCCCGAGTGGTGTCGAGTGGCCCGGCTCCCCTCGGGACGTGCCGGAACGTCGTCCCTCGCCAGGGCTCGATTCGCAGGCTCACGCAGGTCCGCCACCGGCGATCCCGTGGAGGAGATCGAGGACCTCGTGACGGTGCTCGCCCTCGAGCACGTCGATGACGCGACGTCCCTCGAGGAGCGGCTGGCGCGACGCGACGAATCGCCGGAACCCATCCGGCCCGAACGTGGCCGTGCCAAGGTCGCGGACGTCGGCAAGAAACGACAGGCGATCCGCGGCGGCGGCTTCGGGGACCACCCTTGACCCGGCTGCCTCCCAACGTGCCACCGTCCTGGGGCTCGCGCCGACCAGGCGAGCGAACCGCTCCTGGGACAGCCCGAACTCCGCCCGCAGGCGGCCGATCTCGGACTGGCCGGCCTCTCGCGAAGACCGGTCACCCACCGACCGAGCCAGACCACCACCGAGGCGTCCCCAGGCAGCCTTGAGATGGGCGTTGACCCGGGCCTTGGGGAGACTCAGTCGCTCGCCGATCTCCGTCGTCGTCAGCCCGCCCGCGGCCATGCTCAGGACCTCGCGCTCCCGAGGCGACAGGGAGCGGAGGACCGACGTGATCTCGGTTGGGTCCGGCAATGTCTTGACATGTGTCATGACCTCATTGTGCTCCACGCTCCTTCCATGTCAAGTCGTGGCCAGACCAGCTTCGACGTCAGTCCAGGCCACGAGATCCGCCGGACGAGTCTTCCCGTATCTTCTGTGCGATGCCTGAGCCTCGAACCGACGCCGAGCAAGAGCTGGCGCCCCAAGACGCCGGTGGTGGCTCCCAGGGCCGCCTCCGGATCGTGCTTCCGCTCGCGCTGGTCGGCGCCTTCGTAGCGACCGTGATCGTCCTGGCCGCCGGGCTCGTGACGACGCGAGGCAGCTTGCGAGTGGTCGCGTCACCATCGTCTGGGGCTCCGTCGGCCGCCCCGAACGCCTCCTCAGTCGCCCCGAACGCCTCGTCGGCCGCCCCGTCGGGAGCCTCCGCCGCCTCGCTGATCGCGGTTATCGACGAGAGCGGGGACTTGGCCACCATGGACGAGCGCGGAGGCTCGAGGGTTTCGTATGCCGTGCCCGGGGTCGTGTTCGAGTTTCCGGCCTGGTCGCCCGACGGCTCGCGCATTGCGGCGGTGGGCCACACCCCGGACGACACGTCGATCTACGTCTTCACCGTGCTGCGGGGCGGCTCAGGGGGCCACGCCAAACCGATCGCCATCTATCGCAGCCCGGATCGTCCTCCGTTCTACCTCTACTGGACGCCAGACAGCCGGAGGGTCGCCTTCCTCGCGACCGAGGCGGCCGGGATCTCGCTGCGGATTGCGCCCGCGGATGGCGCCGCACCCCTCGACGGGAGCGGCCCGGGCGCGATCATCCGCCGGGGCGCGCCGCTGTACTTCGACTGGGAGGGCGCGGATCGGCTGCTCCTGCACGTCGGCACCGGGTCGAGCGCCTTCGTCGGAGAGGTCGGCCTGGACGGCGCCTCCGTCGCACCCGCCGTCCCCGGGACCGGTGACTTCCGATCGGCCAGCGCGAGCCGGGACGGCCGGTATCTCGCCTACGTCCGCTCCGGGACGGACTCGCCCGGCGAGATCGTCATCGCGTCGCGCGATGACGCCAGCCGGCACGGTCTGCCGGTATTCGGCCCTGCCGCCTTCGCCTTCGATCCGACCGGCGACCTGCTCGCCTCGATCGCCGCCGATAAGCCCGTCCCGAGCGCGTCAGCGTTCCCGCTCGGACCCCTCCGGCTGATCGACGCCAGTACCGGAGCTGTCAGGACCCTGCTCGACGGCTCGGTGGTCGCGTTCTTCTGGGCCCCTGACGGGCGCACGATCGCGGCCCTTCGGCTGGCCCAACCTGCGGACCAGACGAGTGAGGCGGGTCCCTTCCTCACGGCCGCCGTGAGAGCGCGCCCGGTGGCTGCTGCAACTCCGTCGCCCGGCGTCGAGGTGCGCCTCGCGTTCATCGACGTGACGACCGGTACCGTCCGGTCCGAACGTGTCGTTCGACCGGCGAGCGACTTCGTGAATCAGATCCTGCCGTACTTCGATCAGTACGCCCTGAGTCACCACCTGTGGGCGCCCGACAGCGCGTCGATCCTCCTGCCGCTGGTCCACGCGAGCGGCGGCGCGCAACTCGTCGTCATACCGGCGGACGGTACCGACAGCCGACCGATCGCCGATGGCGTGAGCGGATTCTGGAGCCCGTGATCCGCGCAACCCACGCCCGTCGGGTTGACGCCGCCGGATGAGATGGCGAACGATCAGTTCGTCTCTTCGCCCGCGCCGTTTGCTTCACCCGCTGCGTCGCCACCCTGGGCGGCCCTCGCCGTCTTGCTCAGGTGGCTCGCCTCGATGAGCGTCGTCCGGCCATCGCGGTCCTTCCAGCGAGTCTGGATCAGGACCTCCTCCGTCTCGCCAACGAGCCGAAGGACGACGGTGTAGCCGGAGCCGCCGCCGCGATCGATCGATTGGACGGTCGCCTCGGTCGACGGGAGCGGCAGGAAAGCCAGCACCTCTCCGAGATTCTGTCGAAGTTCCTTGCTGAAGTCCTCGGTCGCCCGTCCGATGTCCCCGGCGACGAGCGCCACACAGAGAGCCTCGGCGCGCTCACGAACGTCCTGTTCTTCCATCATCTTGCCCTCGAAGGAGCGCGGATCAAGCGCAGGTGCCATCCCCCTGGGCCACTCTACGCCACCAGGAGAGCGACGGCCCAGACAGCTCGCCATCGGCAATCGTCCGGCGGATCCCGACCATGATTTCGCCGAGCCCACGGATCCTTGCCAGCACGTGATCAGCCGAACTGGTGATCGACTTCACGAGGCAGGCGGCGCAGGGCGTGGCGTCGTAGTTGGGTGCGTAGTCCTGGCCGAAGAGCGGAGGCGGCGTAGGCGCCAAAGCGAACCTCAAAAACACGCTCGTTTCGTCACGAGCCTTGGCGCTCACGCGATCGCCTCTGCGGTGACCGGGACGGCGCGGGCGGCCACGAGGGCGGCGATGGCGTGCCGGTCGGGCAGCGTGAGCCCGAGTCCGTGAGCACCCGCGATGACGAGGTCCATGACGGCCCAGGCCATCGTGAGACAGCTCGTCTCGCCCGGGAACCGGCCGATCACCTTGGTCCGCCGGCGTACCTCCTCCAGGGACCGCTCCAGCAAGTTCGTGGAACGCAGCCTCTTGCGCAGCCGGAGCGGGTAGCGCAGGTGGACCGTCAGGGCCGGCAGATCGTCGGCGAGACACGCCGCGGCCGATGGGAAGTCGCGGCTGAGCTCACCGACGAGCACCCGCAGGCCATCCTCGGCC
>JANXWH010000087.1 GCA_025351245.1 Chloroflexota bacterium | reverse complement strand
GCCGCCGCGTGCCTCCTCGCGCATCACGTCGGCGCGCGCGCCTCCGGTTGCGACGCCGGCGGTCCCTCGCAGTACACGCCACCGCTCCAGGACGCCGGGATCCCGCTCAGCTGGACCCACGACCCGGCGCACGTGGCGCGCGACGCGTCGGTGCTCGTGGACCGCCTCGCCGTCACGAAAGCGCTCACCTCGGTCCATCCCGACCACCCCGAACTCCTGGCAGCGCGCTCCTGGGGCATCCCCGCGACCAGCGTCCAGCAGCTGATCGCCGACGCTGCAGCGACGCGCGGCGGGGCGCTCGTCGGCGTGGCGGGGACGCACGGGAAGTCCACCACGACAGGTTGGCTGATCCATCTCCTCGCCGTCGCGGGGCTCGACCCGTCCGGGTTCGTGGGCGCCCTCCTCCCGCCGATGCTCGTGGGGGGCTCGCGCCCGTCCACGGTCCGTCTCGGCGGGGGGCGCCACTTCGTGGTCGAGGCCGACGAGTACGCTGGCAACTTCGACCCGTACCGCCCGGTGATCGGCGCCCTCACGAACGCCGACTGGGACCACCCGGACGTCTTCCCGAACCGCGCTTCGGTCGTCGCGGCGTTCGGCGCCTGGATCCGCCGCTTCGACGGGGGAGCGGAGGACCCGGTCCTCGTCGCGAACGCTGGTGATCCGGGCGTCCTCGAGGTGCTCGCCGGGCTCCGCGACTGGCCCGGCCGGCTGGTCGCAGTGCGCGTCCTGGGCGCCGACGAGGATCCGGTAGCCGCCGCCGCGGCGCTCGCCGGCACGCACGGCACTGCCCGCGGACCCGCCACCGCCATCGCAGGCCGCTGGCAGGTCACCCGGGCGGGGGAGGGGAGCCTCGAGATTGCGGGCCTCTCGGCCTCGGGCACAGTCACGGCTCGCATCGCGCTCGCCGGAAGGCACAACGCGGAGAACGGCCTCGTCGCCGGCGGCGCGGCGTTCGTCGCGGGCGCCGAGCTGCCCGCGATCCTCGACGGCCTCGCGACCTTCAGCGGGGTCGGGCGCCGCCTGGAGCTGAAGGGCGATGTCGACGGGATCGTCGTCCTCGACGACTACGGGCACCACCCGACGGCGATGGCGGCGACGTTTGCAGCGGTGGCCGACCGCTATCCCGGCCGGCGGCTGTGGGCGGTCTACGAACCCCTCACCTTCCATCGGACCGCGGCGATGCTGGAGGAGTTCGCCGAGGTCCTCGCGCGGGCGGATCGTGTGGCGATCGCCGACATCCACGCGGGTCGCGACCCGGATACCACGATCACGTCCGCGCAGGCGCTGGCGGACGCGGTGAACGCCCGGGGTCGCGCGCCGGCTTCGGCACCGGGGTCCGTCGAATCGACAGCCGAGTGGCTGGCCCCACGCGTCGAGCGCGGCGACGTGGTCCTGGTCATGGGCGGCGGCCGGTCCTACGTCATCGCCGAGCGGCTCCTCGGGTACCTCCGGGCGCGTGCGGCGGGCTGAGCCGCGAGCGCGTACGCTCGATCCGTGACGAACCCGCCGATCCTTTCCGATGACGATCCTCGCGACCGGCTGGCGGCAGCGCTCGACGCACTGACCGTCGCGGATCTGCCGCGCCTTGCCGCCGCCTGGACGCCGGAGCTGCGGGACGAGCTACGCCTCGCCGACCTCGTCCTGTCCGAGCACGAACGCGGCGACCTCACCCACGTCGTGGGGCCGCTGCTCGATCGCATCCCGTTGCTCGGAGCGGTCGTCGAGGAGTCCGACGACCTCGCTCCGCACGATCGGGCGGGTGGCGAGGCGGCGCTTGAGGTCATCGAGGGGGCGGTGATGGCCCTCCACGCAGCGGACCTGCTCACGTCCGAGCGCCGCGCCCGCCTGGCCGCTCCGTGGCTGGCGGCGCGGTCGGGCGACGGCGACGGAACGCGCGGCGCGGGGTAACCCGGATCAGGCCGCAGCTGCCTGGTTGAGGGCCGACTGGAGCGATGCCAGGCAGCCCTGGCTCGTGATAGGGGCCGCGCGCTGATCGCGTCGGTGCTGGCGCCCCGGGCCGTCAGCGCCTCCGCGCGTCCTCCCCGGGGATCCCTCGCGCCGCAAGCGTCGCGGCCAACCCTTCGAGGTCCTCCACGGTCACATACAGGGCCGGGATTCGGAGGCGCCCGAACCGGACCCGGTCCCTGAAATCGACTCGGACGCCACCTCGATGGGAGCCACCGAACGTTACGTCCGCGTGCCGCACGCTCCTGCGGACGCCGATCGCCGTGATCCAGTGCCACGGTCCCTCGATCCGCCACGAGGCGATGTTGGTCACCGGTGTCTGGATGCGGAAGAAGCCGAAGTGCGCATCCAGCTCGTCGTCCACGACTACGAACGCGTTGCCGGTCCGCACCCCGAAGAGGCGGAGCAGTGGGCGTGACAGTTGCCCGATGCGAAATGGAAACTGCTGGGCTGCCATGTCGAGGGGCCTCCTAGCTCGGATCGGCCGCCAGGCCGTCCACGACCTCGACACGCGGGAGCGTCAGGAGGATCGCGGGCGGCGCGATGACCTTCCAGCGACGACTGCCGCCGCCGAGGACGACTCGCGCGCGCGTCATGACCGCGGCGTCGATCCAGATCGGGAGGTCGGACGGCAGGCCGAACGGGGTGACACCGCCGATCTCCATGCCGGTCAGGCTACGCGTCTCCTCGGCTGCCGCGAACGACGCCTTGCGCGTGCCGAGACGCGCGCGAACCACGCGGTTGACGTCCAGCCGATGCGGCGCAAGGACGACGCACACCGCGTACCGACGGGGCTCCGATTTGCCGACGACAACGATCGTGTTGGCGGAATCGTTCGGGTCGAAGCCGTAGGCCGAACAGAACGCCGCCGTGTCTGCCAACGCCGGATCGCAGGGGAAGAGCTCGTACGCCACGCCGCGCCCCGCGAGGGCCTGTTCGAACCGCGCACGGTCGCCATCGACGTCCATGTTGGACGCGACCGCGCCGGGCATGGCCGTTCCGATCAGGCTACGGGAACGACCTGTTTCCCGTCGCGGCCTGCCCCAAGATCCCCGCGGACCGCGGCGGCACCGTGCTCCGACGACCAGGACGCCACGGCGACCCGGAGGGCGATGGAATCCGGCCGGACCGTCAGCCGGTTGCCGGCCCGGACGTCGCGGTCGAGCTGGTCGATCGTCCCTCGATAGGCGGGCCTGGCATTGGGAACCCGCTCGCCCGACGGGTAGACGTCGAAATAGCCGTCGGTCGAGATGACGATGAGTGCTTCAGGGGTGGCGAACTTGGTACGAGCCATGCTGATATCCAATCTTGGGTGCGCCTCGAGCGACGGAACGGCGGCTCGGGCGACTCAGGGTAGCACCGCTGGCCGCGAGGCCCTGCGACCTGGCGGCTTCTGCGACCTGGCTGGGCGGCCGGGGTCGACCCCGGTCCGGTACGTCGCCCCTGCACGTGTTGCGCAGCCTGCAACTAACCGCTGGTATCCGACTGAGGAACTACGGGTGCGGGCTCCCAGCGAGTCCGCCCGGACCGATTCGCTGGCTCATCGGCCCCGAATGTTGCGTCGCCGGCAACAAGCGCGCCCTGGAGCTCCACGGGGTCGTGACAGGGTCGGTCCGGGCGCCTTCGAGCGCGGCGTACAGCCAATCTGGTGCATCCTGCGCAACGGGCGCCACGCGCCCGCCGGAACAATCGGGCGCCGGCACAACGGGCGCCACGCGCCCGCCGGAACAACGGGCGCATCCTCGGTCCACAGGTCGGCGATCGCGGCCGGGGCGTACGACTGCCAGGCGCGAACGTAGGCGTCCAGCCACGCCTGGACGCTCGCGCGGTCCGGCGTGATCGCGTCCGGGCTGGGAGCGTGCCAGTCGGGGAGGGGGGCGGGTTGCGCCAGCCACCTCAGTCAGGCGCCGGCTCGGTCAGGAGCTCGACGAGGAGATCCAGGTCGGCCGGCACGAGGCCGTTTCGGCGAAGCAGCTTGCCGGCGCCACCATGGCGGGCCGCCAGGTGCTGAAGCATGGCTTCCATGTACGCCGGCGGGCATTCGAGCTCGACCGGGCTCGCGCGCCAGTCGAGAAAATGGGGATCATCAGGGTCGGGTTCGCTGAACGCGACGCCCGTGAGCACGTAGTCGGCGACGATCACGTCGGCCGGGACCCCGACGGCGGAGAGCAGGAGCGCGATGGTCACGCCGGTACGGTCCTTGCCGGCAGCGCAGCCGATCACTGCCGGGAGGCCGTCCGGCTCCAGCAGGGCCCGGGCCACGTCGGCGAGCAGCGGCGCCCGCTCATCGAGCATGTGCCGGTAGGTCGCCGCGAGGCCGATGATCGGGGTGGGGTCGTCCTCGAGGAGCGGGATGCTCCGGTACCGAACGCCGGAGCTCGTGGCGAAGACGCTCGGCGCCTCCGTGAGCTCGTGGGGCCAGCGCAGATCGATCACGGTCCGGAGGCCCATGTCGAGCAACGCGTCCTGGGACGCAGGAGGGATCACATCCAGCGCATCGGTTCGAAGGAGAGTCCGCCACCGGGTCCGGCGACCGCCCTTCGCCGGGTAGCCTCCGATGTCGCGAAGGTTCCGGGTGCCGGGGAGTCGGAGGTGGCGGCCGTCCGTGAGGCTTGGGATCATGTCGCTACGGTACAGGGGTGACGCGTTCAACCGCAGCGCGCTCCGCACGGCCCTCTGCGTCCCGCTCACGAGCAACCTCAGGTGGGCCGAGGCACCGGGGAACGTGCTGCTGACTGCGCGCTCGACGGGCCTTCCGCGCGACTCGGTCGCCAACGTATCGCAGCTCGTGACCCTGGACCGGTCGGTCCTCGTCGAGCGCGTGGGCAAGCTGTCGCGGCCGAAGCTGGACCTGGTGCTCGCTGGGATCGACGTCGTCCTGGGCCGGTAGCCTGCCACGGATTGTGTCGCCGAGCGGTAGGGTTGGGGTCATGAAGAACCGAACGCCCCTCACCGTCGGTCCTCTCGTCGCCGGGCCGGGCACCCGTGTGATCGGGGTTGTCCCCGTCGACCTGGGCGAGGGCCGCCTGGTCGACCTGCCGATCGTGGTCGTCCACGGCGCGTTGCCCGGCGCGCGGGTGGCAGTGACCGCGGGGATCCACGGGGCCGAGTACGTGTCGATCGCCGCGCTTCGCGAGGTCGCAATGAGCCTTGACCCCGCCCGCGTGCGCGGGTCGCTCGTCGCGGTCCTCACTGCGAACCCGGCCGCGTTCGCTGCCCGCACGATCTACCTCAACCCGATGGACGGCACGAACCTCAACCGCGTCTTCCCGGGGAAGGCGGATGGCTCGCCGACCCAGCGGCTGGCGCGATGGATCACCGACCATGTCATCGCGGGGTCCGACGTCTTCGTCGACATGCACTGCGGTGACATGAATGAGGCGCTCGTATCGTTCACGGGAATCGAGGAGACTGGCGACGCCGATGTGGACGCACGGAGCCGCACCCTCGCCGAAGCGTACGGCCTGCACTATCTCCTCGTCGGGCCCGCATCGGGCACGACCACGACGGCCGCCGCTTCGCTCGGCATCTCCGCGGTGCTTGGCGAGGTGGGCGGGCAGGGCCGCTGGCCGGCCGAGGACGTCGCCCTCCACGCGGCGGGCTTCCGGCGGCTGCTTCGCGCTGCAGGCCTCGTCGACGAGGCGCCCGAAACGCCGCGCCACGTGACCGAGCTCCTCCGGACGGAGGCGTGGATGCGCGCGACGAGAACAGGGTACTGGCACCCCTCGGTCGAGGTCGGCATGCGGATCGCGAAGGGCACGGTCGTGGGGGAGGTGCGCGACGCCTTCGGCAAGGTCCTCGAGCAACCGATCGCGCCGCTCGACGGCGTGGTCATCTTCCTCGTCACGTCGCTCGCGATGAACGAGGGCGACCCGCTCCTCGCCCTTGCGGGCTGATCGCAGCAGGATCATCCCGTCCGGGACCCCGGGGTGGGCGTTGGACGATTGTCGGGGTCCTGCGTCCTGGGCCTTCTGGCAGGTCGACGCTTCACATGGCAGGTCGACGCATCTTGACCGATCCATCGCCGAGTCTTACTGTGTACGGTAAGAACGCAGCGGGAGGCGCACGATGCGGATCACATCGAAGGGCCAGGTGACGATCCCGCAGACAGTCCGGGAACAGACCGGGCTGCTGCCGAACACCGACGTGGAGTTCGTCGTCGACGGCGGCGACGTCAGGATCGTCAAGACCGCGTCGGGTGGGCGGCCGTCGCGAGGAGCGAGGGCGGTCCAGCGGTTGCGTGCGTCCGGCGGTCGCGTCCGGATGACCACTGACGAGATCATGGCCCTCACCCGCGGCGACTGATGGACCCGGTCCTGGTCGACAGCAACGTCCTTCTGGACGTCGCCACGAACGACCCGCTCTGGGGCGACTGGTCCGGCCGGGCGCTCGAACGAGCCGCCGACGAGGCCATCCTGGTGATCAATCCGCTCGTCTACGCCGAGGTCTCTCTCGGGTTCTCGGTGATCGAGGATCTGGAGGCCGCGCTTCCCGGTGACCTCTACCGGCGCGAGGCGCTTCCATACGAGGCCGCATTCCTGGCCGGCATGTGCTTCCTGCGGTACCGGCGGCACGGGGGACTCAAGCGCTCGCAGCTCCCGGACTTCTATATCGGCGCCCACGCCGCGGTCGCCGGGTATCGCCTGCTCACCCGCGACGCCACTCGCTACCGCACGTACTTCCCGAACCTCGTCCTGATCGCTCCGTGACTCCCGTTCCGTGGGATCTCGCGGCCGGCGGAGGCGCCAGAGCGCAGGCGTGGCCGCCGATTTCGCGTCGATCTACAGGAACTTGCTCTCCAGATCCGCGTGCCCTCAAACGCTGACGAGCGCCAGACTGACCCGCCGTCACATACTTCCTGGACGCAGATGCGAGACGCGCCGCGACTGCGAGGCCATCGACTTCGTGAAACGTGATTTCACGGGCCAGGACGCCAGCGATGTCAGATTCCTCGAATGCTGCCTGGAGCGCTCGCGTCCCAGATCCGGTACGCGATCTTCAAGGAAGGGGACGGGATGACGGGAGTCGAGATCAAGGCGGCACTGGATGGGGCGCCTGAGTTCGTTGCCTACGCGGTCGAGCATCTCGCGCTGAGTCTTGGGGAATCGCATCCGACTGTCGTGGCTGGTCGCCGGATTAGTGCCTCCCTTGAGGCCATCCCCGAGGGCGCGGTGCTGGTGACGGAGGAGACGCTGGCTGCGGCGATCCATCGAGCGTGGCCCTACCGCCCGAAGACTGCCTCAGGATTGGTCTTGTCCGCGGCCTCGATCCTCGCCGCTCTCCGGGCTCAGCCCTGATCCTTCTCGTCCGGCGGGCCGCTCCCGTCCGGGTCGGCACGTGCGGCCGCGTCGGGCGGTGCGAGCCAGGCTCGGGCTGATGGACAGCCAGGCGGCCGACCCGCCCGTATCTATCCGGAGGCCGGCAGTTCCATCGGGCTCATGAGCTGGAAGTAGTTGTCGTCGGGGTCGGCGAAGGTCGCGATCGACGAGTTGGGTGCCCCTTCGAAGCTGTACGGCTCCGCGATGACGATCGCCCCGGCGGCCTTCATCCGCTCGAACTCGCCCGCCACGTCCCTGGACTCGATGTTCCAGATCATCCGGCCGGGGGCGGCGTTCTTTCCCTTGACCTCGGTGTGCGGGCCGACCGTGACGAACCCGGAACCGAGCTGCCACCCGGTGTACCCGCCGTCCGAGTAGCCCGGCTTGCCGAGAACCTTCGTGTAGTACTCGACCAGCCGCTGCGGATCCTCGGACCCGATGAGGATGCTGTTGAAGTCCATGTCTGTCTCCCCGCCCGGGGCAAGACGTTCGCCCCCCGCGTCAGGATACGGGCACAGCCGAGATCAGTCGCGAGAGGCGCCATGACGCGCGGGCGAACGGGTTGCGCCGGAGTCGCCTTGGTACCCTCTCACGGATGCGACCCCTGCCTGCCCGGATCACCGAGACCGTCGCGCCGAGGAGGCTTGGACGGAGCTTTCGCTGGCTCCTGGCTGCAACCGTCATCAACAACGCGGGCGATGGCGTCGTGATCTCGGCTGGGCCGCTCCTCGTCGCGTCACAGACCCGCGACCCGTTCCTCGTCTCGATGGCACTCCTCAGCGAGTACCTTCCGGTCCTGCTGTTCGGCGTCCTGGGCGGGGCCGCGGCGGACCGGTTCGATCGACGCCGAATGGTCGTCGCGGTGAACGTGGTTCGCGCCCTGGTGCTTGGCGGATTGGTCGCCGTGATCGTCACCGGAACGGTCAACATCGCCGTGGTGCTGGCCGTCCTGTTCATCCTGGGGACCGCGGAGACCTTCGCCGACGCCGCCAGCAGCACGCTGGTCCCGGGTCTCGTGGCCCGCGAGGACCTGGGCATCGCGAACGCGCGGATGCAGGGTGGGTTCCTCCTCACGAACCAGCTGCTGACGCCGCCGATCGGCGCCTTCCTGTTCGCTGCGGGGATGGCCCTGCCGTTCGCGACGAATGCCGCCTGTTTCGCCCTGGGAGCCGTGCTCGTCTCGCGCGTCGTGACCGGCCCGCGCGGCCGGGCAGGGGAGGGGAGCAGCCTGCGCGCCGAGATGATCGAAGGCATCCGATGGCTGGTCGCGCATCCGCCCATGCGGACGCTCGCGCTCACGATCTTCACCTTCAACATCACGTACGGCGCGGCGTGGTCGGTGCTCGTCCTGTACGCGGGCGAGCGACTCGGGATGGACGAGGTGGGGTTTGGTCTCCTGACGACGGCGGTGGCGATCGGCGGGGTCGTGGGGATCGCGTCCTACGGGCGCCTGGAGCGGCGCTTCGCACTGGCCGACATCATGCGCGTCGGGCTGGTCATCGAGACGTGCACCCACCTGGTGCTCGCGCTGACGACGTCACCGGCGATCGCGCTCGCCACCCTGGTGGTGTTCGGGGCGCACGCGTTCGTCTGGGGAACCACATCGACCGTCGTCCGTCAGCGCGCGGTCCCGGACGAGCTGCTCGGTCGCGTGACGGGTGTCTACCGCGTCGCGATCGTCGGCGGGCTCGTGGTCGGGACGCCGCTCGGCGGCCTGCTCGCGCGGACGTTCGGCATCACGGCCCCGTTCTGGTTCGCGTTCGTCGGCTCCGCGCTGCTCGTCACGATCCTGTGGCGGCAGTTCGACAATATCGTTCACGCGGGCTCGCACCAGTGACGCTGACAGGCGGCTTTCCTGCTTCTCTTCGCCCCCGGCGCCGACGCCCGAGCTCGGGTGGACTGCGGCTTGGGGCCGATCGCGCCCAACTCGTCGAACCTATGCATCTGGCGCACGAATGCAGCACCGGTGTGCGTTGGATGCACGATCTGACCGTTCTGGTGTCCCTCGCGGCCCACGAGGGTGCGTGGAGGGCGCCTGGAGGGTGAAATCGACCAGGCTCAGGTCGAGTTCGTGCACTGGGCGCAGAGTCTTGACGGGCTGACCCGTCCCGCGGCCCGGCAGCGGTCGAGATCGTACATTCGATGCAAGCGAGCCCGCCAGTTGTGCGCGAGGCATGACGAGGTCGCCGGCGACTGCCGGTGGTGAGGCCGGTCCTCGATGCCCCCGCGGGACACCGACGCCGGCTACGACTGCAGGAGCTGGTCGAAGGGAACCGGATCCGCGAAGGGGTCCTTCCGGACGGCCGACCTTCGCACCGACATCGCAACGGAGAGCTCGAGGGCCGCCCGATCGATCCGATCGACGAGGCTGTCTTCGGCCGCGACACCGCTGCGGCCCCAATCCTCGGTCGCGGCGTACACGGCCGTCGCGACCACCGCCGCGTTCAGGTATGCGAAGAGAGGCCGCAGGGCGTGCTCGAGCGCGAGCGAGTGGCGGGCTGTCCCACCGGCGGCCGCGATGAGGACGGGTTTGCCCGCCAAGCCGTCTCGCTCGACCAGGTCGAAGAACAGCTTGAACAGGCCGCCGTACGAGGCGCTGAAGATGGGGGTCACCGCGATCAGGCCGTCGGCCGTGAGGACCGCGTCGATCGCCGCCTGGAGAGGCGGACTCGGGAAGCCGGTCAGGAGGTTGTTCACGAGGTCCCTGGCATGGTCGCGCAGCTCGATGACCTCGATCTGCTGCTCGATCCCCGCCCCGCGAAGGTGCCGATCAACCGCGGCGGACAGGCGGTCCGCCAGGAGGCGGGTGGACGAGGGCTGGCTCAACCCGGCGCTGACGACGACGAGCGAGCGTGAGGCCGTCGCGCTCACGCCCGGGCCGTCGCCGCTGCCCGGGCAGCCTGTGCCGCCAGGACCCGCGGATGGACTGGCGCCTCGGGCACATTCGGCAGTCGATTGGTGGCGAATTCCCTGCGCAGGACCGGCACGACGAGCTCGCCCAGCATGTCCAGCTGCTCGAGCACTGTGTCGAGCGGGAGCCCGGCATGGTCGACGAGAAACAGCTGGCGCTGGTAGTCGCCCACGACCTCCCGGAAGGCGAGGGTCCGGTCGATGACCTGTTGGGGGCTGCCAACCGTCAGGGGCGTCTGCTCCATGTACTCCTCGAGTGAGGGTCCGCCGCCGTACACCGGCGCGTGATCGAAGTACGGCCGGAACTCGCGCACTGCGTCCTGGCTGTTCTTGCGCATGTAGGTCTGGCCGCCCAGGCCAACGATTGCCTGGTCGGCCGGGCCGTGCCCGTGGTGCTCGAATCGGCGGCGATAGAGCGCCACGATCCGCCGGACGTGCTCCGCCGGCCAGAAGATGTTGTTGTGGAAGAAGCCGTCGCCATAGTAGGCCGCCTGCTCCGCGATCTCGGGGCTGCGGATCGAGCCATGCCAGACGAATGGCGGCACGCCGTCCAGCGGGCGCGGCGTTGAGGTGAAGCCGACCAGCGGGGTCCGGAACTTGCCCTCCCAGTCCACGACGTCTTCGCGCCACAGCCTGTGGAGCAGGGCATAGTTCTCATAGGCGAGGGGAATCCCATTGCGGATGTCCTGGCCGAACCACGGGTAGACGGGGCCCATGTTGCCCCGGCCCAGCATCAGGTCCAGTCGGCCGCCGGCGAGATGCTGGAGCATCGCGTAGTCCTCGGCGATCTTCACCGGATCGTTGGTCGTGATCAGGGTCGTCGCAGTCGACAGGATCAGCCGCTCGGTCCGCGCGGCGATGTAGCCCAGCATCGTGGTGGGGGAGGAAGGCACGAACGGCGGGTTGTGGTGCTCGCCGGTGGCGAACACGTCCAGGCCAACCTCCTCGGTCTTGAGGGCAATGGCGACCATCGCCTGGATCCGCTCGGCCTCGCTTGGCGTGCGACCGGTGGTGGGATCGGGAGTGACATCGCCGACGCTGAAGATCCCGAACTGCATCTCGACTCAACTCCCGATCTCGTACCTGGGCCCCCGTCGAGCCGCTTCACTACCGTAGCGCACCGCCCTGATCCGCGATCGGACCGGTCGCCGGCCCGCCGACCCGAGCGGGGCGGAAGCCGGCCCCGATCGCTATCGGTGCGAGTCCAGTGGCTCGGTGTCGTCCTGACCCATGGAGATCCCGGTCCGCTGCCAGACCGCGTAGGCCGTCACTAGGCCGTCGTCGTCCACGGTCAGCTCGGCCTCGAAGTCGCCGCTGGCATAGCGGTACGTGAGCTCGTCGAGGCGGGTATAGGTCTGCGCAGCCTTGGCGACCGTGAGCTCCGGGAACCGGACCCACGCCGCCTGGATCGTGTGCGACGCGCCGATGCCGAGCCGGAGGCGGCGGATCGGCAGCGTGTTGGTGGACGGGCTGCAGCCGAGGTCGACGTCGGTGCATCGCCGGAGAGCGGGTGCGGCCTTTCCGTCGACAGTCCAGCCGCCCTTCGCGTCGCGCGCAAGGGCGATCGTCCGCGCCTCGAACCCGCGCAGGTCGCGAACGTGGACCGCGGTCGTCAGGCCGGCGCCGCTGGCCATGACCCGGTACTCGACCCGAACAGGCACGCCGCCCTGAGCGCCGAGAACGGTGCCCACCAGCGAAAGCCCGCCGTCACGGAGCGTCAGGGTGCAGTGCTCGTCGGCCTGCACCTCGTCGCCACGGCGCCAGGCCACGCGCCTCGTCGTCACGCCGCCGACCCTCGGTCGGTCGCGTCAGTCCGTGGATCCGATCATGGACAACCGACCTTCGAGGAAGGCGCGTTCCGGGTCGCTCGGAGCGAGGTCGGCAGCGCGGGCGTAGGCCCCGGCGGCCTCCTCGGTTCGCCCGAGGCGGCGGAGCAAGTCGGCGCGGGTGGCGTGGTAGAGGTAGTAGCCGTCGAGATCGAGGCCGTCGACGACCGCGAGCGCGACGGCCGGGCCCCGCACCTCCCCCAGGGCGATCGCTCGGTTGAGGGCGACGACGGGCGTCGGGGACAGCGCGCGCAGCTGGTCGTACAGGGCGAGGATCTCATTCCAGTCCGTCGACCCGACCGACGCCGCGTCGGCGTGCACAGCGTTGATGGCAGCCTGGACCTGGTATGGGCCCGGGATGTTGCGGCGAAGGCACGCGCGCACGATGGCCTGACCTTCCTCGATCAGCGTGCGGTCCCATCGTTCACGATCCTGCTCGCCGAGCAGCACGAGCGACCCGTTGCCGTTGAATCGGGCCGGCTGCCGTGATTCGGTGATCAGCAGCAGCGCGAGGAGCCCGGAAACCTCGGGCTCGTCTGGCATCAGGCCTGCAACGGCACGGGTGAGTCGGATCGCCTCGGCCCGCAGCTCGTGACCCGACGGGCCGTCGGCGCCCGCGTTGTAGACCAGGTACAGCACGGCGAGGACCGGGCGGAGGCGGTGGGGCAGCTCGGCCGGGGACGGCACCCGGTACCTGATGTGGGCCGCTTTGATCTTGCGCTTGGCCCGGGCGAGGCGTTGGGCCATGGTGGACTCGGCGACGAGGAAGGCGCGGGCGACCTCGGTGGTGGTGAGGCCGCCGAGGAGGCGCAACGTCAACGCGACCTGCGCCTCGCTCGAGAGGGCGGGATGGCAGCCCGTGAAGACGAGCCGGAGCCGGTCGTCCTCCACGGGCACCACCTCCGGTTCCAATTGCTGGTCTGGTTGGTCGAGCAGGGCCACCTGGGCCAGGAGGTCGCGCCCCCGCGACTCGCGGCGGAGCTGGTCGATAGCTCGGTTGCGGGCGGTCGTGGTGATCCAGCCGCCCGGGTTCTCGGGCAGGCCGTCGGTTGGCCACTTGTGCAGGGCGACGGCGAAGGCCTCCTGCACGGCGTCCTCGGCGAGGTCGATATCACCGAAGATCCGAATCAGAGTGGCCACCGACCGGCCGGACTCCTCGCGGAACACCCCGCCGATCAGGACGTCGTCGACTGTCGGCAACAATTCAGCCCGAGGTTTCCGCGAAGGGGCGGACCTCGATCGGGGCCATGATGACGCGCGTGACCTTCGACGCCCAGGCAAGGGCGGCGTCGAGGTCCACGGCCTCGATGATGTAGAAGCCGCCCAGATGCTCCTTCGCCTCCACGAACGGACCGTCCGTGGTCAGCACCATGCCGTCGGACATGCGCACGACAGTGGCAGCGTCGGCTTCGTGCAGGCGGCCGGAGAAGACCCAGGTGCCGCTCGATTTCATCTCCGCCTCGAGCGCCAGGATCGGCTGCCATGCCTGCTGCATCTCCTCCTCGGTCATCGTCTGGCGGGTCTCGCCGGCGGCGCTGTGCACGGACAACAAGTACTGCGGCATGGTGGTGTTCCTCGTGACGTGCCGGCGATTCCCGCCAGTCACCCTGACTACGAACGGGCATCGCCCAGAATGACACCTCGCCGCGCAGAACGAGCGGGGAGCATCGCGGCATGGAGGACACGTCCGGTCGACCAAGGCGAGGCCGGCGCGGAGCGTCCCCGTGGGGATCGACCCGTTCGTGATCACCGCCAGCCGGCAGCTACTCGAGTCGACGGAGTGGTGATCTCGCAGGGCGACGTGTGGTGGGCCGACCCGGGCGAACCGGTCGGCTCCGAACCTGGCTTTCGACGACCCGTCATCGTCGTTCAGGGCGAAAGCTTCAACCGGAGCGCGCTTCGCACGGCGGTCGCAGTTCCACTCACGAGCAACCTCCGCTGGGCGGCCGCGCCGGGGAATGTACGACTCAGCGCGCGGGCCACCGGCCTGCCGCGCGACTCGGTAGCCAACGTCTCGCAGCTCGTGGCCCTGGACAGGTCGATCCTCATCGAGCGGGCTGGCCTGCGCGGGCACCAGCGACGGACCACCTGCGACGACCTACGCGGGCGTAGGAGCGATCGTTCGCGCGATCCGCGACGCGCGCCGTCTCGCCAGATCGGGATCCTCAGGATCCGAGAATCCGGTCCTCCAGTTCCCACGCATGATCCATGACGTGGTGGGCCGTGCGGCGCACGAGGAACTGGATCGGCCAGGTGCGCGCTGGCTTGCCTTCGGCGTTGTAGGCGCGGATGGCATCCACGTATGACTTCCGATGCGTCGCTAGGCCGTCCGGGGTCAGGACGACCTCGATCGGCGTCCGGACCTCGACCTTGCGCGAGAACTGGTCCGGCTCGGTGCCGTACACGTGGCGGATGATCTGGTCGCGACTGCGCCCACCGCTGCGAGATCCCGGCCGGAGGTCGCCGGAGACGCGTGCCGCGATGTCGTCGAAGTAGGCCCAGCAGGCGCGTAAGAGGTCGAGCCGCCGTTCCAGGTCGGTGGGTGGCGCCAGTTCACGCTCGATCTGCGACGGCACGTGGGCGATGCCCCAGAAATCGGTGGAGCTCGATCCGGGTACGCGTTCGACCACCTCCACGTCGCGCACCCGCGCGAACGCGCTCCCCATACCCGCCCGTTCCGCGACGCCCACGTACCGCGGGAGATAGGACGACAACTTGTCGAGTGCGTCGTCCTCCGAGGTCCCCCAGCGATCGAGGCCGGGCCAGTCCATGGCGCCCGCCACGACCCTGCGCGACTTGCCGACCTCCAGGATCACGCGCAGCGCGTCGGTCATGCCGGACAGCCTACTCGCCGCTCCTTCTTCAGGCCTCGGCGAGGACCTCGCGTAGCTTCGCGGCGAAGGCATCGGGATCGCCAGGCTGGCCATACTCGCCACCGAGGAAGCCGCCATGGCCGCTCGGGAAGCTCACGGGCTCCGTCTCGAGCCGCTCGGCGACGGCGACCGCGCCGCGATGCGCCATCTCGCCCTGTCGTAGGACAGGACGGCATCCCGCACGTCCAGGGTGTGCGTTCGTCGCCTCGGTCATCGTGGTCATGCTGCGACTCCTTCAGCGAGGATGGCGTCGATCTGGCCGACCGCCTGCGCGAGGCCTTCCTGCATGCCCATGGCCAGGATCCGTTCCATTGCTTCCGCGCTCGGAAAGCCGCTCTCGATCGACATCCGTGTGCGGCCGGCATCGATCGACTCGATCGTCACGTGGGCGGTCATGCCCGGGAGATCCGGGTTCGGCGTGCCGTCGTCATGCGCGAACCCATGGCGGTAGGCGAGCCGACGCGGTGGATCGGCCTCGAGGATGTCCCAGAACCCTCGCGGCTGGTCGCCGGTCGGCCCGGTCATGTGGTACTCGCTTCGACTGCCGGGAGCCAGGTCGTGGGCCGTGAAGGTGGCGGGGTACATCGGGGGACCCCACCAGCGCTCGAGCTGGCGCGGATCGGCCCACAGCTCCCACACGCGCGTCGGCGATGCGTCGAACTCGGCGGTCAGGGTCATGGTCAGAGCTTCGGGATCCTTGCCGACAGCAGTGACAGGCATGTGTGGGCCTCCTCGGTGCTGGTGATGATGTTGGTCATGCGCTCGACGCGGCCGCGCCACAGCGCCTCGTACTGGTCGAGCAGGCTTCGAGCCAGCTGGAGCCCCTCGACGTTGGTGCGCACGACCTTGCGGCGGCCGGTGCGTTCCTTGGTGATGAGGCCGGCGCGCTCGAGCACGGCGACGTGCTTCTGCACCGCCGCAAAGCTCATCGGGTAGTGCCCGGCCAGCTCGACGACGCCCTCGCGGCCTGCGAGCGCCCGCAGGACGATGTCGCGCCGGGTGGCATCCGCGAGTGCGGCAAAGACGTGGTCGGCGTTTGGTGTGGCTTCCATTGATACAACCATACGGTTGTATCACCGATCCGTCAAGAAGCGACACCAGGGGTCGCCGCCATACGCGGCTCTGGGCCGCTACGCTGGAGCGGCCATGCCAGCGGAGTTCATCTACAGCACCTACAAGCTTGCCCGCCACTACCCGCCTGATCGGACGGTCCTGGAGGACATCTCGATCTCGTTCTACCCGGGCGCCAAGATCGGGGTCATCGGCCCGAACGGTGCGGGGAAGTCGAGCCTCTTGCGGATCATGGCCGGCCTCGACGACGGGTTCACGGGTGAGGCACGGCTGACCCCGCGCTTCACCGTCGGCTACCTGAGCCAGGAGCCGCAGCTCGACCCGGCCAAGGACGTCAAGGGCAACGTCATGGACGGCGTCCATGAAGTCCAGGCGCTCCTCGACCAGTACAACGCCGTCATGGCGCGATGGTCCGACCCGGACGCCGACTACGAGGCGATCGGCCTGCAGCAGAGCGCGCTCGAGGACCGGATCAACGCCGCAGACGCGTGGAACGTCGAGCGGAACGTCGAGATCGCGATGGAAGCCCTGCGCTGCCCGCCGGACGACGTCGACGTGAGGACGCTCTCCGGCGGTGAGAAGCGCCGGGTCGCGCTCGCCCGACTGCTCCTCCGGCACCCCGACCTGCTCCTCCTCGACGAGCCCACGAACCACCTCGACGCCGAGTCGGTCGAGTGGCTGGAGCATTTCCTCGATGAATACGCCGGCACGGTGGTCGCCGTCACCCACGACCGGTACTTCCTCGACAACGTGGCCAAATGGATCCTCGAGCTCGACCGGGGGAGGGGAGTCCCGTTCTCCGGCAACTACTCGAGCTGGCTCGAGCAGAAGCTCGAGCGGATGGCCCGGGACTCGAAGTCGGCCGATGCGCGGCAGCGCACGCTCGCCCGCGAGCTCGAGTGGGTGCGGATGGGCGCCAAGGCGCGCCAGGCGAAGGGCAAGGCGCGGCTGTCCGCCTACGAGCGGCTGCTCGCCGAGGCGAATGACGCGAAGGACACGACTCGCGAGCTCGAGATCGCGATCCCGCCCGGTCCCCGCCTCGGCGACACCGTGATCGAGGTCCGGAACCTGCGCAAGGGATACGGCGAGCGCTTGCTGATCGAGGACCTGTCGTTCTCGCTGCCGCGATCCGGGATCATCGGGATCATCGGGCCGAACGGCGCCGGGAAGACGACGCTGTTCCGGATGATCGTCGGCCAGGAGCAGCCCGACGGCGGGACGGTCGAGATCGGCGAGACCGTCAAGCTCAGCTACGTCGACCAGGGCCGCGACGAGCTGCGCGCGGATCTGACCGTCTTCCAGGAGATCACCGACGGCGTCGAGGTGGTCAAGGTCGGCAACCGGGAGGTCCCGGCGCGCGCATACGTTTCGAGCTTCAACTTCCGCGGCGCCGATCAGCAGAAGCTCGTGGGGACGCTGTCCGGCGGCGAGCGGAACCGCGTCCATCTGGCCAAGCTGCTGCAGGCCGGGGGCAACGTCGTTCTCCTCGACGAGCCGACGAACGACCTCGATGTCGACACGCTGCGGGCGCTCGAGGCCGGATTCGAGTCGTTTCCCGGCTGCGTCGTCGTCATCAGCCACGACCGCTGGTTCCTCGACCGGATCGCGACACACATCCTGGCCTTCGAGGGCGACAGCCAGGTTCGTCTCTTCGAAGGCAACGTCAGTGATTACGAGGCGTTCCGCCACAAGGAGCTCGGCACCGCGGCAGACCAGCCGCGCCGGATCCGGTACAAGCGGCTGGCTGGCTGAAGGCGCGAAGCAGGGACATGACCGTCATCGAATGGTTGCTCGACTCCGATCCCTCGATCCGCTGGCAGGTGATGCGCGACCTGACGCACGAGCAGGCGGACGTCATCGCCGCTGAGCGGTCACGGGTCGCGACCGAGGGCTGGGGCGCCCGGCTGATCGCGCTCCAGGGGCCGGACGGCCAGTGGGGCGGCAGACCATGGTCGCACGACTGGACGGACACGTTTCACGTCCTGGAGCTTCTGCGGCGCCTGGGGCTCGATCCCGAGAGCGAGCAGGCCCGGCGGGCAGTCGGTCTCGTCCGCGAGCGTGTCACCTGGAGGGGCGGCGCACCCGAAGAAACCCCATGGGCCGACAACCGGTTCTTCGACGGCGAGGTTGAGCCGTGCATCAACGGCAACGTCGTCGCGACCGGCTCGTACTTCGGCCAGGACGTCCAGGGCCTCGTCAACCGGCTCCTCCGTGAGCAGCTCCCTGACGGCGGCTGGAACTGCGAGGTCGAGAACGGCGCGACGGTGTCGTCGTTCGGGACGACGATCAACGTCCTCGAGGGCCTGCTCGAGCACGAGCGGGCGACCGGCGGCTCGGCCGGGGTGCGCGCGGCACGCCGCCGCGGCGAGGAGTACCTGCTCGAGCGCCGGCTGTTCCGTCGGAAGACGACCGGCGAGGTGATCGACCCCAGCTGGCTCCGGTTCTCGTTCCCGACCTGGTATTTCTACGACGTCCTGCGCGGGCTGGAGTACCTGCGCCGCGCCGAGGTCAAGCCCGAGGAGCGCGTCGCCGAGGCGATCGGGGCCGTCGAGGGCAATCGCGATCCCGACGGTCGGTGGCCGCTCCAGAACGTCCACGCGGGCGAGGTCCACTTCCAGATGGAGGACGGCGAGGGCAAGCCAAGCCGGTGGAACACGCTCCGCGCGATGCGCGTGCTCCACTGGTTCGCGCAGGGCCGAGTCAAATCGTCAACTGGATCGGTGACGCGCACCGACCCGGCTACGATCGCGGCGACAGCACCGGAGGGAAGGCATGACCAACAATGATCCGCTGACGGACGGTCCGCTGACGGCCGCGCTCGCTCGCAATGACGCAGTCTGGGCACGGGAGCATCTCGAGCGTGACGTCGTTGCCTGGCTGACGACCGTCGCGCCGGACGGCCGCGTCCAGTCCTCCCTGATCTCGTTCCTTCACGACGGCGCCGACCTGTTCTTCTATAGCCAACCCAACACGCCGAAGCTCCGCAATATTGCTCACTCGCCGCTCGTGTCGTTCCATCTCCAGTCCGACCCGTACGGCGACCACTCTCTCATCATCGAAGGCACGGCAGTGATCGATGTGACGATCCCGCCGCTGGACGCCCACGAACGCTACAAGGCGAAGTACGGCGAGCCGCACGCGCACTGGGGCCTGGACTTCACCCAGACCGCGCGCGACTTCAGCGTCCCGATCCGGATCCGACCGACGCGCGTTCGCCTGGGCTGATCCGCCGCATCGCGCTCGCGAGCCGCTCGGGCGTCACACGACCAAGGTGCCGTGGCGATTGCCTCGACCGCAGTTTGACTTGACCCCAGTATCGTGTACGTCTGTGCAGGTGGCTGACATGCCCGAGGAACGGTCGAAGTCGCGGAGATCGCCCGGAGCCTCCGATCCCGCGGCCACGACAACGGCACGACCTTGACAGATACGCACATCGCGTAGATGCTGCTGGCGATGCAATCGATCCTCACCGAGCCCGCCGCATCGACCTTGCTCGTCCTCGACGCGATGGACGGCGCGACCCTGACCGAGATCGCCCGCATGACCGGGAGGCCGCTCTCCACGATCCAACGGGCGGTCAACGGATTGGTCGACGCCAACGTCGTCGTTCGCGAAACGCCGCGCGGTCGACTGCGATTCACACCCGAAGCACCGCGACATGCCCTCCGCGAGCTGGCCGAATGGCGGCTGGGCAAGAAGGACGCCGACAGGATCGCGCACGCCGCCCGCGTCGCGTCGCCCGCATCATCGTGGCCGAGCGCGCCGCCCACGATCCGCGACGAACTCATTCGAGCCGCTTGGCCGACAGCGATCCAATCGATCGTGTCCATGTATCACCCGGCGAGGGTCGTTCTCTTCGGGTCCCAGGCCCGCGGCGACGCCGGGCCCAATAGCGATGTCGACCTTCTCGTTGTATTCGCCGGCGAGGTCAATCGACGCGAGCGGCGTGCGGAAATCCTGAGCCTCCTTCGGAGCATGCCGTTCGCGAAAGACGTGCTGGTCGCCACGACCGCGAACCTCGCCCGACCGCTGATTGGGTCGGCGCTCGCGGATGCCATTCGTGAAGGGGTCACCGTCTATGAGCGGTGACCGAGCGCCCGACGCTCTCATGTGGCTCGGCTTCGCCATCGGTGACCTGGAGGCGGCACGAGCGCAGCCCGGTCGTCATGTTCGACCGCGAATCGTAGCGTTCCATAGCCAGCAGGCAGCGGAAAAGGCGATCAAGGGGGCGCTCGTCCTTGCCGGCGTCGATCCACCAAGGACGCACGATCTCAACGACCTCCGGAATCGCTTGCCGGATGGCTGGCGGGTAAAACGATCGCCTCCCGACCTTGGCCGCCTCTCGGCGTTTGCTACCGACAGCCGTTATCCAGACGACATTGAGCCCGTCAGTCCAATCGAGTCGGCGACAGCGGTCCGGCAGGCCATGGCCGTCGTACGGGTCGTGCGCGAGGACTTTGAGCGGCGCGGCGTTTCGGTCGCGGGACTTGAGCCCCGATGACCCAGCCGAGCCTGACGCCCTGACAACCCCTTGAATGCCGGCCGCAGTCCATGCGATGTAGCGCCGCCGCCGCCGGCCACGTCCTGCCGTTTGCCCTGGCGGGGGTCCTGGCGGCGCCGAGCAGCTCGTCGAACGTTTCTAAGACATTTCTATGCGATTTCACACTGCGCCAACCGACGACATGTGGTTAGGCGAACATAACTTACATTATCGGAAGTGAAGCAGGAACCCGGAAGAGGCTGTTGCCACTCAGGTCCGTCAGAGATCTGCCGGGCCGATGACGCGTAAAAGGTCCTCGACCCCCCGCGCCAGGCGTGCGTCGAGAGTAAGAAGCGGTAGGCCCTGGTCGAGAGCGACCGCGACATACTCGGCGTCGTAGGTGCGACCCCAGCCGAGGCGTTCCGCGACCTCCCAGGCGCGCCGATGCAGCGCCGGAGTGTCGACGTGCGCGACCACGGCGTCGAGTGCGTCGAGAGCGGCCGCGGCCGTCACGGTGCTGACCTCGCCCCGCCGGAGCGCGGCGTGGAGCTCTGAGGTGAACTCGGACCAGAGGAGGTCGGGCCCGATGACTTCGTGGCCGGCGAGCGCCGGAGGTCCATCGGGGCTCGTGAACGCGGGCAGCGCGGCGCTGGCGTCGATGACGAGGCGCATCCTAGCGGCGCGATCGTGCCTGGCGGATGAGCGCCAGCCAGTCGGGCATCGGCTCGCCGGTGATCGTCCGCTGCCAGGCAGCCGGGAGCGGCATGCGATCGGCGTCAGGCACGGTCACGGCATT
Source organism: Chloroflexota bacterium (assembly GCA_025351245.1). Lineage (GTDB taxonomy): Bacteria > Chloroflexota > Limnocylindria > Limnocylindrales > CSP1-4 > CTSoil-043. The sequence continues at coordinate 49,578 of JANXWH010000087.1, read as the reverse complement.
GAGGTCGCGTTCCTCGATGAGGTGCTGCGTTCCGATCTTCCGGGATGGGAGCTTCCCTTCCCTGATCCACCGCCGGATCGTCTCCGGATTGCGGCCGACGCGTCGGGCGGCCTCTGGCACGGTCAGGGTCATCGGTCCCTCCGGTTCGGCGAACTCTCGCGTGTGAACGTGTTGTAGCATACTACAACAGAAGAACCGGCGCCCGCCTCAGGGCGCCGGTTCTGGATGATCTCCGTGAGTGACAAGCGGTTCATGGCGGGCGGAGCCGGGCACTGCGACCCAGACCGCCGTCACACGCCCGCGCGGGTGTCGGAGCTGATGTTGCCCGCTCGGGGCCGCGTGGCGAGGTTCGTCACGCCGCGCGTCGAGTCGGCCGTACACGGCAGCGTCGCTGTCGGCCTCGCCGAGCGAGCCCTCCGTGCAACATCCGGTCTTCCGACCATGGCCGACGACGTCACTGCGCACCCCCAAGCGGCAGAAGCGGGCATCCGATGCGTCGATGCTACGCCCACAACGCAAGTCCGCGTTCCGCTCGTGTTGATCGGTCGGCGGGGCGGAACCAGCGCCCCGTCGGGCGACCCGGCTCCCCGCCGACATGGACCGTGCCCGCGAGCGAGCCTCGGCCCGGCCCGGGACGTCGCTCCCGGCGACCAGACGGCTATAACCGATCGGTTGCCTGCCGGGTCGACCCATCGCTCGGCGCGTGCGTTCGCCTCCGGCGGACGTCGTGGCTGCGCGCCCGCATGCAGGTCCCGGCCTGACTTCGATTCAGGCGCCCTGTTCGTCGGGGGCGACACCGGGGGGTCGGGTGTCTGCTGCGGGCCCCCTCCCCTCCCCTGGCGCCGGACGGCGCGGTGCCCCCCGGGGGCCGACCCGTTCAGCCCCCGGAGAAGACCGGGGAGACCAGGATCCGGTCGCCCTCGCAGAGCTCCTCGACCAGGTCGATTGCCCACCCGTTCCGGCCGACGATCACGGGCCGGGTACGGTCGATCGCGATCGCATCCAGGAGCTGGGCCACCGTTGTCCCCGGCGGGAGCTCGAGCTCCCGCTCGCGGAACCCGAGCGTGTAGACGAAGCCGCCGATCAGCCTGACGGTGACCTTCATCTTCAGCGCAGCGTCACGTACGCCTCCGCGGCCACCGCCTCGACGCCGAGCCCCAGGCTCTCCAGGGTGGCCCGGGTCGGCACGCCGCGGGTGTCGTAGCCGCGAATGTCGTAGTAGTGCTGCAGCATCCCGTCGTACTGCTCGCGATCGAGATGCATGCCGGCGATCGGTCCCTCGGTGTCGGCGTTGGCCGGATCGAACCAGGCCGCTGGCGGGAAGTCGGCCGACCGGTCCGTCTGCGGGTACTCGCGCAGCCAGAACAGCTTCATGAGCGCGTAGATCCGGTCGGAGATCGGCCAGAAGTCCTCCAGCTTCCAGTCGCTGCCGGTGATCGTGTTGAAGTAGGTCGGGTAGTGCTCCACGCCCCAGCCGAGCTCCACCCACGGGAACCGGCACGTGACGATCGACTCGAAGAGCCCGCCCCGGATCCGCTGGAGGTCGACGATCTTCTGGGCCTTGTCCCGCCCGTACGACCCGCGGGTGGTCTGCTTGACCTCGAACGTGATGATCCACGATTCCTTGTGGTGGGCGCCGATCGGGCTCACCCCGAACGCGAGGGCCATGCCGGGGATGAACTTGCAGTTGTAGGCCGAGATCTCCAGGCCCTTGACCTGCATCGCATAGTCCTCGGACCCGTGGCCGAACGCCCGAGCGGCGCGCAGCGTCCCCTCGGCGAGGAGGTTGCCGATCTGGCCCTCGCGCCGGGCGATCATGCCGAGGACCTTCTTGAAGCCGGCCGCGTCGCCGAAGCGGAGGTCGCCCGAGACGGCTCCCCGCTCGATCGCATCGGCGTAGAAGCCCAGCACGCCGCCGGCCGAGATCGTGTCCAGCCCGTAGTCGTCGCACAGGTAGTTGAGCGCGGCGACCTGGGGGAGGTCGAAGAGATCGAGGTTCGGCCCCAGGAGGCCGATGTTCTCGTAGTCGACCTCCGCCTCGCGACCCTCGTCGTCGGGGATGCCGATGCCGCACCGCATCGTGCAGTTCGGGCAGCCGTACGTGGCGACCCGCGCCGCATGGACCCGCTCGCCGTCGACCTTCCAGGCGTCCGGGTGGTGGGTGCCGCGGAAGTTGTGGACTGGGAGCGCCGCGACCTCGTTGCACCAGGGCAGGACGCCGGTCGTGCCCTGGATGGACCAGGCGGCCTCCTTGTCCATCGCGTGGACGGTCCGCAGGTCGTCCCGGCCCAACTCCTTCATCGCGACGGGGAACGCCTGCGGGATTGGCTTGGAGCCCTTCACCACGATCGCCTTGAGGAGCTTCGAGCCCATCACCGCGCCCATGCCGGGCCGGCCACCGGACCGCCCCTCGAGGCTGCGGACCACCGCGAAGCGGACCATGTTCTCGCCGGCCTGGCCGATGTTCAGGACCCCGACGCCCTTCCCGTAGCGGGCGTAGATCCAGTCGTTCGTCTCCATCGTGCCCTTGCCCCAGACCTCGTCGGCCGGCAGGAACTCGACGCGGTCGTCGTGGATGGAGAGCAGCGTGGGGCGGTCCGCACGGCCCTCGACGATGAGGGCGTCATAGCCCGCCTTGCGGAGCTGGTCCGTGACGCGCGTGCCGAGATTCCCGTCGCCGTAGCCGCCGGTCGCGGGCGACTTGGCGGCGACGATCGTCTTGCCGGTGTTGGGGGCCGGGATGCCGGAGATGGGGCCCACGGCCACGACCAGCTTGTTGTCTGGTCCGAGGGGATCGATCCCCGGGGCAAGCTCGTCGTAGAGGATCTTGACCGCGAAGCCGCGGCCGCCGATCCACGTGTGGGCAAACTCCTCCGAGAACGTCTCGATCCTGAACGTCCTGGACGTCAGGTTGACCCGCAGGAATTGCCCGGTCCATCCATCCATGATGAGCTCACCCTCGGCTGGTACTGCGCGCTCGCGTGGGACACTCCCCACGTTGGGATGCTAGGCGGGCGAAGTGCGCGAGTCTAGGGTCCGGATGGACCCTTCGAGGGGGACCGGGCGGCCGGCATCGGCATCGGGCGCGTCGGTGAACTGCAGCCGGTGGAGGCGCGCGTAGAGCCCGTCGCGCGCGAGGAGCTCGTCCTGGGTCCCGAGCTCGACGAGCCAGCCGTCGTCGAGCACCGCGATTCGATGGGCGGCCCGGATCGTCGAGAGACGGTGCGCCACGATGAGCGTGGTCCGACCCACCATGAGCCGGTTGAGCGCGGCCTGGACCGCGCGCTCCGATTCGTTGTCCAGGGAGCTCGTTGCCTCGTCCAGGAGGAGGATCCGGGGATCCTTGAGGATGGCCCGGGCGATCGCGATCCGCTGGCGCTGGCCGCCGGAGAGACGCGCTCCCCGATCGCCCAGGGGCGTCTCGTAGCCCTCTGGAAGCGCGGCGATGAACTCATGCGCGAACGCGGCCCTGGCCGCTTCGATGATCTCCGCCTCCGAGGCATCCAGCCGGCCGTAGCGGATGTTCTCGCGGATCGTGCCGCCAAACAGGGTCGCTTCCTGCGGGACCAGGCCGATCTGGTTGCGCAGGCTCCGCACATCAACGTGCCGGATATCGATGCCATCGATCCGGATGGCCCCGTCCGTCACGTCCCAGAGGCGCGGGATGAGGTTGCACAGGGTTGTCTTGCCGGACCCTGACGGGCCGACCAGCGCCACGATCTCACCGGGAGCGATGTCGAGATCGATCCCGCGCAGCACCGGTCGGTCCGGCAGGTATCCGAACGAGACCTTGTCGAGAATGATCCTGCCCGCGACGCGGGGCATCGGCTGCGCCGTCGCCGCGTCCAGGATCGTCGACTCCGTGTCGAGGAGCTCGAAGACGCGCTGGACGGCTCCCGAGCCCTCGCGGACCTGGCCGTACTGGCCGGCGATGCTGGCGAGATTCGCCGCGATCGAGACGCCGTACAGGAGAAAGCTCGTCAACGTCCCGATCACGAGCGTGCCTTCGATCACCTGGCGGCCCGTGTACCAGAGGAGAACCGCGATGGCCCCGAACCCGACGAACGTCATGACGGCCCCGAACATCCCGCGCCAGAGCGCGAGTCGGGTCGCCCGGGCGACGACGCGGTTGAGGTCGGCACCGTACCGGCGGATCTCCCAGTCCTCGCGGACGAAGCTCTTGACGATGCGGATGCCGGAGAGCACCTCCTCGGCCGTCGTCGTGGTCCGCGCGATCTCGTCCTGGACCTGCGTGCTCACCCGCTGGAGCGGCCGTCCGAACGCGAAGGCGACGCCGATGAGGGCGGGCGCCAGCACGAGGACCAGGAGAAGCAGCGTCGGGCTCAGCACGAAGAGGATGACGATCGATCCGACGAGCCCGACGGACGCGGCGAGCAGGTTGGTGATCGTCTGGGTGAGCATCGTCCGGACCTGCGTGACGTCGCTCGACAGGCGCGAGACGAGGTCGCCCACCCGCGCATGGACGTAGAAGTCAAGCGAGAGCGTCACGAGCCGGGCGAACAGCTCCGCCCGGATCCGGGCGACGATCCGCTCCCCGACGACGCCGAGGAAGTACGTCTGGAGGAAGCTTCCGACGGCCTGCACGGAGAACAGGACGATGAGCAGGAGGACGAGCCGGTCGAGCCCGCCCATGTCGCCGCCGACGACGACGATGGTCGTGATCCACGCGATCAGGAGCGGGAACACGAGCCCGAGGCCCGCCGACAGGATGAGCCCGACGAGCGCGAGGCCGAAGAGCCGCAGGTGGGGCCGGACATAGCCAAGGAGGCGGCGCCACGGGACGCCGGTCAGGCCGCGGACCTCGCGGACGACGTCACCCGGCCCCGGCGGAACGCGCGTGGTCTCGTGGGCCATCGGTGCGATCAGGCGTCTGCCCGCTCGGCCTCGCGGAGTGACTCCGCCCAGCGCGCCGCAACCGCCGAGAGCTCGCCGGCGAGGGCCGGCCCCACGCGGCCGCGGACGTGGACGTCACGCTGGCCGTACTCGACCTCCACGGTGCCCCGCTCGCGGACGCGCGCCAGGAGCTCCCCCGCGGCGTACGGGACGGCGACGTCGATGTCCTCCCAGAGCGACGCGAGGAGGGCCGCGACCCCGTCGCGGAGCGCGTCGAGGCCGAAGCCGGTGAGCGCCGACACCAGCACGCTGCCGGCGACGATCGGCGCCTGGGCCGCGACCCCGCCGCCGGCGACGAGCAGGTCCGCCTTGTTGAAGGCGATGAGCCGCAACTTCGTCCCCGCGCCGAGCTCGTCGAGGACCGTCTGGACGGTCGCCCTGTGCTCCGCGAAGTGGGCGTCGGAGGCGTCCACGACCTCGATGAGGACGTCCGCGCGGGTCACCTCCTCGAGGGTCGCCCGGAAGGCATCGACGAGCTGGTGCGGCAGCTTGTGGATGAAGCCGACCGTGTCGGTGACGATGGCGGTCTGGCCGTCGCCGAGCTTGACCTGCCGGCTGGTCGGGTCGAGCGTGACGAAGAGCTTGTCCTCGGCGAGCGCGACCTGGCTGCCCACGAGCGAGTTGAGGAGGGTGGACTTGCCCGCGTTCGTGTAGCCGACGATCGCCACCGTCGGGTAGAGCCGGCGGTCCCGTCCGCGGGCCGCCGTCGCACGCTGCTGGCGGACCTGCTCCACGCGTTCCTTCATCTTCTTGATCCGTTCGCGGATCAGCCGGCGATCGGTCTCCAGCTGGCTCTCGCCGGGCCCCCGGGTCCCGATCCCGCCGCCGGTCCGGGAGAGGTGCGTCCAGAGCCGGGTGAGGCGCGGCAGCTGGTACTCGAGCTGGGCGAGCTCCACCTGTAGCCGACCCTCGTGCGTGCGGGCGTGCTGGGCGAAGATGTCCAGGATCAGCCGGCTTCGGTCGATCACCTTGACCGAGAGCAGCCCCTCCAGCGCCTTCTGCTGGCTCGGCGAGAGCTCGTCGTCCGCGACGAGCAGGTCAAAGCCCGTCTCGGCCTTCGCGGCGACCAGCTCTTCCGCCTTCCCCTTGCCGACGTACCAGTTCGGGTCGACATGGCGGCGGTTCTGCCACTCGGCCCCGACGACGGAAGCGCCGGCCGTCTCCGCGAGCGAGGCGAGCTCGGCCAGCGAGTCCTGGGCGTTCCAGCCGGGGTCATCGCCGGTATCGACGGCGACGAGGAACGCCTTCTCGGCGGGCGACGCAAGTGCGATCGTCGTGGAGCGGGCCATCCACGGAGGATACCGCGGCGGCGCCGCAGGCCCCGGGATCGTCAGGCGCCGCGCGGCGCGAACGTCTGGGCGAAGGCCCGCGCGCATTCGATCCCGCGGTCCGGTGCGCTCGGGTCCCCGGCGTCGAGCGCGAGGTCGGCTGGCGCCGCGCGGAACCACGTCCGCTGGCGCCGGGCATACGCGACATTGCGGCCGACGTTCGCCGCCAGGTAGCCCGCCCGGTCGATACGCCCGTCGAGCAGGTCCCATGCCTCCCGGTACCCGATCGCGGAGAACGCGGGCAGCGAGGTCGGGTAGCGGGCACGCAGCGCCTCCGCCTCGGCGAGGATTCCTCCGTCGAGCTGGACCTCGGCACGGTCGGCGATCCACGCCCTGTGCAGCACGCGATCGGCGACATCGAGCGTGATGCGCAGGACCGGCCCGCCGTAGCCGCGCGGCGCTGGAAGCGGGGCGTCGCCCTGGAGGGTCGCGATCTCCAGGGCGCGCACGACCCGGCGTGGGTTGTGCAGGTCGACGCGGGCGGCGAGCCCGGGCGCGGTCGCCTGCAGGCGCGTCACGAGGCCGCCCAGCCCGTGGTCGGCGAGATCGGCCTCCAGGACGGCCCGGACGGACGGGTCCCACGGAAGCGCATCGATGGCGAGGCCGTCGGCGATCGCGCGCAGCCAGAACCCGGTGCCGCCCACGAGGAGCGCGACACCCCCGCGCGCGGCGAGCCCCGGCAGGACCGTCTCCACGTGGACCGCGAACTCGGCCACGGAGAAGGGCTCGTCCGGATCGGCGAGGTCCAGGCCGTGGTGCCGCACGCCCCGGCGCTCGGCGAGGGTGGGCTTCGCGGTCGCGACGTCGGTCCCGCGGTAGACCTGGCGCGAGTCCGCCGAGATGACCGCTGCCGGGATGCCGTCGGCGCCGAGCGCGAGCGCAAGGCGCACGGCAAGGGCGGTCTTGCCGGTGGCAGTCGGGCCGCCGACAACGACGAGCGGCGGCCGCCGTTCCGCCGTGCTCCCCTCCCCCGTCGTCAGGCGAGGACTCCCCGCAGGCTGTACGGACCGACCGCCTCGATGCGCACGTCGACGATGCTCCCGACGATCGCCGCCGGGCCGGCCAGGTGGACCAGCCGGTTCTCACGCGAGCGCCCGGCCAGGCGAACCCAGCCGTCCGGAAGCGGCGCGGCGAACGGATCACGGCCCGCCAGGGTCGGCGGCGGCGGCTCGCCCCCCTCCTCAGCGTGATCGTGGCCACGGGGCCGCTCCAGCGTGTCGACAAGGACGGAGGCAACGCTCCCGAGTCGCTCGCGGTTCCGCGCGAAGCCGATCTCCTCCTGGAGGGCCAGCAGCCGGTTCAGGCGCTCCTTCTTGACGGCGGCCGGGACGTCGTCGGGAAGCCGCGTCGCCGGCGTGCCCGGGCGTGGCGAGTAGGCGGCCGCGAATACCTGCTCGTAGCGGATCGTCTCGAGCAGGCGCAGCGTGGAGGCGAACTGGGCCTCGGTCTCGCCGCAGAAGCCGACGATCACGTCCGTGCTGACGGCGATGCCCGGGATCGCCCCGCGGATGCGGCCGAGGCGCTCCTCGTAGTGAGCGATCGAATACTGCCGACCCATCCGGTGGAGCACCTCGTCGTCGCCGGACTGGACCGGCAGGTGGAGCGCCGCGCAGACGCTGGGCGCCTCGGCCATCGCGTCGACGAGCCGGTCCGAGAGGTCCCACGGGTGCGAGGTGATGAACCGGAGGCGCGGCACGGCAAGGCCCCCGTCGGGTCCGCGCAGGGCGTCGATGGCCCGGATCAGCTCGGCCAGGTCGGGCCGCGAAGCCCGATCGATCTGTCGCCCGGCCCGGCGCGCCTCGGCGACGTGGGCGAAGCGCGCCTCGGCGGGCAGGTCATGGCCGTAGCTGTTGACGTTCTGGCCCAGGAGCGTGATCTCGCGGTAGCCCGCAGCGGCGAGCGCCCGCGCCTCGTCCACCACCTCGTCGAACGGCCGGCTCCGCTCTGGGCCGCGGCTGAACGGCACGATGCAGTAGGTGCAGGTCTTGTCGCAGCCATAGATGATCGGGAGCCACGCGGCGACGGCCGATTCGCGGCGCACCGCGCCCGATGCGACGGCGTCCGCGCGAGAGCCCGCGAGATGATCGGCGGCCGAGACCGCAACGCCCTTGACAACGGTGGTTGCCGCCGTTCGGGGAGCCACGGCGGAGCCGGGTGGGTTCGGAGCCCCATTCCCGCTGCCCAGGCCGACCGGGCCCTGGGCGGAGGCGAGGCCCAGCCGCTCCACCAGCTCCGGCTCCTCGTCGGGGCGCAGGAAGAGGTCGACCGCGGGGAACCTGCGCCGAAGGCCGGCCCGGTCGCGCTCTCGTACGGCACAGCCGGTGAGGACCACGCGGAGCGCCGGGTTGGCGGCCTTGAGCGCGGCCAGCGCTCCCTGACGACCGATCACCTTCGCCTCGGCCGCCTCGCGGATGGCGCACGTGTTGATGACAATGAGGTCGGCCGCCTCCATCCCCGGTGCTTCCGCGCAGCCTGTCGCGAGGAGTCGACCGGCCATCTCCTCCGAGTCGCTCTTGTTCATCTGGCAGCCCAGGGTCCAGACCCAGAAGCGCGGGAGTGCCTGGTCCACCGGCCGGAACTCGGCGACGCGCGCATCGGCGGCGGCGGCCGCGGGACGGGGCCCGTCGGGCGCGACCGCGGGCGGGGCGAGATCGAGGACTGGAAGGTGGCGGGATGTCACGCCACGACCCCCACCTGGAGCGCAGCCAGGACACCGGCCGCGATCTCCGGCGGAACCCAGGTCTCCCCGATCGCCTCCGCGTAGGTTTCGTCGTCGCCGTGGTAGTCCGTCCCTCCCGACGGCAGCAGGCCCAGGTCGCGCGCGACTGCCCCGACCGCGGCCACGGTCGCGGTGTCGAAGCTTCGATGATGGACCTCGAGACCCGCGAGGCCAGAGTTCATCAGCTCGCGGAGGAGGACCCGGCGAGATGGTGCGACGGAGAAGTGCGCGAGCACCGGAATCCCGCCCGCGCCACGGATGGCGCGGATCGCCTCGACCGGTCCCAGTCCCTCCCGGGGCACGTAGCCGGGCCCGCCGCGGCCCACGAACCGCGCGAACGCGTCCTGGACGCTCGTCGCGATCCCCGCCGCCACGAGCGCGCGAGCGAGCGTCGGGCGTCCCAGCGCATCGTCCCGGGTCAGGTCCAGGCCGGCCAGCTGAGCGTCCACGCCAAGCCCCGCGGCGCGAAGCCGGGCCGCCATCCGCTCGAAACGTCGCCGGCGCCCGCCGCGCTGCTCGGCAAGGGCCGCCTCGAACGCGACGTCGGCCGGGTCCACGCCCAGGCCAACGATATGGAGCTCGCCGTCGGGCAGGTTGAGACCGCCGGCCATGGCGTTGATCTCCACGCCGGGGAGCACATCCAGCCCGGGCGGAAGTGGCCCCGCACCCGGCGCGACCAGGTCCCGGTAGCCCGCCAGCGTGTCGTGGTCCGTGATCGCGAGGGTCCGGACGCCCGCGGCGGCTGCGGCCGCCACCAGCGCGGACGGCTCCAGCAGCCCGTCCGAGCGGCACGTGTGCGCGTGCAGGTCGACCACCGTCGGCCCTGGCGGGACGATCCGCCCGGCGCCCGGCGCCCGGCGGCCGCGGCCCATCAGGCGGCCTCGACGATCCGCCGGACGCGCTCCACCGTGAGCGCCCGGCCAGTGGCGGGGTCCACGTCGATCAGGAGCGCGTTGAGGACCACCGGCCAGCCACCCACCTCGAACCGTGTCGGCAGCCCATTGATGAAGCGCGGCAGGACGGTGGCCGGCGCGAAGCCGATCACGCTGTGGAGCGGCCCGGTCATGCCGAGGTCACTCTGGTAGGCCGTTCCGCGCGGCAGGATCCGCTCGTCCGCTGTCGGGACGTGCGTGTGCGTTCCGACCACCGCGCTCACGCGCCCATCGAGGTGGAGCCCGAAGGCGTTCTTCTCGCTCGTCAGCTCGCAGTGGAAGTCGACGAGCCGAACCGGCGGCAGCGCGTCTGCGCCTTCGTCCAGGAGGTGATCGGCATCGGTGAACGGGTTCTCGATCGGGATCATGTACGTGCGGCCCTGGAAGTTGAGGACGGCGATGTCCGTCCCGTCGGCTGCCACGTACGCGCCCCAGCCGCGGCCCGGCACGCCATCCGTCCCGTAGTTGTGGGGTCGCAGGATCCGCTCGTCTCGATCGAGCGCCGGCAGGATCTCCTTCTTGTCCCAGATGTGATTCCCGGACGTGATGACATCCACGCCGGCCCGGAACAGGGACTCGGCGGTAGGCGTGGTCAGACCCATCCCGCCCGCGAGGTTCTCCCCGTTGGCGGTGACGAAGTCAACCCCGTAGACGTCGCGCAGGCCGGGCAGCTCGCGCTCGATGGCTTCGCGGCCCGGGCGGCCGATCACATCGCCGATCATGAGGATCCGGCAGCGGCGCGGCGCCCGCGAGTCGGCCACCGCTATTTCGCGTACTCGACGGAACGGGTCTCGCGGATCACCGTCACCTTGATCTGGCCCGGGTAGGTCAGCGATTCCTCGATCTTCTTGACGATGTCCCGGGCGAGGCGGGATGCCGACAGGTCGTCGATCTCCTCGGGCCGGACGAGGATCCGCACCTCGCGACCCGCCTGGACCGCGAACGAGCGGTCAACCCCGGCGAAGCTCCCGGCGATCGCCTGCAGGTCCTCGAGCCGCTTGAGGTAGAGCTCCACGGACTCGCCCCGCGCGCCTGGGCGCGACGCGCTGATGGCATCGGCGGCCTGCACGATCGGCGCCTCCACACAGGCGTACTCCACCTCCTGGTGATGGGCCGCGATCGCGTTCACGACCTTGAAGGAGAGGTTGTGGCGCTGCGCGACCTGTGCGCCGATCGCCGCGTGCGGGCCCTCCACCTCGTGGTCGATGGCCTTGCCCATGTCGTGGAGGAGGCCGCCGGTCTTGGCGGCCAGCACGTCGGCGCCGAGCTCCGCGGCGATGATCGCGGCGAGCCGGCTGGTCTCGATGACGTGGTTCAGCACGTTCTGGCCGTAGCTCGTCCGGTACTTGAGGCGGCCGAGGAGCCGCGTGATCTCGGAGGGCAGGCCGGGCACGCCGGCGTCGTAGGCGGCCGCTTCGCCGGCCTGGCGGATCACCAGGTCCACTTCGGCGCGCGCCTTTGCGACGACCTCCTCGATCCGGCCCGGGTGAATGCGGCCGTCGGCCATCAGCTTGGTGAGCGCGATACGGGCGATCTCGCGACGCACGGGATCGAAGCCCGAGAGGATCACCGTCTCGGGCGTGTCGTCGATGATCAGGTCCACGCCGGTCGCCTGTTCGAGCGCCCGGATGTTGCGGCCCTCGCGGCCGATGATCCGGCCCTTCATCTCGTCCGAAGGAAGGTGCACGACCGAGACGGTGTGCTCCGCGGTGTGGTCGGCGGCGACCCGCTGGATGGCCGTGACGATCACCTCGCGCGCCTTGTCCTGGGCCTCGTCGCGGGCCTTGCGCTCGATCGATCGGGCGAGGCGGACGGCGTCGTTCTCGGCCTCGGCGCGGACGGTGTCGAGGATGACGGCTTTCGCGTCCTCCGCGCTCATCCCACTGACGCGCTCGAGCGCCGCGATCTGCTCCGTTCGAGAGGCAGCGAGCTCCTCCCGGGTGCGGTCGAAGTCGCGTTCCTTCTCCAGCAGCTTGCGATCTCGCTGCTCCAGCATGTCCGTGCGCTGGTCCAGCTGCTCGTCGCGAGTCAGGAGTCGGCGCTCCAGGCCGCTGAGCTCGGCGCGCTTGGCGCGGGCCTCGTCCTCCGCCTCGCGCTGGAAGCGCAGCTTCTCGTCCTTTGCTTCGAGGATCAGGTCCTTCTGCTGGGTGCGGGCTTCGGCAACGATGCGGCCGGCCTTGTCCTGGGCTCCTCGGACCGCCTGTGCCGCGACGACGCCGCGCGCGACGAATCCGAGAGCGAGGCCGCCGACGATGGCCACGACAAGGGCCACCGCCGCGACGACGGGGTTCTCCATGATGCTGTCGCCTCCCGACCGGCCGGGTGAGCGGCCGGCGAGTGATCGTTCGGGAACGGCGATACGTCGGGACCGGCCCGCTGACCTCGGGTGAATACGCGGACCGGGCTTCGGCGTGGGCTCGCCGCGATGGATGAGTCGGAACGTGACAACCGGCGTCGCACCCGCGGCGCCGTACTTTGGTGCACGTAGCCTACGGCCAGCGGGCCGGAGGGTCAAACGTGCCCCATTTCGGGCACGGATCGGGCACGAAACGGGCCGGGCGGCCCCGCGCGGGTTGCCCGCATGGCTCCCGGCGCCCGCCACGCTCACGGCTCGGTGGCGGGCTCCTCGTCGTCAGGGGAGATCGTGCCGGTCGCCGCGAGCCAGGCCACCGACGCCCGCCCGGCCGTCCCGGGATCGAATCCGCCCCGAGCGAGCAGCGCATACGCCTTTGCGCGTCGCTTCCGAAGGTCGTGCTCGCGGAGGAGGCCGGGGCCCTTCCGGGCGAGGAGCCGCGCCGCGGCCGCGTCATCGGACGCCTCCGAGGCGGCCCGCTCCCCCGCCCCGGGCACCAGCCGCGGATCGTCGGGATCAGCGCCGGAGGCGCGCGCCTCTCGTGCGGCGAGCGCCGCCTCCGCATCCGCCGCCGCGATGCCCATTCGGCGCAGCTCGTAACGGAGGGCGCGCGCCCCGCGCGGTCGCGCCCGATCCCGCGACTCCACCCAGGCGCGCGCGAACGCGGCGTCGTCCAGGTAGCCGAGCCCGGTCAACCGGTCCAGCGTGCCCTCTACGAGATCGGCCCGGTAGCCCGCATCGCGCAGCCGGCGCCGGACCTCGTCCGACGAGCGCGGGCGCGTCTCGAGGAAGCGCGCGGCGGCCGCCAGCACGTCGGCAGGGTCGTCGACGGCTGCCCGGCGCGAGCGGCGATCGGCGAGCGACTCCCGGGGGGTGCGGGGCATGCTGCGCCGGGCCGCTACTCGGCCTCGGAAATGCCCTCGACGGGAATGGCGACGCTCGCCATGCTGGCCCGGATCCGCGTCTCGATGTCGGCCCCGACGGCCGGGTTATCGCGCAGGAATCCTTTCGCGGCTTCCCGGCCCTGGCCCAGGCGGGTCTCGCCGAAGGTGAACCAGGCGCCCGTCTTCGTCACCACGTCCATCGCCACGCCGACGTCGAGGAGGCCGCCCTCGCGGCTGATCCCGTCGCCGTACATGATGTCGAACTCGGCCACCCGGAAGGGCGGCGCGACCTTGTTCTTGACGACCTTGACGCGAACCCGGTTGCCGATCGACTCCGTGCCGCTCTTGATCGTCTCGACACGCCGGATGTCGAGCCGCACCGTGGCATAGAACTTGAGGGCGCGACCGCCGGGGGTGACTTCCGGGTTCCCGAACATGACCCCGATCTTCTCGCGCAGCTGGTTGGTGAAGACGAGCGAGGTGTTGGAGCGGCTGACGGCGCCCGCCAGCTTGCGAAGGGCCTGGCTCATCAGGCGGGCCTGGATGCCGACGAAGCTGTCCCCCATCTCGCCCTCGATCTCGGCCCGAGGAACGAGCGCCGCGACCGAGTCGACCACGACGATGTCGATCCCGCCGGAACGGATGAGCGTCTCCGTGATCTCGAGGGCCTGCTCGCCGGTGTCCGGCTGGCTGACGAGGAGCTCATCGACGTTGACGCCGCAGGCGCGGGCATAGCCGGGGTCGAGGGCATGCTCCACGTCGATGAAGGCGGCCACGCCCCCGCGCCGCTGCGCCTCCGCAATGACGTGCTGGCAGAGCGTGGTCTTGCCGGACGACTCAGGGCCGAACACCTCCGTGACCCGGCCGCGCGGGATGCCCCCGACGCCGAGCGCCAGGTCCAGGGCGATCGAGCCGGTCGGGATGACGTCGACCTGCTGCCGTTCGGATGAGCCGAGCTTCATGATCGATCCGCGCCCGAACTGCTTCTCGATCGCGAGGATCGCTGCCTCGACCGCCTTCGTGCGCTCCGCGGCCGATGCCCCACTCCGCTCCGTCATCGCCATCTCGTCGTGCTCCTGTCTGGTTCGGTCGGCCCCGACGGAACGGACGATGACGCGCCCGTCCGGCTGCTCAGCCCTCCGGCTCTTCCTCGACGACCGTGCGCGGCTTGCGTTTCGGCTTGATGAGCTCGACGTTCTGCGGCACTTCGAGGAACGGCTGGAGCTTTGGCTTCGCCTCCGGAGCCTTGGACTTCTTCTTCACCTCGCGGTGGGGACGGTCTCGCTGACCCATCGTCGAACGCCTCCGCGGAACTCAAGGGTACCGACCTGGCCTTCACGCGAGCTGCACTGCCGATGCATCGTGACTTCGCCGGGGTGCGTGTTGGCGCAGCTCCGGAAGGCGTTCAGGGAGGTCTCCGGTGCGCAGGGCTGCCCGGATCCCGGCCATGAAGTCTAGGGTGAAGGTGAGGTTGTGACAAGTCGCGAGCCGGTATGCCAGCAGCTCATCCGCCCGGAACAGGTGGGCGAGGTAGGCCCGGCTGAAGCGCCGGCAGAGCAGGCATCGGCAACCCTCCTGGACCGGCCCCGGGTCGTCGCGGAAGCGCTCGTTGCGAATGTTGAGCCGGCCGCCCGGAACCCAGAGCTGACCGTTGCGGGCCACCCTCGCCGGCAGCACGGAGTCGAACAGGTCAACGCCGCGATGGACCGCCTCGAGCAGGTCCGCGGGCGAGCCGAGGCCCATCAGGTAGCGGACGCGCGGATCCCCGTCGAGCTCGCGGACCACGAGGTCCAGGACAGCCTCGCGCTGGGCGGGCGTCTCGTCGCCGGCCAGGCCGCCGATGTTGAGGCCGTCGAACGGGAGCCCCGCGATGAAAGCGGCGGACTGCCGCCGGAGGGCCGGGTCAAGGCCGCCCTGGATCACCCCGAAGAGCGCCTGGTCCGGGCGGCGGTGCGCCTCCAGGGAACGGAGCGCCCAGCGGTGCGTCCGCTCCGTGGCGATCGCGACGTCGCGCAGATCCGTGGAGGAAGGCGGGACCGGCTGGTCGAACGCGACTGCCACATCGGCACCCAGCGCCGCCTGGATCTCCATCGAGCGCTCCGCGGTGAACCGGTGGCGCGACCCATCATGGTGGCTCTGGAACGTGACTCCATCGTCGTCGATCACGTTGAGGTCGCCCAGCGAGACCACCTGGAAGCCGCCGGAGTCCGTGAGGATGGGGTGTGGCCAGCTCATGAACTCGTGGAGGCCGCCGAGCCGGGCGATCCGCTCGTGCCCCGGCCGGAGGTAGAGGTGGTACGTGTTGGCGAGGATGATCTGGGCACCGGTCTCCTCGATCTCGTCGGGGTGGAGCGCCTTGATCGTCGCGTTCGTGCCGACCGGCATGAAGGTCGGCGTCTCCACCACGCCGCGAGGCAGGTGGAGCCTGCCCAGCCGCGCCCGCGTGGAGCCGTCGGCCGGCGGTGGCACGAGGACCTCAAAGCGGGCCGCGCCCGTCACGCGCGGCTCAGGCCTCGTCGACGGGCGCGGCGGCACCCTGCGCGGGACCACCTGGTGCGGTGGTCTCCCAGAGGCTCGGCTCGCGCTGGGTCCGCCGCGGCGGCACGTCATAGCCCAGGGCGGCCAGGTGCGCCCGCGCGCGGTCCGTGGCCACGCGTCCCTGAGGGGTCCGATCCAGGAAGCCGATCCGGAGCAGGTACGGCTCGTAGACGTCCTCGATCGTCTCGGTCTCCTCGGCCAGGATCGCCGCGATCGCGGCCACGCCGACCGGCCCGCCCCCGAACTTCCCCACGATCGCGGCGAGTAGCCGGCGGTCCGTGGCGTCCAGCCCCTCCGCGTCGATCTCGAGGACGCCCATCGCCTCGTCGACCGCGGCCCGCGTCACCCGGCCGTCGCCGTGGACCTCGGCGTGGTCCCGGACGCGCTTGAGGAGCCGGTTCACGATCCGCGGCGTGGCCCGGCCCCGGGCGGCGATGGCGGCCGCCGCATCGTCCGTGACCTCGAGGCCGAGGATCGCGGCGGAGCGGCGGACGATGGCCCGGAGGTCCTCCTCGGCGTAGAAGTCCAGCCGGTAGACCGCCCCGAAGCGGTCGCGGAGCGGCCCGCTGATCCGTCCGGCCCGCGTGGTGGCGCCGACGATCGTGAACGGCCGGAGCGTCAGGCGCAGGGAGCGGGCCGACGGCCCCTTGCCGATCATCACGTCGAGGGCGCAGTCCTCCATCGCCGGGTAGAGGATCTCCTCCACCGCGGTGTTGAGCCGGTGGATCTCGTCGATGAAGAGGACGTCCCGCTCGTCCAGGGCGGTGAGGACGGCCGCGAGGTCGCCCGCCCGCTCGATCGCCGGCCCCGACGTGTAGCGGATGTTCACGCCCAGCTCCCGGGCGATGATCGTGGCGAGGGTGGTCTTGCCGAGGCCCGGCGGACCGTGCAGGAGGACGTGGTCGGCCGCCTCTCCCCGCTGGCGCGCCGCCTGCAGGAGGACCGAGAGGCCCGCCTTCACCTCGCGCTGGCCGAGGTACTCGTCCAGCGACCGGGGTCGCAGGGAGCGCTCGACCGCGATCTCCTCCGGGTCGAGGAGGTCCGCCGCGAGGAAGCCGTGGCCGTCCGTCATCGCCCGGAGTCTACCACGCCGAGCAGCGCTTTCGCACGGATGTTCGATCTGTCGCCGCGGGGCTCAGCCGCCCGAGAGCGACCGGAGGGCCGCCTTGACGCGGTCCTCGAGCGAGCCGGTGCCGGCGCCGCCGGCCCGGGCGTGGCGGGCCGCCTCGCGCGCCTCCGCGAGCGTATACCCGAGCGCCTGGAGGGCGCCCACGACGTCGCCCTCGGCCAGCAGCGTGCCCGCGCCCACCCCGCCAGGTGTCGTTGCCGCGATTCCGGCCGCGGCGACCTTCTCCCGGAGCTCCAGCACGATCCGAGCGGCGAGCCGCCTGCCGACCCCGGGAACGGCGGTGAGGAGCCCCTGGTCGTCGGCCATGATCGCGAGCTGGAGGTCGGCCACGTGGCGGCTCCCGAGCAGGCCGAGCGCCACCTTCGGCCCGACCCCGGTGACCGTCAGCAGGAGCCCGAAGAAGCCGAGCTCCTCCGGCGTCCGGAACCCGTAGAGCGCCTGGAGGTCCTCGCGGACCAGGTGGTGGGTGTGGAGCCTGAGGCGCCGTCCCGGCTCGACTGCGGCGAGCACCGCGGGCGCGACAAAGATCCGGTAGCCGACGCCGCCCACCTCGAGGACCAGCGAATCCGCCGCGACCGCGCCCACCACGCCGTCGAGCGACGCGATCATCGGACTGGCTCGGGCGGCGCCCCGGCCCACTCCTCGAGCGCCCGCTTCTCGTCGCGGAGCGCCTCGCGGACTGCGCGCTCGTAGGGGTTCTCACCGGTCGCCTTCGGCGCGACCGCGCCCCGGTCGAGGCGTCCGGCGTTGAGGCGCTCGCCGGGCCGCTCGCGATGCGCGGTCCAGATTGCGATCGCCAGGGCGTCTGCGGCGTCGTCCGGCGTCGGGACCTCCGTCAGGCCGAGGATCGTGGCGACCATCCTGGCAACCTGCGGCTTGTCGGCCGAGCCGTATCCGGTCACCGCGACCTTCACCTCCGACGGGGTTGCTTCGCGGACCTCGATGTGGTGTTCCGCTGCGGCCAGCAGGACCACCCCGCGGGCATGGCCCACCGCGAGGGCGGTCTGCACGTTGCGACTGTGGAAGATGCGCTCCACGCCGAGCAGCGCGGGCCCGTGCAGCTCGATCAGGTCCCGCAGGAACGAGTGGATCGCGAGCAACCGCTCGGGCAGCGTCAGGTCCGCCGAGGTGTGGAAGGCGCCGTGATCGATCGCGCGCAGGCGGCTGCCGGTTCGATCGATGATTCCGTAGCCGAGCGCCGCCGTCCCGGGATCGATCCCCAGGACGATCACCGGGAGCCGACCGCCCCGCCGGTCACCCGGCGACCTCGGCCAGGAGCTCTTCCGAGATCTCGAGGTTGCTCGTGACGCGCTGCACGTCCTCCAGGTCCTCCAGGTGCTCCACGAGCCGGATGTTCTGGCGTGCCTTCGCCGCGTCGACCGCCATGGTCTGCTTTGCCAGCATTGCCTGGTCCGCGCTCTCGATCGCAACCCCGGCCTTCTCCAGCGCCTTCCGGACGGATTCGAGGTCCCCGGGCTCGCAGTAGATCTCGAGCGGATCCGCGTCCGACTCCACGTCGCTGGCGCCCGCGTCGATCGCGAGGAGCGTCACCTCGTCCGGATCGATGCCGGCCAGCGGCACGGCGATGACGCCGCGCTGTTCGAACTGCCAGGCCACCGCGCCGGAAACCGCCAGCTGGCCGCCTGCCTTCGTGAAGATGGAGCGCACTTCGGCCGCGGTCCGGTTGCGGTTGTCGGTCGCGGCTTCGACGAGGAGCGCAACGCCGCCGGGGCCGTAGCCCTCGTAGATGATCTCCTCGAACTGCTCGCCCTCGCCGCCGCCGGTGGCCTTCTCGATGGCGCGCTTGATCGGCTCGGCGGGCATGTTCGCCGCGCGCGCCTTCTCGATCGCCAGTCGGAGCCGGAAGTTGCCGTCGGGGTCGCCACCGCCGGCGCGCGCGGCCACCGCGATCTCGCGGCCCATCTTCGTGAAGATGGCGCCGCGCTTGACGTCGTTGACGCCCTTCTGGCGCTTGATCTGGGACCATTTGGAGTGACCGGACATCGGGCCGAAGTATAGCGGACTATGATTGGCGGAACCCCGCTCCCGCCCGATCCACGGCGTTGGCCGGCGACGGGGGCGAGCGTCTCGACCACCCGTTTGCCCGCTCCCTGCGTGAGGTTGACCCAGACAATGGCGACGACGAAGAGCGCTGATCTCCCCCACCTGCGAAGCGTCGTCCTGGCCGGCCATTCCGGCGCCGGCAAGACGACGCTCGCCGAGGCCCTCCTCTTCCGGACGGGAGCCATCTCCCGCCTCGGACGGGTGGAGGACGGCACCACCAGCATGGACACGGAGCCGGAGGCGCAGAAGCGCCACATCTCGCTGTCGCTGGGCGTGGCCTCGCTCGACGACGAGGGTAACGTCGTCACGCTCGTGGACACGCCGGGCTACCCGGACTTCGTGGCGGAGGTCGTGGCAGGCTTCCAGGCGACGGACGCGGCCCTCATCTGCATGGATGCCACGGGCGGCGTCGAGGCAGGCACGGAGACGGCAGTCTCGCTCGCGCGGGCCAACCGCACGGCCACGCTCTTCGTCGTCAACAAATGCGACCGCGAGAACGCCGAGCCGGGGGCCGCCGTCGACGCGCTGCGGGCCGAGTTCGGCAACAAGATCGCCCCGCTCCAACTCGCCCTCGGCAAGGCGGAGGCCTTCAGCGGGTACGTGGATCTCGTCCACCGGAAGGCGTACCACTGGGACGGCCGCCAGGAGGTGGAGGTCCCTATCCCGCCCGAGATGGAGGCCGAGGTCGCGGCCCGGCGCGATCAGCTCCTGGAGGCCGCCTCCGAGGCGGACGACGACATCCTGACGAAGTACCTCGAGGGCGAAGAGATCACCGACGCGGAGCTCGACGCCTGCCTCCATCGCGGGGTCCGGGATTCGATCCTTGCGCCCGTGCTCGTCGCCTCGGCGACGAAGGGAATCGGCCTGCGCGGCCTCCTCGATGCCATCGTCCGCTACCTGCCGGCCCCCTCGGAGGAGCCGCCCGTCGTCGCGCACGACCCGAAGACGAACGACCCGATCGAGGTCGCGCCCGACCCGGACGGCCCACTCCTCGTGCGCGTCTTCAAGACGACCGCGGATCCGTTCGTGGGCCGGCTGACCTACCTTCGCGTCCTCTCGGGCACGCTGCGCAGCCAGAGCCACGCCTGGAACGCTGAGAAAGGCGAGGACGAGCGGATCGGCCAGCTCCTCCGCCTGCACGGGAAGGATCAGGAGCCCACGGGCGAGCTCCGGCCCGGCGAGATCGGGGCGGTCGCCAAGCTCAGCGCCACCGCGACCGGCCACACGCTCTCCTCGAAGGAACGCCCGCTGGTCCTGGACCGGCCGGTGTACCCGAATCCGACGCTCGTGGTCGCGATCGAGCCGGTGACGAAGGCCGACCTGGACAAGATGGGGCCGGCTCTCGGGCGAATGCTCGAGGAGGAGCCGTGCGCGCGCGTCGAGCGCAGCGCCACCGGCGAGCAGCTTCTCCTCGCGATTGGCGAGACGCACGTGGCCGTCATCGGGGAGCGGCTCAAGCGGAAGTTCGGCTCGGCGATCGCCACGCATACGCCGCGGATCCCGTATCACGAGACCATCCGCGGCCGGACCAAGGTCGAGGGCAAGTACAAGAAGCAGACGGGCGGGCATGGCATGTTCGGCCACGTCTGGATCGAGATCGAGCCGAACCCGGGCGGCGGCGTCGCCTTCGCCGAGCACGTGGTCGGCGGCACCGTGCCCAAGAACTTCTTCCCCGGCGTCGAGAAGGGGATCCGGCAGGCGGCGGTCGAAGGCGTCCTCGCGGGTTATCCGCTCATCGACTTCAAGGCCACCCTCTACGACGGCTCCTTCCACACGGTCGACTCGAATGACCTCTCGTTCCAGATCGCTGCGTCGATGGCGCTCAAGAAGGGCGTCATGGACTGCAGGCCCGTGCTCCAGGAGCCGATCATGGCCGTGCAGATCCGTGTCCCGGAGCGCTTCATGGGCGACGTCAACCGCGACCTCAACGGCCACCGCGGCCGGGTGCTCGGGATGGACGTCATGGGCGACGGGATGCAGGTCATCGCGGCCCATGTCCCCCAGGCGGAGCTGTTCAGCTACGCGACGGAGCTGCGGTCGATCACGGGCGGGCGGGGCACGTTCTCCTCCACCCTGGACCACTACGAGGATGTGCCGGCACATATCGGCGACAAGGTGATCGAGGCGCATCGCAAGGAGCAGGAGTCCAGCGCACACTGACGGCTCCCCGCGTGGCTCGCGCGACCGGCTCCGGGCGTCAGCCTGCCGCCGCCAGCGCGTCTTCCAGGCTGACGCGGCCCTCGTAGAGCGCGCGGCCAACGATCGCGCCCGCGCACCCGAGCGCCCGAACGGCCGTGATGTCCGCGGCGCTCGCGATGCCCGCGGACGCGATGAGTTCGCCTCGTGCCCGTCTCACGAGCCCCCCGAGCATCGCGAGATCGGGGCCGTCGAGCGTTCCGTCGCGGTCGATCGCGGTCACCTCGAAGATGCGAACGCCCGCGTCGGCAAGCCGCTCCAGTGCGTCTGCGAGCGCGACGCCCTCCGCGCCCGGGACCCAGCCCTGCCCCACGGCCAGGCCCTTGCGAACGTCGAGGGCGACCGCGATCCGCCCGGCACCGAACTGCTCCACGAGGCGTCCCGCGAATGCCGGGTCGCGCAGCGCGGCCGTCCCCACAACAACGCGAGCGGCACCCGCCCGGAGGCACGCCTCGACGGCATGCTCGTCGCGCAGGCCGCCCGCCACCTCGACCCGCGCACGCTCCCCCACCCGGGCAACGATCGCGGCCACGAGATCGATCTGACGCGCACGCGGATCGCGCGCGCCGTCCAGGTCCACGACGTGCAGCCACCGGGCGCCGCGCCCGACGAAGGCGTCCGCGACGGCCGGCCCATCCTCGCCGTAGGTCGTCACCGCCCCGAAGTCGCCCCGGAGCAGCCTGACGACGCGACCGCCCTGGAGGTCGATCGCCGGCAGGAGCTCGAAGGCGCCGGCCGGCGACCCGTTGCCCCTCACTTGCTGGTGTGATAGCGTTGTAGCACGCTACTACGCTATCACGAGGAACCGACCGATGCAGTCCCACGCCGACGATTGGCGCTCCGCAGACCTGGAGGCGCTCCTCGACGCGCTCCTCCAGGTGGAGACCCGCCAGGAAGCCGCCGCTTTCCTGCGTGACCTCTGCACGCTCGGCGAGCTGCGCGATCTCGCCCAGCGCTGGGCGGTCGCGCGTCATCTCGACGCCGGGCTCCATTACAGCGAGATCAGCCGCCGGACGGGCGCGAGCACCGCGACGATCACCCGGATCGCCTCCTGGTTGAACCATGGGGAAGGCGGGTACCGGCTCCTGCTCGACCGCTCCCGCGGCGGCGCCGGGACGGGTGCGACGTCGTACCCCGACGCGGGCACGACGTCCTATCCCAAGGCGGGCGGGCAGCGGGTCGCGCCGGTCGAGCCATCGGGCGCCGCACGGTGACCGCGGCCGACCTTGGGCTGGCCACCGCGGGGCGCGGCACCGTGGCGCACCGCCCCACCGGCGCCGCCGTGCGCCGGATGACGCTCGCCGTTCCCAACAAGGGGCGCCTCGTGGAGCCGACGCTCGCGCTGCTCCACGATGCGGGACTCATCTTCGAGGAGCGCGACCGGAGCCTCATCAGCCGCGTCGAGAACGTGGCGCTCGACATCCTGTTCGTCCGCACGAACGACGTCATCGAGTTCGTCGGCGACGGCGTGGCGGACCTGGGGATCACCGGCGGCGACCTGCTCGCGGAGGCCGACACCGACCTGCCGATCGTGCGGTCCCTCGGCTACGGTCGCTGCCGGCTCGCGGCGGCCGTTCCCCGGGATGCCCCACAACGCGAGATCGCGCAGCTCGCCGGCCT
Source organism: Chloroflexota bacterium (assembly GCA_025351245.1). Classification (GTDB taxonomy): domain Bacteria; phylum Chloroflexota; class Limnocylindria; order Limnocylindrales; family CSP1-4; genus CTSoil-043. The sequence goes on along the minus strand of JANXWH010000087.1, from coordinate 26,901 downwards.
TCGCGTTGCCACGGCCCACCCCGGGGCAACACGGCGCTGGTTCGAGGCACGCGGGATCCCGGTCACGGTGATCACGCTCTCCGGCGCCGTCGAAGTCGCCCCGCGCCTCGGGCTTGCCGACGCGATCGTCGATCTCGTCTCGAGCGGGGTGACGCTCGGCACCAACGGGCTGCGGCCGATCGGCGATCTCCTGGCGTCCGAGGCGGTCATGGTGGGCAATCCGGCCCGTCTCGTCGACGAGGCGGACGCGATCGACCGGCTCGATACCATGCTCGGCGCCGTCCTCGCCGGCCGCCGGCGAAAGTACGTGATGATGAACGCGCCCGTCGATCACCTCGCCGACCTCGCGGCGCTCCTGCCCGGGCTCGAGAGCCCGTCGGTGATCCCGCTCGCGCACGCCGGCATGATCGCGATCCATGCGGTGGTCGGATCCGACGACGTCTGGGATCTCCTGCCGCGCCTGAAGGCTGCCGGCGCGTCCGGGATCCTGGTCCTCCCCATCGAGAAGCTGATCGCATGAGCGCGACCCCCGTCAGGGCGGCGATGCCTGCCCTGCCCGCCGGCTACGCGTGGGAGGCAACCGATGAGCAGGTCAGCGAGCGCTACGGCGTCCCGCCAGCGACGATCGTGCGCTTCGACCTCAACACGTCGCCGGCGCCGCCGGGCCTCGCTCTCCGGCTCCTCCAGGCCGGCGCGTACGGGCGCCCGATCTCCGAGTACCCGCCATCCGACTATCGCGGCCTGGTCGCCGCCGCCGCGGAAACCTACGGGGTCGGGCGCGACGAGCTGCTGGTGGGTGCGGGCGCGGACGAGATCCTCGACCTCGTCGCGAAGGCCTTCCTGCCGCCCGGCGCGGGCGCCGTGATCCCGACGCCGACGTACGCCATGTACTGCGTGCTCACCGAGCAGCGACCCGCGCGCCCCATCCCGGTGCCGCGCCAGTCGGCGGCGAACGGGTACGCCCTGGATCTGCCGGCGATTCGCGAGGCCGCCCGCGACGCGGCTGTCGTCTGGCTCTGCAGCCCCAACAACCCGACCGGGCTGCCGGAACCAGCCGGCTCGATCGCCGAGCTGCTCGCGGAGCTCCTCGTCGACGCCGATGACGACGGCCGCGTGGCGCCCGTCGTCGTGCTCGACGAGGCCTATGCCGAGTTCGTCGGCACATCGCTCCTCGGGATCCGGGCGGCGTACCCGCGCCTCGTGGTCGTCCGAACGGCGTCCAAGGCGTATGCCCTCGCAGGACTCCGGGTTGGGTTCGCGATCGCGCGTCACGAGCTCCTCGCCCAGGTGGAGCCCTACCGGCCGCCGGGTTCCGTCTCCATCCCGTCCGCGGCGGTCGTGACCGCGGCGCTGCGGGCCCCCGATGCGCTCCGCGACAACGTCTCCCGCATCTCGGCCGAACGGGCCCGGCTGGCCGCCGCGTTGGCGGACCTCGGCACCCCGGCGAGCCCGTCGGTCACGAACTTCCTGCTGGTCGGCTTCGGCGATCGCGAGCGGGCCGCCGCCGCTGCCGGGGGGCTGTTCCGGCGGGGGCTCGTCCCACGGACGTTCGGGGCGGGGCATCCGCTGGCCGATCACCTGCGCTTCACCGTCCGCGCCCCGGCCGAGGACGACCGCCTCATCGTGGCACTCGCCGCAATCGTCCCGGCCCTCCCCCACCCCGCCGCGTCGGCCGCCCAGGAGATCACGCCATGACGACCTCGTTCGGCACGCTCGAAGTCGCGGCCCATGAGGGTCGCCGCGTCACCGTCGCGCGGCGGACCCGGGAGACAGACATCGCGGTCACGCTCGACCTCGACGGCACCGGGGCCGCCGACGTTCGGACCGGCGTGGGGTTCCTGGACCATCTCCTCGCCTCGTTCGCGCACCACGGGCTCTTTGACCTCGCCGTGCGCGCCACGGGCGACCTCGAGGTCGACGAGCACCACACGGCCGAGGACGTCGCGATCGTCCTCGGCGCCGCGCTCGCCGAGTCGCTTGGCGATCGGGCCGGGATCGTGCGCTTCGGGGAGGCGTCGGTCCCGATGGACGAGGCGCTCGCGACCGCGGTCGTGGACGTCGGCGGGCGCCCATACGCGACCGTGGACCTGCCCTTCCGCGGCGAGCGCATCGGGGCCCTGCCGACCCAGCTCGTCGAGCACGCGCTCGAGGCGTTCGCGCGGACCTCGGGGACCACGCTGCACCTGCGCGGGACCGGCCGGAATGACCATCACCTTGCCGAGGCCGCCTTCAAGGCGCTCGCGCGCGCGCTCCGGGCGGCGGTCGCCGAGGACCCACGCCGCGCCGGCGCCGTCCCGTCGACGAAGGGAACCCTGGGATGACGCGGATCGCCGTGGTCGACTACGGGGCAGGCAACCTCGTCAGCATCGAGCAGGCGCTCTCCGCGGCCGGTGCCGAGGTCGTCCTGGCGCACGGCGCCGACTCGTTCGCGGACGCCGATGCCCTCGTGGTGCCGGGCGTCGGCGCAGCGGGGCCCGCAATGACCCGCCTGCGACGGCGCGGCCTCGAGGCGCCGATCCGGGCGTGGATCGCGGCCGGACGGCCCTTCCTGGGCATCTGCCTCGGCCTCCAGCTCCTCTTCGAAGGCAGCGACGAGGACGGCGCCGTCACGCTGGGCGTGCTGCCCGGGCGGACGGTCTGCCTCTCCGATGCGCCGCGCCTGCCGCACATCGGCTGGAACCAGGTGGAACGTCAGCGCGCCCACTCGCTCTTTGCCGGGATCGACGAGGATGCCGACTTCTACTTCGTCCACTCCTACGCGGCGGCCCCCGGGCCGGGCTCGGAAGGGGTGATCCTTGCCCAGACGGCCCACGGCGGCCGGTTCGTCTCCGCGATCGCGCGTGGGTCGCTGGCCGGCGTCCAGTTCCATCCCGAGCGGAGCGGCCGCGACGGCCTTCGGCTCCTCGCCAACTTCGTGGGGCTGGCCCAGGCTGGCGGCGCGGCGTCGGGCCGGACGCGCGTCCCCGTCCTGGCCCGCTGATGCTCCGCGTGCGCGTCATCCCCTGTCTCGACGTCGCGAACGGCCGGGTCGTCAAGGGCACCCGCTTCGTTGACCTCACCGACGAGGGCGACCCGCCCACGCTCGCCGAACGCTACGCCGTGGAGGGCGCCGACGAGATCGTCTTCCTCGACATCGACGCCGCACCGGACGGTCGCGGCACGCTCCTCGAGGTCGTGGAGCGCACGGCCCGGCGCGCGTTCGTGCCGCTCACCGTGGGGGGTGGCGTCCGGAGCGTGACCGAGATGCGCGATGTCCTCCGCGCGGGCGCAGACAAGGTCTCGTTCAACACGGCCGCGGTCCGCGATCCGGGCCTCGTCCGGCGCTGCGCGCGGCGATTCGGCAGCCAAGCGGTGGTCGTCGCGATCGACGCCCGCCGCCGGTCCGGCCCCGACGATCCGAGCGGGGGCTGGGAGGTTGTCGTCAAGGGCGGCCGCGAGCCGACGGGCCTCGACGCGCTCGCGTGGGCAGAGCGCGCCGTCGCCGCCGGCGCCGGGGAGCTCCTGGTGACCTCGATCGATCGCGACGGAACGGGGGCCGGCTACGACACCCCGCTGCTCCGGGCGATCACCGACCGCGTGCACGTCCCGGTGATCGCCTCGGGCGGCGCATCCGGTCCCGACGACTTCGTGGCGGCCGTCCGGGACGGAGGCGCCTCCGCGGTGCTCGCGGCCTCCATCTTCCACCGGCGCCGCCATTCGATCGCCGACGTCAAGGCGGTCATGGCCGCGGCGGGGATCCCGGTCCGCCTCGTGATCGGTGCCGCCAGATGAGCGCCTCGCGGCCGTCCTCCCCCGCCGGGCCCGCGACGGACGTCAATCGCGTGCGGTGGGGACCCGATGGCCTGGTTCCAGTCGTGGTCCAGGACGCCGTCGACGGCCGGATCCTCATGCTTGCCCACGCGAACGCGGAGGCGCTCGCCGCGACGCTTGCCACCGGCGAGGTCCACTTCTTCTCGCGCTCGCGCGGGCGCCTCTGGCGCAAGGGCGAGACCAGCGGCAACGTCCTCCTCCTGCGCGGCCTCGCGCTCGACTGCGACGGCGACGCGCTCCTCGCGACCGTCGAGCCGGTCGGGCCCGCGTGTCACCGGGGCACGCGAAGCTGCTTCGACCCCGACGGCTCGCCGCCCGATCGGCTGCTCCCGGCCCCGTCGGCGTCGCCCCAGCCCTCCCGTTCCGTCCAGGGCTTCGACTGGCTGGAGACGCTCTGGGCGACGATCGCCGACCGCGCGGCGTCCCGGCCGCCCGGCTCGTACACGGTCCGGCTGCTCTCGTCCGGCGTCGACGGCCCCGCGCGCAAGGTCGCCGAGGAGGCGACCGAGGTCCTCATGGCCGCCAAGGACGACGCCGTCGCGGAAGCGGCGGGCCTCGACCGGACCGCGCTCCTGGCAGCGCTCGCCGGCGAGGCGGCCGACCTGCTCTACCACGCCCTGGTCCTGCTCGCCGAGCGCGGCCTTCCGCCGTCGGCCGTCATCGATCGGCTCCGGGAGCGCCACGGCGACTGACGCGCGCGGGCGCTGCCGCGGGCGGTGACGAACGCTAGGGCAGCTCGTGATGGGCGCGGCAGCGCGCCTCGTAGGTCTCCCGGCGCGGCGTCGGCATCTCCGAGGCGAGGCCGCCAACGACCACCACGGGCTCGTCGGCGCCGGCGGGCCGGCCGTCGATCAACCGCTGCGTCCGGGTCGCCTCGTCGCCGCAGACCGTGCAGATCGCCGTGAGCGACGTGATCCCGTCCGCGATCGCCATCAGCTCCGGCATCGGCCCGAATGGGCGGCCGCGGAAATCGGTGTTCAGGCCGGACAGGATCACGGTCCGCCCGGCGTCCGCCAGCCGCTCCACGACCGGGACGAGGCTTGCCGGAAAGAACTGGGCCTCCTCGATCGCGATCATGTCGGCCCAGGCGTCCTTGGCAAGGGTCTCGATCTCCGAGGGGTCCCTGACCGACGTGGAGCCGTACGCGGCGCCGGACCGGCTGCGCACCACTTCCGCCTCCGTCCGATCGTCGATCGTCGGACGGACCAGCAGGATCCGCCGGCGGGCGATCTCGGCCCGCCGGAGGAGCCGGAGCAGCTCATCGGTCTTCCCGCTGAACATGCAGCCGGCGATCACCTGGATATGGCCGCGAGCCACCTCGATCACGCCCTCCCCTGCCCGCGGACGAGCACCCGCTGGTCCCGCTTGCCGCGCCGCACGAGCAGGAAGCGGCCTGCGAGCAGGTCGTTCGCGGTGAAGCGTTCCTCGAGATCCCGGGCCGGCCGGCCGTTCACGTGGACGCCCCCTTGCTCCACCAGGCGCCGCGCCTCGCTCCGCGAGACCGCCGCGCCGGCGAGGATCAGCACCTCCACGAGGTCGAGCCCGGGCTGGTCCGGATCGATGGGCTCGCCTTCCGGCCAGGGCGCCGCCGGAATCTCCGCGGCGAGGTCCGCCAGGGTCTGGGCGTCGGCCGCCGCCGGGTCCCCGCCGAAGAGGAGCTCGCTGACGCGGGCCACCCGTTCGGCGGCGCCGCGCCCGTGCGTGCGTTCGGTCAGGTCGCGCGCGAGCGCCCGCTGCGCGCCACGCCGCTCCGGGTGCGCGGCCCGCTCCGCCTCGAGCTCCTCGATCTGCACTCGATCGAAGAGCGTGAACCAGCGCAGGTACGTGCCGACGTCGCGATCCTCGGCGTCGACCCAGTACTGATAGAAGCGATACGGCGAGGTGAGCGCTGGGTCGAGCCAGATCGACTCGCCGGACTCGCTCTTGCCGAACTTCACGCCGGATGCGTTGAGGAGCAGCGGGTAGGCAAGGCCATGGGCCGGCTCGTGGAGCCTATCGGCGTCCGGGCGCCGCAGGCCGGTGGTACGGCGGATCAACTCGAGACCCGCAGTGATGTTGCCCCACTGGTCCGCGCCGCCGCACTGGAGCTCCACTCCGTACGAGCGATGGAGGTGCATGAAGTCGGCGGCCTGCAGCAGCATGTAGCTGAACTCGGTGAACGAGAGCCCCTTGTCCATCCGAACCTGGACGGAATCCTTTGCCAGCATGTACGGCACGGTGAAGTGCTTGCCGATGTCACGCAGGAAGTCGAGCAGCCGGGCGTCCCCGAGCCAGTCCAGGTTGTTGACCAGGAGCGCCTGCGTTGGGCCCGGCGCGAAGTCGAGGTAGTGCGCGAGCTGGTCGCGGATCGCGTGGACGTTGGCCTGGATCGCGGAACGGTCCAGCAGCGGCCGCTCAGCCGAACGACCGGACGGGTCCCCGATCAGCCCGGTGCCGCCGCCGACGACCGCCACCGGCTGGCCGCCGAACCGCTGGAGCCGCACGAGCCCGAAGATGGGGATCAGGTGCCCCACGTGGAGCGAGTGGAACGTGGGGTCGAAGCCGTTGTATGCCCGTAGCGGCGTGCCCGCCGCGAGCCGTGCCTCGAGCCCATCCGTGGCCGCGTGGACCAGGCCCCGCCAGCGCAGGTCAGGCAGCAGGCCGGCAAGGCGCGTCGCGCTCACGACGTCACGCCCCCGGGAGCGGGCACGTCAAGACTGACCGGGGGCACTGGTCGGGAGCTCATGCCACCTATGCTATCGTGAAGGACGCCATGCAGACCAGCCTTGCCCGACGGCAGCGCCGCCGCCGGAACGGCTCCGGCAATCGGACCTCCGGTTCTTCGAACGTCGCACGGATCGCGATCGCCCTCCCGGTCTTCCTCTTCGCGTCGATTCTCGTGGTGGGCATCGCGGGGTTCGCCGGCGCGGTGACCGCGTTCAGCCATTACAGCCAGGGACTCCCGGACCCGAAGGAAGTCTTCAGCAACCTCCAGTTCGACCAGGAGACGCGCGTCGTCGACCGGAGCGGGAAGGTCCAGCTGGCAACGTTCGCCCGCGAGCGGCGCGACGTCATCACGTTCGACGAGGCCTCCCGGACGGTCATCGACGCCACCACGTCCGTGGAAGACAAGACGTTCTGGGAGAATGCCGGGTTCGACCCGGCTGGCATCCTCGCCGCGGGCCTGGACACGCTCGGCGGCAACTCCCGCGGCGCGTCGACCATCACGCAGCAGCTGGTCCGCGCGCGGCTCCTGCCGCAGTCCGCGTTCGCGGGCACGTCCTACGAACGGAAGATCCGCGAGATCATCCAGTCGGTCCGCCTCACCCAGGAGTTCCCCGGCGTCGAGGGCAAGCGCCAGATCATCACCGCCTATCTGAACCAGAACTTCTACGGGAACAACAGCTACGGGATCGCGGCGGCGGCCCGCGGCTACTGGGGCATCACCGACCTGCGGAAGCTCACCCTGGCCCAGGCCGCGATCCTCGCCGCGATCCCGCAATCCCCCACCAACTTCGACCTGGTCAGGAACGCGACCGAACAGACCGGCGCCGACGGCAAGGCGACCCTCGTCGTGCCACCCGGCTCGCAGATCGTCCAGCGCCGCAACTACATCCTGGAGCTGATGAAGACGCGCAGCGTGCTCACCGTGGGCACCTACACCACCGCGGACTACAACACCGCGATGCAGGAGCCGGTCGTGCTCTCGCCGCCCGCCGACCAGCGCTGGCTGGCGCCCCAGTTCGTCCTCCAGGTGCGCCACCAGCTTGGCGAGATCCTGTGCACCGCCGCCAAGGCCGACAACTGCCCCGCCATCGACACCGGCGGCTTCACCGTGGTGACGACGCTCGACTGGCGCATGCAGCGACTCGCCGAGACCTGGACCGAGGCGGGCGCCCGGGGCCCGAACGCGAAGGACCCCGCCGCCTACGTCAAGGCGCTGGGGATCCCGTACCAGGACTGGATGAAGAACCTGGTGGGCAAGGGCGTCAACAACGGCGCCCTCGCGGCGATCGACTATCGCACCGGCCAGGTCTACGCCTACACGGGCAGCGCAGGTTTCTACCTGGCGGGCAACAAGAAGTTCCAGCCCCAGTTCGACGTCCTCGAGGATGGCTGGCGGCAGCCCGGATCCGCGTTCAAGCCGATCAACTACCTCGTCGGGATCGAGGACCACTCCCTGACTGCCGCCTCGATGTTCATGGACGTCGTGACGGACTTCGGGGGCGGCTACACGCCGGTCGACGCTGACCGGATGGAACGCGGGCCGCTCCGCCTCCGCCAGGCGATCCAGGTCTCGCTGAACATCCCCGCCATCAAGGCGGCCATCGAGACCGGGCCGGCGCGCGTCTTCCAGCGCTCACAGGACTTCGGCATCCGCTACCAGTCGACCAAGTTCACGGGCGGAGCTTCGATCGGGATCGGAACGCTGGAGGTCCACATGATCGACCTGGTGAGCGCCTTCGGCGCCATCGCGAACGGCGGCGTCCTGGTCCCGCGCACCACGATCCTCGAGGTTCGCAACCCCGCCGGGCAGAAGATCTGGCCGCCGGCCGGTGCGTCGATCCAGGGCAAGGCCGCGGTCAGCCCCCAGGCGGCCTTCATCATGACGGACATCCTGGCCGGCAACACGGACCCCGCCCAGAACCCGTTCTGGAGCAAGCGGGCGATCTACGACGGCGGAACGCGCCGGCCCGCGACCCTCAAGACGGGGACGACGAACGACACGAAGGACCTCGCGGCGATGGGGTTCCTGGCGCCGCCGAAGGACCCGAAGGCGCCCGCGTTCGTGGTCGGAACCTGGATGGGCAACTCGGACAACTCCGCCCCGCCGGGCGGCGTCGTCTCGCTGGAGTCGGCTGCCTCGCTCTGGCAGTCGTTCCTGACGGCCGCCACGAAGGGCCAGCCGATCGCAACCTTCCGGCAGCCACCGGGCGTCGTTCAGGCGACGGTGGATGCCTTCACGGGGATGAAGCCGGGGCCGTTCTCGGCGAAGACGGTCAAGGAGTGGTTCATCGACGGGACCGTACCCACCGAGGTCGACAACACCAAGGTCGGCATCGCTGTTGACTCCGTGTCCGGGAAGCTCTGGCAGGACGGCTGCCAGGGCCCGAAGGAGGTGCGCGGCTTCCTGGACTTGAGTAACGTCGAGGCCGATTACCCGAAATGGCGGACCTACACGGATGGCTGGATCGCGCGCGCGCACGGTGGTCCGGGCGTAGCGGGCGGCCCCGAGAAGACGCGGACCTCCTACTTCTACGAGCCCGGCTGGAAACCGTACGGGTCGACGTGGGGTGCGCCGTTCCCGCCGACCGCGACCTGCGACATCTTCGTCCCGTCGCCTTCGCCGTCGCCGTCCTTCGACCCGAACGCAAGCCCGAGCCCACCCGTCCCGAGCCCGCCGGCGCCCTGAGCCGCGCTTTCGCCGCCTAGAACGTGACGACGGTCGCGCCGTCGCCGCCCTCGCCGCGCTCGCCGGGTCTCGAAGTGCGGACGAGTGGGTGCGTCGCCGTGGCGGCCCGGACGGCGTCGCGGAGCGCCCCCGTCCCGTGTCCATGGATGATCGTGGCTTTGGGCAGCCCCGCCAGGGCACCGTCCTCCAGGTAGCGCCCAACGATCTCGAGCGCCTCGTCCACCCTCGCCCCGCGGACGTCCAGCGACGAGGCGATCGTGCGGGCACGATCCAGCCGAAGCGCGGTGATCCCCGAATCGGCCTCCTCCGACCGTTCCCGGCGGCCCGGGCCGGCGGGCGCCGCGTCGACGAGCGCGGGGACCAGGTCCTCGACCCCGACCGTCACGCGCACTCCACCCACCTCGAGCGTCGCCCGCCGGCCGCCCCGCTCCAGGGCCACGACCCGGCCTTCCCAGCCGCGGGTGCGGCTCCGGGCGCGCGCCCCGACGCGCCAGTCCACCGGCTCCGCCGGCGCGGCCGCCACGGGTGCCGGTGCCGGCTGCGGGAGTCGCGCCAGGTGCTCCTCGGCCCGCTCCATGACCTCGTCCAGCGCGGGTGCGGTCACGGTCTCGCGTTCCAGGCGTCGCTGTGCCCCGCGGATCTCGGCGCGGAGGTCGTCCACCAGCCGTTCTGCGTCCGCCCGCGCGGCGGCGACCGCCGCGTCGCGATCTCGGCGGGCGCGACGGCGCTCGTCGTCGGCGATCCGCTGCGCCTCGGCGGCCTTGATCTCGGCGGCCCGCGCGCGGTCGAGCGCCCTCCGCGCGGCCGTGTCGGCCTCCCGGATCGACGCGAGCGTCTCTTCGAACGCCTTCTGGCCCTCGGTCAGCCGCCCGCGGGCGTCGTCGACGATGGGCAACGGCAGGCCCAACCGCTCCGCGATCGCGAACGCCTGGCTGCCGCCCGGCAGGCCGATCCGAAGCCGGTAGGTTGGGCTGAGCGTCTCCAGGTCGAACTCGACCGACGCGTTCCGGACCTCCGGCGTCGTGTGCGCGTAGACCTTCAGCTCGGCGTAATGGGTCGTCGCCGCCACGAGCGCGCCCGCGCGCAGGAAATGGTCGAGCAGCGCCTGCGCCAGCGCTGACCCCTCGGTCGGGTCAGTCCCGGCTCCGAGCTCGTCGAGCAGGACCAGCGTGTTCGGGCCGGCGGCCTCCGCGATTCGCACGATCGACCGGAGGTGCCCGGAGAACGTGGAGAGCGACTGCGCCACGGACTGCTCGTCGCCGATGTCGGCGAACACGTCGCGGAGGACCGGCAGCCGGCTCCCGGGGTCGGCCGGGACGTGAAGGCCAGCCTGGTGCATGAGCGCCAGCAAACCGAGCGTTCGGAGCGTGACGGTCTTGCCCCCGGTGTTCGGGCCGGTGACCAGGAGCGCCCGGAAGTCCGTGCCGAGCTCCACGTCGATGGGCACCACGCGGCCGACCAGACCGGGATGGCGAGCGCCCTTGAGGATGATCTCGGGGCGCACGCCCACCTCGGCGCGGTTCGCGTCCATCTCCTCGGCGAGGCGGGCCTTCGCGCTCCACAGGTCGAACCGTGCCAGCGCGCCGAGCACCTCGCCAAGCGGCCCGGCCTGGCTCCCGACGAGCGCCGAGAGCTCGTCGAGGATCCGCTCGATCTCCTGCTGCGTTGCCACCTGCGCCTCGCGCCACGCGTTGCCCAGCTCCACGGCCACGAGCGGCTCCACGAAGAGCGTCTGCCCGCTCCCGGACGCGTCGTGGACGATCCCCTTGACGCGGCTGCGGGCATCGGCACGGACCGGCACGACGTAGCGGCCGTTGCGAAGCGTGATGATCGGATCCTGGAGCGCGGCCCCAACGTCCGTCGAGTGGACCAGCTGCTCCAGCCGGCTCCGCAGGCGCTCGTACGCAAGCCGCGTGGCCCTGCGCAGGCCGCCGAGGCGCGGCGACGCCGTGTCGAGCAGATCGCCGACCGGATCGAAGCTCCGCTCCAGCGTGGAGCGGAGGGCCGGCAGGCCGTGCAGGTCGCGGGCCAGCGCGTTCAGCAGCGGCCGCCGATCGCCCGCGAGCGCGTCGCGAAGCCGCGAGCCAGCCTCGAGCGTCGCCGCGATGGCCGCGAACTGCGCGGCGTCGAGGCGGCCTCCGCGGGCGGCGCGCTCCACCGCGGGCCCGATGTCCTGGGCACCGCCGATGCCGGCCTGCGGCTTCGCCGCGAGGAGCTCGCGCGTCTGCGAGGTCTCGTCCAGGCCGATCTCCACGACCACCCGATCCGCGGAGGGGGCGAGCGCCTCCGCCAGGCGACGCCCGGGGCCGAATCCGGCCGCGGCGGCGAGTCGCTCGCGGATGAGCGGGAACTCGAGGAGGGCGATCGACTTCGCGTCCATCAGCGTCCTCGCCGGCCGGAGAGGGAGGAGCTGCCCGGGAGCCAGAAGCGCCACGGCGTAGAAGCCCATTCCACTCCCGCGAAGCCGACCCCGATCCTGGGCCCGGATGCCACGTCCTGGCGTGGCTCGGCGCTCGGCAGCGCCTCCAGCCGGAGCGGGCTCGCCGGGTCCAGCAGGTCGCGTCCGTCGTCCTCCCGTTCGATGGAGAAGGCCGCGCCGACGTTGCCGGGCCCGCTCGCGAGCTGCGCGACGGGCAGGCGCGCGACCCGCCCTGCTGCCCGCACCGGCGCGGCGCGTTCGGACCGCCGGGTCGCGAGCCCCCGGGCCAGCCGGGCCTCCCGCATCGTGGCCACGCCCACGAGTGGCTCCACGGCCCGGACGAGAATTGCTGATGGCTGGTCCGCGGGGCCGCAGACGACGTTCAGACAGGTGTGCATGCCATAGACACCGTACACGTAGGCTCGGCCCGACGGGCCGAACATGGTGGCGTTCCGCACCGTCCGCCCGGGGTGGGCGTGGGATGCGAGATCCAGCGGCCCCCCGTAGGCCTCCACCTCGACGATCCGGCCGTTTCGCACGGACAGCCCGTCGTCGCGGATCAGACGAGCGCCAAGCAGCCCGCGGGCGGCCGCGACCACCGGGCCGGCCAGGAGGCTGGCGAGGTCGGCCGACGGACCGGGCGTACGCTCGCCTGCCGTCCGGTCCGTGGCCGTCAGGCGAAGAGGGCGCGGAGCCCCGCGGGTGTGATCCAGGCGAAGAGCGCCAGGAAGGCGGGGATCAGCGAGTCGCGGAACAGGATGGCCGTCTGTGACACATCGTAGAAGCGGAAGATGTCGCGGAAGACCCCGATCTCGTTGGGATTCGGCGCGATGCCCGGAATCCGGAAGAACGAGTCCAGGACCATGATCATGGTGCCAACCAGCAGGAGGGCCTGGACGATCCCCAGGAGCCCGCCCACGATCTCGTCGATCACGGTGGATCGCTTGAAGAGCTGGGTTCGCCGGTAGAACACCTGGACCAGGATCGAGCCAGCAAGGTAGATGACGACGAAGCTGGCCCCGAACGCCAGCATGGTCGAGTACTCCTTCGGGTATTGCGTCCAGTACTGGCCCAGCCACGAGCCCAGCGGGTCACGCAGGTTGAGGGCGAAGAGGATGGCGACGAGGAGGATCGCCAGGCCGATCAGCCTGCGCAGCGTCCCCTGGACGAACCCGGCAAGGAAGAAGACGCAGACGAAGAAGACCACGAGCACGTCGAAGAGGTTGAGGCTCCGGATGGCGCCGACGACGTCCACGCAGACTCCCCATATCACGGCGCGCACATGGCGCCGACCAGGCCCCCGATCTCTCTCGGTGGAACGGCTGCAAGGATACGTCCGCGCTCGGCGCGCCTGCAACCGGGCCGAGCTGCGGCCCTCTCACGGCCAGGCGCGCTCCTACGTGCGCAGGCGAGCTCCGTGGGCGGACGCGACAGCGGAGACGAGCCGGGCGACGTCCGCGTCGACCTCCTCGTCCGTGAGCGCTCGCTCGTCGGCGGCGAAGACGACGCGCCAGGCAAGGCTCTTCTCCCCGGCTGCCAGCGGCGCGCCACGGTAGATGTCGAACAGCGCGACCTGCCGGAGCGTGTCGCCGCCGGCCCCCCGGAGCGTCGCCGCCAGGTACGCGGCGGCGAGCGGCTCCGGCACCACCAGCGCGAGATCACGCTCGAGCGGCTGGAAGCGCCCGACCGGCGCCACCCGAACGGGGACCAGCTGGCCCGCCGAAAGACCGGAGATCGCGAGTTCCGCCACGAGGACGCGCTCGGCGCGAAGGTCCCATGCCGCCAGGACCGACGGGTGGAGCTCGCCGACGAGTCCGGCCAGCGCCCCCGGGGCCACGGCGCGCGCGGCGCGTCCCGGATGCAGCGGCGCCCCGTCGAGGTGCGGTGCGTAGGCAGGGTCCGGGAGCGCCAGGACCCGGGCCACCAGTTCCACGATCCCCTTCGCGTCGTCGAGGTCGTACTGGCGTGCCGGGAGGTTCCAGGCGGTGGCACCGGCGGAGCCCGTCACGAGGAAGGCCAGGCGCCACCACTCGGCCGGGGCGCCGTCGGGCGCCTGCGCATAGCCCTTCCCGACCTCGAAGATCGCGACGTCGCCCCGGCCGTGCCGCTCATTGAGCGCGAGGACGTCCAGCAGGCTCCCCACGAGGCCGCGCCGCAGGACGGCGTGGCGCTCGGACAGTGGGTTCGTGACGGTCACGAGCGGGCCGTCCACGGCTGCCTCCCCCGGCACGCCGCCCGCGGCCAGGACGGGCCACCCGAGCGCGGCCGCCGCTGATGCGGGCACGAGCGCCGGCGTCACGACCTCCGTCAGGCCCGCGCCAACGAGCGCGCGCCGAAGCGCGTCGCGCAGCTCCAGCGGGTTCGGACGCACGTGGGGCATTGCCGTGTCCGGCGTCTTCCCCACGACGGCCTCGTAGCCGGCGAGGCGGACGACCTCCTCCGCGATGTCGGCCTCGATGAGAAGGTCGCGGCGCCACGTGGGCACGACCGCGCCGCGTGCCTCGCCGGGCGCGACGGCGACACTGCGCGGCGTCGCGCCGGCCGCGATGACCACCCCGGACCCGTCCGGCGCAGGCTCGGTCGCGATGCCGACGCGCGCGAGCAGGGCAGCCTGCGCTTTCGGGCCCAGACTCGTCCCAAGGAGCCGGTCCACGCGCGCCGGCCGGTACCCGACCCGGGCCGGCACGGGCTCGTCCGGAGCCGTGTCGATTCGCCCGCTGGCGATGCGGCCGCCGGCCCACGCTGCGATGAGCTCGGCGACCCGGTCCGCGCCGATCCGGGCGAGCCGGGACTCCTGGCCCTTCTCGAAGCGGAGGCTCGCCTCCGAGCGAAGGGCATACCGAAATGCGGTCCGCCTGACGCTGACGGGATCGAAGACCGCGGACTCGATGATCACGTCGGCCGTCGACTCCCCCACCTCCGATGCGGCCCCGCCCATGACCCCGGCGATCGCGAGCGGACCGTTCTCGTCGGCGATGACGAGTGTCTCCGGGGAGAGCACGCGCTCCACGTGATCCAGCGTCTCGAGGCGCTCGCCGGGGCGGGCGGTCCGAACGACGAGGGCAGCCCGGCCCCTCGCGTCGCGCGCCACGGCGCCGGCGTCGAATGCGTGCGTCGGCTTGCCGAGCTCCAGCATCGCGTAGTTCGTGGCGTCCACCACGTTGCTGACCGGGCGCGTCCCGGCCGCGAGGAGGCGCCGCTGGACCTGCCCCGGAGACGGCCCAACGCGAACGCCGTTCACCCTGCGGCCGACGAAGCGGTGACAGAGCTCCGGGTCCTCGACGCCGACCGCGAGGACCTCGCCGATGGGTGGGCCATCCTCGCGCAGCAGGATCTCCGGGAAGCGCGCCACCTTGCCGGTGGCGGCCGCCACCTCGCGGGCCAGCCCCACGAGGCAGAGCGCGTCGCCGCGGTTCGGCTTCACGTCCACGTCCAGCACCCAGTCGCCGTAGAGGTCCGCGAGGGCCGTGCCCAGGGGCGTCCCGAGGGGCAGGATCAGGATCCCCTCGCCGTCCACGCTCAACCGGAGCTCGTCCCCGGAACACAGCATCCCGTTGCTCACCACGCCCATCTTCTCGGTCCGCTCGATGGCGCGGTTGCCGGGCAGGAGCGCGCCCGGCAAGGCCACCGGGACCCGCTGGCCGGGCGCGATGTTCGTCGCGCCGCAGACGATCTGGAGCGGCTCGCCCGCCCCGACATCGACGGTAGTGAGCGAGAGGCGGTCCGCCCGCGGGTGCTTCTCCACGGTCAGCAGCTCGCCGACGACGACGTTGCGCCACTCGGAGCCCCAGCGCTCGAGGCCCTTGACCTCGAATCCCAGGAGCGTGAGCCGCTCCGCCAGCGCGTCCGGGGACAGGTCGAGGTCCACGTAGTCGCGGAGCCAGCCGAGCGGGACCCTCATCGGAACTGCTCCAGGAGGCGCAGGTCGTTGTCGAGGAAGATCCGGACATCGCCGATCCCGTGACGGAGCATCGCGATCCGCTCGACGCCCATCCCGAACGCGAAGCCCTGGTAGCGCTCCGGGTCGATCCCACCGTGCTGGAGCACGACCGGGTGGACCATTCCCGCCCCGAGGATTGTCATCCAGCCCGTCCGTCCGCACGCGGGGCAGCCCATCCCGCCGCAGACCAGGCAGCCCACGTCGAATGCCACGGACGGCTCCGTGAACGGGTAGTAGCCCGGCCGGAAGCGCGTGGCGCGCCCGGCGCCGAACATCGCGTGGGCGAACTCGTCGAGGAGGCCGCGCAGGTCGGCGAGGTTCGTCCCTTCGTCCACCATGAGCCCTTCGACCTGGAAGAACTCCGACGCGTGCGACGCGTCGACCGCCTCGTAGCGGAAGCAGCGGCCCGGCAGGAGCGCCCTGATCGGCGGCCTCTCCGCGTGCATGACGCGAATCTGGCCGGGCGAGGTGTGCGTCCGGAGGAGGCCCCCGTCGATGTCGACATACATCGTGTCCCAGAGGTCCCGGGCGGGATGATCCGGCGGGATGTTGAGCATCTGGAAGTTCGTGGCGTCGCTTTCGACCTCGGGCCCCTCGTAGGTCACGAACCCGAACTGGCCGAATATCTCCGCGATCCGGCTGATCGTCTCAGAGATCGGGTGGAGGCTTCCGCGTGCGATCGGCCGGCCGGGCGTCGTGACGTCCACCGCCTCGGCGGCGAGGCGCGCCGCCAGGGCCGCCTGGGCCGTGCGCTGCCGGGCGCTCGCGAGCGCGCCCTCGACGGCCTCTCGAACCTCGTTGACCGCGACGCCGACACGTGGCCGGTCGTCGGCGGGAAGCTGCCCGATCCCGCGCATGAGGCCGGAGAGCGCACCGCCCTTCCGTCCGAGGTAGGCGACGTCGAGCTCGGCGAGCGCCGCCAGGTCCGGCGCGGCCGCGATCTTCGGCAGCGCCTCCTCACCGAGCGCGCGGAGCTGGCTGGTCAGCGTGGCGAGGTCCACGAGCGGAGACACTCCTCCTGGGAGGCCCTGGCCCGGCCATGCCGTCAGGCGCCGCGGGCAACCTCGACGATCCGACCGAACGTGCCGTCGTCGCGGACGGCGATGTCGGACAGGATCTTGCGGTCGATCTCGACCTCGGCCGTCCGGAGGCCGCGGATGAGCTGGCTGTAGGTCAGGCCGTGGATCCGGGCCGCCGCGTTGATCCGGATGATCCAGAGCTGGCGGAAGTCGCGCTTCCGGACCTTGCGGTCGCGGGTGGCGTAGGCGAGCGCATGGAGCAGCGCTTCGTGGGCCGGCTTGATCAGCCGCGAGCGCGTCCCCTTGCGTCCCTCGGACGCGTTGAGGAGGCGCTTGTGGCGCTTGTGCGCGGTGACGCCGCGCTTGACGCGAGCCATGGGTCAGCCCTTCTTGAGGTACGGGAGGAGGCGCCTGATCTGGCTCGCATGCTCGCTGCCGAGCACGGCCTTGCCGTCATACCGGCGCGTTCGCCGCGACGACTTCAGCTCCAGGTGGTGGCCCCGCCACGACTTGACGCGGATCGGCTTCCCGCTCCCGGTCACCCCGATCCGCTTCTGGGCTCCCTTGTGGGTCTTCAGCTTCGGCACGCCGGCCTCACTCTCCCGCTGGTGCGGCGGGCGTGGAGCCCGCTGCGTCGACCGCGGCCGCCGGGGCGGCACCCTCCGTCTCGTCCGGCTGCGGCGTTCCGTCCGGGGCGGCTGCCCCGCCGGTGGCCTCGCGCGGCTTCGGCTTGTGGGTCGAAGCGATCGTGATATGCATGGACTTTCCCTCGAGGAGGGGTGCCCGCTCGAGGACGCCATGGTCCTTGATCTGGTCCGCGAACTTCGCGAGCAATTCCCGCCCGAGATGCGGGTGGGTCAGCTCTCGACCGCGAAACTGGACGGCCACCTTGATCCGGTCGCCGTCCTCCAGAAACTCGATTGCCCGTCGGACCTTCGTGTCGAAGTCGCCCACACCGATCTTCGGCTTCAGGCGGACTTCCTTGAACTCGACAGACCGGGACTTCCGCTTGGCTTCCTTATCCCGCTTGGACAGCTCGTACTTGTACTGGCCGTAGTCGAGAAGGCGCGTCACGGGAGGCGACGCCGTGGGCGCAACCTCGACGAGGTCGTAGCCGCGCTCCTGTGCCAGTCGAAGAGCATCGCCCGTCGCCATGACGCCGAGCTGGGTCCCCTCCTCGTCGATCACCCGAACCTGGCTGATCCGGATCATCTGGTTGACACGCAACTCTCGGCTTATCGTCGGCCCCTTCGTGCTCTCGAGTCATTCGTGCGCCCGTCGACGGCGTGCCAGAGCACGCGCGCCAGCGGGCGCGGTTCGCTGGCGGAGAATACCACATGCTCCTCGTCACACGGCGCGAGAGGCAGCCTCCTCCGCGAGACGCGCCGCCAGCTCATCCCACCCGACGCCCTGCTCCTGGCTGCCATCGCGGCGGCGGACGGATGCGGTCCGCGCTTCGACCTCCCGGTCTCCCAGGATCACCATCACGGGCACCTTCTGCTCCTGGGCCAGCCGGATCTTGTTCTGCATCCGGCTGTCCGAGCGGTCCACGTCCACGTACAGCCCGTGCTTTCGCAGGAGCGCGGCCAGCTCGTCTGCCGGACCTGCATGCCGGTCGGCGATCGGGATGAGCGCGACCTGGACCGGCGCCAGCCAGAACGGGAACGCGCCCGCGAAGTGCTCCACGAGGATCCCGATGAAGCGCTCCAGCGAGCCGTACACGGCCCGGTGGATGGCGATCGGGCGCTGCGGCTGGCCGTGCTCGTCGATGTACGTGAGGTCGAATCGTTCGGGGAGCATCACGAGGTCCACCTGGAACGTGGCCGTCTGCCACGACCGGCCAAGGGCGTCCTCGACGTGGATGTCGATCTTCGGTGCGTAGAACGCGCCGTCCTTCGGCTTCAGGGTCCATGGCAGGCCCGAACGGTCGAGCGCCTCCCGGATGAGCCCCTCGGCGCGCTCCCAGAGCGCAGGATCGCCGAGCGCCTTGTCCGGCTTCGTGCCGAACTTCACCTGGGGCTCAAGGCCGAACCAGGCATACACCTCCGCCACCTCGGTAAGGAGCGCCTCGATCTCGTCGGCGAGCTGGTCCGGGCGCACGAAGATGTGGCTGTCGTCCGTCACGAAGTGGCGCACCCGCGTCAACCCGGAGAGCGTCCCGGACCGCTCGTTGCGATGCAGCCGCCCGTACTCGGAGAGCCGGAGCGGCAGGTCCCGGTACGAGCGCAGGTGGCTCCTGTAGATCACCGTGCTCTCGGGGCAGTTCATCGGCTTGAGCGAGTAGGTCTGCCCCTCGGACTCGATGAGGAACATGTTCTCGCGGTAGAGATCCCAGTGGCCCGATTGCTGCCAGAGCTTCTGGTGCACCACCATTGGCGTGGCGATCTCCTGGTAGCCGCGACGATCCTGGAGCTCGCGCATCGCGGTCTCCAGCGTTCGCCACAGGCGCTGGCCCTTCGGGTGCCAGAAGGCGGATCCCGGGCTGACGTCGTGGAAGCTGAACAGGTCCAGCTGCACCCCCAGCCGGCGGTGGTCGCGCTTCTTCGCCTCCTCGCGGCGCCACAGGAAGCGATCCAGCTCCTCCTGGGTCTCCCAGACCGTGCCGTACACGCGCTGGAGCATCGGGCGGGACTCCTGGCCGCGCCAGTACGCGCCGGCCACCGCGAGGAGCCGGAACGGGCCGATCAGCCCGGTCGACGCCAGGTGCGGGCCGCGGCACAGGTCGCGGAACTGCCCGTGCTCGTAGAAGGTGGTGACCGGGAGCGCCTCGCCGGCCGCCACGGCCTTCGCGGCGAGGTCGTCAAGGATCTCCACCTTGTAGGCCTGGCCCTCGGCGGCGACCAACGCACGTGCCTCGTCAAAGGGCAGCTCACGGCGGACGAACGGGTGGTCGGCGGCGATGCTCGCGCGCATCTGGGCATCGATCGCCGCGAGGTCGTCCGGGGTGAGCGGGCGCGGCAGCTCGAAGTCGTAGTAGAACCCGTCCGCGATCGCGGGCCCGATGCCCAGCCCTGCGCCGGGGAAGAGCGCCAGGACCGCCTCCGCCATCACGTGCGCCGCCGAGTGGCGCATCGAATCGAGCGGGGCATGGGCGCCCGCGTCGAGGAGCTCCTCCGCCGAGCCCCGGTCGGGTGCCTCGAGCGCGAGGTCGTCGTCGGCGATGCCGATCGCGCTCGCATCGCCGGGTCGCTGCTGGTCCGCCATAGCCGTCTGCCTCCCTGAAAACGAACAACCCTCTCGTCCACCCGGGACGAGAGGGCCGCTGCGGCCTCCCGCGGTTCCACCCGATTTCGCGACCGCCGGGTCGCGCGCTCTGGGTCTCCGCGCTAACGGGCGGATCCCGGACCGGTTCTCCGGCCACTCACGGGTGGTACCCCGCCTGCCGGTAGCCGCAGCAGGTTCCAGCCGATGCCTGCTGCTCTCTGGGGTCCCGGGTCAGGGGGGCGCGTCCCGCTCGACGCGTTTCATTCGATGGTGGGCGGTAGAGGACTTGAACCTCTGACCTCATGCATGTCAAGCATGCGCTCTAACCAACTGAGCTAACCGCCCGATGCGAGGCGGAACGATAGCACCGCCGTGCGGCGCCTGCCCGGGCCTGCCCGGGCGGCCCTGTCAGCGCGAGCGGTCCAGGGCGCGGACGATGATCGCCAGGCCGATCAGGATGATCAGGAGCGGCCCCACCTGGATGCTGATGCCATAGACGCTGCCGAGTCCGGAGAGGAGGGCAACCGTCCCCAGGATGACGGTGAACCAGCTGACCCGGATCCCCAGCAGGAGTCGGACGGCATTGAGGCCCAGCATGATGACGCCGGCGCCGATCAGCCAGGTCCCCTCTGGCACGGACCTGAGCAGGGCGAAACCGCCCAGCATGATCAGGAAAAGGCCCCAGCTGACCGTCTCGAGGCGATGGTTCAACTCGCGCCTGGCCGGGGTCATGCCGCTCGTCACGTGCTTCCTCCGTGGATTGATCCGGGCGAGGATACCGCGCCGATCCCATCCCGGGATGCGTCTGCGGCAGCGGCGTCTCAGGCGGGGTCCGCGAGCAGCGCCCGGAGCTCTCCCGTCTCCAGCCCGGCGCCGAGCCCGAACACGAGCGCGACGCGGGCCTGGACCGGCGTGAGCGAGCCCGCCATCAGCGCGCCGGCACGTTGCCATGTCGCGCCGCCCCCGGGGAACGCGTAGAACGGCCCGACGGGACCTGCGCCAGTTCGGCTGGCGAGCGCGACCGGGATCCCCGCCGCCATCGCGTCCGTTGCCGCGCGCAGGAGGTCGGGGTGGGTGTTTCCCGAGCCGGTCGCGGCCACCACGACGCCCCGGGCGCCGCCCGCGATCGCGCGATCCAGCGCTCGGCCGTCGGTCTCCAGGGCCGCGACGACGATCTCGACGGGGCCGCCGGCCACGGTGGGCGCAGGGTGAACGTGGCGGCGTGGTCCGCGCGGGCGCAGGGTCACGCCTCGCTCCCCCACTCGCCCGAGCGGCCGGCCACCGCGACTCACGAAGGCGTCCAGCGCACTGCTGTGGTGTTTCGCCACGTCGTCGGCCGCGATGACGCGCCCACCCAGGACGACGAGCACGCCTGCCCCCCGGGCCGCCGGGTGGGCCGCAACCCGGACGGCAGCGCGAAGGTTCGCCGGGCCGTCCCAGCCGGGCTCGCTCGCGTTGCGCATGGCACCGGTCACGACGACCGGCCGGGAATCAGCATGGCAGAGATCCCAGCCGAAGGCGGTCTCCTCCAGCGTGTCGGTTCCCTGCACCACGACGACGCCCGCAAGGCCGGGGTCCGCCAGCGCCGCGTTGATGGCGCCACCGATCGCGAGGACGTCCGCGAAGGAGAAGTGGCTGGCCGGGGTCCGCCCGCGGTCGATCGCGACGATCTCCGCGATGCCCTCGATGCCGGGGGCCAGCGCGAGGAGCTCCGCGCCGGCGAGCGTCGGGACCGCCCCGCCCGCCGCCGAATCGACGGTCATGCTGATCGTGCCGCCGGTGAAGATGACCGCCACCCGGGGGCGCAGATGCCGGGCGCGGTTCACGGTTCGTCCGGCGAGGGGCCGGGGATCGGGAGCTCACTCTCGACGCCGGGCGGCGGCATCCGCTGTTGCCGCCCTCGCAGGACGATCGAGCCGACGCCGCTCAGCCCGACCAGGCTTGCGGCGGCGAGGAGCACCGGCGCGGGGCCGAGCGCGTCCGAGACGGTGCCGACGATGATGATCGGCAGGAAGCTGCCGATTGAGACCAGCGTGTTGAGGATCCCGAAGACGCGGCCGCGGACATCCTCCGGGATCACCTCCTGCATCTCGGTCTGGGCCGGGATCGCGACTGCCGCATAGGCGATCCCGGCGATGAACGCGATCGCCACGACGACCGCAAGGACCGAGACGAGCGCGGACGCATCCAACACCGGCTGGGCCGCGCTGAGACGCTGGAGCAGTTCGCTGATCGGGTTCGCGATCGTGATCAGGACCAGGCAGATCCCCAGCGTGACGAGCCCGACCTCGATCGTCCGGCGGCGCGGGACCAGGGTTCTGATCGCGTTGACCAGGAGCACCCCAGCGACGACGCCGAACCCCAGCGGAAGGACGACGACAACGAAGTCCTTGGACGTCAGGTTCAGCACGTGGACGGCGAAGCCGGGCCCCAGCGCACCGAGGATACCCACGATCGACGCGGCCACTCCCAGGTAGGTCAGCGCCCAGGCAACCGTCGG
Organism: Chloroflexota bacterium; assembly: GCA_025351245.1. Classification (GTDB taxonomy): domain Bacteria; phylum Chloroflexota; class Limnocylindria; order Limnocylindrales; family CSP1-4; genus CTSoil-043. Next base: position 4,617 of record JANXWH010000087.1, on the reverse strand, counting down.
GTTCGCCCGGATGTAGCTGATCCCTTCGCGGAGCTGGCCGATCACCGAGCCGACCGCCGCCCCCGCGTCGTGCAGCGTGTCGTGGCCGGCCGGAAGCGGCAACGGCGGTGCCGGCGCCAGCGTCCAGCAGAGCCCCGCCGAGACCAGGTACAGGACGGCCACCACGCCAATCAGGATCGTCGGCCCGGCGATCGCCACCACGAGCGGCCCGAGGAGCGCGTAGCCCAGCGCAAATGCCGCGTTGAGCGTCAGGGTGAAGATCCCGTTCGCCGCCGTCAGCTGGGCGCGCGGCACGACGCGCGGGATCACGCTGAGCTCGGCGGGAGCGAAGAACGTCGTCGCGATGGAGACCACCAGGTTGAGCAGGAGGATCACGCCCACGTTCGTGCCCACGAGGGCGAGGAGGAGGAAGAGGACTGCGCGCACGAGGCTCGTCGCGACGAGGACCAGCCGGCGGTCGAACCGGTCCACGTACACGCCGGCCAGCGCGCCGAAGATGACCGCCGGCGCAAGGAAGCTGATCAGCAGGATGGAGACCGCGCTGCTCGAGCCGGACGCCGTGAAGACCACGACCGACAGGCCGTACAGGACCATGTTGCCGCCCACCTGGGTCGCAACCTGCGAGAGCCAGAGGATCAGGAACGGCCGGTTCCGGAAGACCGCGAGCGCCGAGACCGGTTCCTCCGCCACGCCGGTGAGCTCCTTCACGACACGCCGTCCTCCGGGCCGCGGGCCTTGAATGCGACCAGCCGGCGCTCGACCTGGCGGCGCTCGACGAGGATCCGCCGTCCGCAGGTCGTGCAGCGCAGCCCGAGGTCCGCCCCCAGGCGGTCCACGTCCCAGGTCCGGCCACCGCAGGGGTGCGGTCGCCGAAGCTCGATCCGATCAGCGAGACGGAACGGGACGGGCGCGATCATGGGGTGACGGTTGCGTACATCGGGCGCGAGGGTAGCATGCGGCGGGCCCGGGCCGCCCGGCCGGCGATGCGACGCGACCCCGCGGCCCGGGTCAGAGGCGTGGCTTCGCGACGCGCGGTGCCAGGTCGCGCGCCGTCGCCGGCACGAGGAGTCGGTCGGCCGGCGTCACCTCGATCCCGAGGCCCGGGTTCGTGGCCAGCTCCTGCGCCACGAGCCCACCGGCACGGGTGAGCGTTCCGGTCATCGTGGCGGCATTGCCGATCGCCACGACCTCCAGCGGATCCTCGAGAAGCGTGTCCTCGACGGAGACGGCGCCGGGCGCCCCGCCCGCGATCGTCGCCGGGACGACGCGGACCCCGCCGACGGCGATCGCCTCCGCGCCCGCGTTCCGGAGCTCGTTGAGCAGGTCCGCGAGAACCTTCGCCGTGGCAGGGCCGCGAAGCACCACCCGCAGCCCCTGGCCCTCGGCCGCGTCCACGCCCGACCAGATCCGGATCCGGACCAGGTCCGCGCGGAGCTGGCCAGCCGACGTGTCGCCGCGCGCCTGTGCCGCCACGATCGACTCCAGCTGCCGGCCCAGGTCCGCCACCTCGCCGCGGAGCTGATCGTTGCGGGTGCTGACATTCGCCACGAGCAGCGTCAGGTCCTGGGCGGACCGGTCCTCCAGGCCGGTCCCGCCCGCCTGGCTCCGGACCTGGGTGACGACAAGGAATCCAAGCAGCAGGGCGACGATTGCGAGGGCAATCTGGCTGCGGGGGCTGCGCATCTACGGGTTCGCCGAGGGTGCCGGGGAGGCCGGCGGCTGGGCGTAGCGGATCGTCACTGAGCCCGCGTAGGCGGGCACCACGAGGTCGGCCGGTTCCGCGATCGCGAGCCGGATCCCGTTCTTCCCGGCACGTGAGGCGACGAAATCCACCCAGCTGGCGGAGGCCGCCAGCTGCGCGTACAGGTTCGCCGGACCCACCGCCTTCACCTGGTACGGCGGCGCAAGGTAGGCGGAGTTCACGAGCAGGGACCCGCCGATGTCGATGATCGACGTGGTCGAGACAACGCGCTCGTCGTTGACCGCGACGGCCTCCGCTCCCGCCAGCCAGAGCTCCTCGACGACGGTCCGGACGTCGCGCCCAGTGACCAGGAGGTCCGCCCCGCCGGCCGATTGGGAAACCTGCAGGGCATCCTCGAGCTGGACGACGAGGCCGCTGCCCTGGAGGGCGGTGAGGCCGGCCGACAGCCGCGCCTGGAAGAGCGCGTTGTTGAGCTGCCTGGCGATCGCGTCGCTGCCCTGCGTGCCCGTTTCAGCCTTGGTGATCCGGCTGCGCAGGTCCAGGATCTGCGCCTTGAGCGCCTTCTGCTGAGCCTGGAGGTCGGTCACGGTCTGGATGAGCGGCGCCCGCTCCTGGGACGTGTACTGAACTCTGGGCATCTCCGACCGGACCTGTGCCGCGATGAGGAAGCCGAGCGCGACGAGGGCGACGAAGAGCGTGATCTCCCAGGTGGGAATCGATCTCATCCGGGCACCCACGCCGTTCATGCGGCAGCCTCCGGCGAATCCGGGTCGGGCGCGCCCGCGGCACGCAGCGTGCGTCGGCGCCGGACGTAGCCAAGCAGGCCGCCCACGCCGAGCCCGGCCGCCGCAATGGCGAGCAGGATGGGCCCGCCGGATTCGCCGCCGGTCGTCGCCCCCCCACTCGATGTCGGCGGAGAGGCGGCGAGGCCGGATGCCGCTGCGTCCGGCGCGGACGACGCGGCCGTGCCGGACGGCGCAGACGAGGCCACCGCGCCACCCCAGCCCGGCGGCTGCGGTCCGGTCGGCGCCGGCTGGGGCCCGTACCGCGTGGGGGCGGTCGCACCCAGGCCGGCCAGCCAGGCCGATTCGAACCCCGGAACGCCAACGCCGATCGCCGCGGAGAACGCCTCATCGTCCGTCCGTCCGGCGGCGTACGAGCGAATCAGCTTCACGAGGGCCGCCTGGCCATATCTCCGGACCATGAAGTCGACCGCGGAAACGCTCTCCGCGTAGGCGAGGATGAAGCGGTCATACAGCGCCTGGGGAGGGAAGGTGATCCTGTACGCCTCCAGCGGCTGGAGCGTGCCCGTCGCCACCGCGTCGGTGAGCGCGGCGCGGTAGGACGACGCGACACCCTCCGTGAGATACACCGCGAGCCCTTCGTTGAGCCAGTCCGGCGGAGAGTGATACGGATTCTGGGTGGCGGTGTTGAACACGAGATGCGTGAGCTCGTGCGGGATGACGCGCGCCACCTCAGCCGAGTCGGCCTGGTTCGACTCGATGAGGCCGAACATGGTCCGATTCTGCACGATGGCCCTGCCGGCGACGTTGCAGGTCGACCCCATCAGGAGGGCACCGCAGAAGGACTGCGTGTCGCCGTAGACGAAGAGGTCGATCGGCTCGGTCTCGGTGGCGCCCAGGAGATCCGCGGCCTTCCGGACGCCCTGCTCGCCCAACGCGAGGGCCCGCTGGGCGAACGCCGCGGATCCGCTGTACCAGTGGAGCCGGATGAGCGTGCCACCGAGCGTCTTCCACTGCTTGGTCGTGTCCGCGTAGATCACTGTGACTGGCGGCCCGAGCTCGGCCGGGCCGTTCAGGGGAGTGACTCGCCAGCGGGCCGTGATCTTCGTGTTTGGATACATCTGCGCTTCGGCCTGCAGGAAGTCGTAGTGGAGTCTCTGGGAGCCACTCCCTGGTGTCGGGACTTCCAGAGCGATGGGGCCGAGCGCGCCCGGGAAATCCAGGAGGACCTCAACTCGCCTGGGAGCGGCCGCGAGCGTGACGGGCTGGGTGAAGCTCACGGAGGTGCCGTAGACGCTAGCAGCCGTTGGGGTGCCGAAGTCTGGGACAGCCGCCTTCACCGGCACGACCAACGGACCCATCAGCATGAGCACGGCAACGAGGACGCCGCATCGGCGACCGCTCATGGGGTTCCCGGAGCCCACGCCATTCCCGCGATTCGCAGGATCCCCAGGCCGTTCGTCGTGGCCCCCAGCAGGCCGGTGCGGGCGAGCGCGGCGCTCGAGTCGTAGGCGACGGGCACGATCGGTACCTCGTCGCGGACCACCGCCTCGGCCTGGTCGTAGGCTGCCCGGATGGCGGCAGCATCGGTCGTCGCCGAGGCGCGGGCCAGCGCATCATCGAACGTTGGGTTCGACCACCGGCCGTAGTTGTTGGGTTGGTTCGAGCCCAACAGAAGCCCCAAGAAGTCGTACGGCGAGGGGTAGTCCGCGACCCATGACAAGGCCCAGAACTGCGGCCCGTCCGTGGCTCCCAGCCGCTGGAAGAACATGGCGAAGTCATTGGATTCGTGCTTGACGGTGATCCCGAGGTTCTGCTTGAGCTGGGCGACGACTGCGTCGTCGTAGCCGCTCCCGGCCGTCACTAGGGTGACGGCCGGGAAGGTGGCCGGGTCCGCGTAGCCGGCCACCGCCAGGAGCTGTTTCGCCGCCGCCGGATCAAAGGTGGGCTGGAAGTCCATGTCGCTCCGTCCGGGGATACCTGGCGGAACGATGCTCGTTGCCGGGAGCGCCTGGCTCCCGTCCGCCAGCTGGACGATCCGTTTCCAGTCGATCGCCTGCGCGAAGGCGCGCCGGACGCGCGGGTCATCGAACGGCGCCCGGCGGGTGTCGAACCCGTAGTAGGTGACCGCGAGGTCGGCGGAGGAGCGGAGCTGCGGCCCGAGGGCTCGGT